>NZ_JAVTJF010000002.1:0-348946 GCF_031843905.1 Aeromicrobium sp. WCS2018Hpa-31 | reverse complement strand
CGTCGAGAAGAGCGAAGAGTACGAGCCGCGCGGCATGAGATCCCGATGATTCACTCGCTGGCGCTCGCTCATGCGCCCACGGTACGGCGTGCAGCCATGCGGGACCTCCCGATAGGGTGAGGCCAGAATGATCGGGCTTCTCGCACTGCACCTCGTCGCTGCAGCGGGAGCCCCTCTCCTGGTCAGGTTCCTCGACCGTCGCGCCTTCGTCGTGCTGGCCCTCGTGCCGGCCGCGTCCTTCGCGTACCTGCTGCCACGGGCGCTCGACGTGAGCTCGGGCGCGAGCGACCCGATCGTCGAGCGCTGGAGCTGGATCCCCTCGCTCGGTGTCGACGTCGACCTGCTGATCGACCCCCTCACGGCACTGATGTCCCTGGTGGTCACGGGCGTCGGTGCACTGGTGCTGCTCTACTGCGGCTGGTACTTCCGCCAGGGCGATCCCGAGATCTGGCGGTTCTCCGGCGTGCTCACCGCCTTCGCCGGGTCGATGCTCGGACTGGTCCTGTCCGACAACATGTACGTGCTGTTCGTGTTCTGGGAGCTCACGACCGTGCTGTCGTACCTGCTGATCGGGCACAACCCCGAGCGCCGGGCCAACCGCCGGGCGGCCATGAACGCGCTGCTCGTGACCACGTTCGGCGGGCTCGCCATGCTCGTGGGCCTGTTCGTGCTGCACGCCCAGACCGGGACCGCCCGGCTCAGCGAGATCGTCGCCGACCCGCCGTCGGGCCCGGCCGTCACGGCCGCGGTGGCGCTGCTGCTCGTCGGCGCGCTCAGCAAGTCGGCACTCGTCCCGTTCCACTTCTGGCTCCCGGGAGCCATGGCGGCGCCCACGCCGGTGAGCGCCTACCTCCACGCGGCGGCCATGGTGAAGGCCGGCGTGTTCCTGGTGCTGCTCCTGGCGCCCGCGTTCGCCGACACCCCCGGCTGGCGGCCCGTGCTGCTCACCCTCGGCATCGTGACGATGATCATCGGCGGGCTGCGCGCCCTGCGCCAGCACGACGTCAAGCTGCTGCTCGCCTACGGCACCGTGAGCCAGCTCGGCTTCCTGGTCGCGGTGGCCGGGGCCGGCACCCGGTCGGCCGCGTTCGCCGGTCTCTCGCTCGTGCTCGGGCACGCGCTGTTCAAGTCCACCCTCTTCCTCGTGGTCGGCATCGTCGACCGCAGCACCGGCACGCGCGACCTGCGCGAGCTCAGCGGACTCGCCCGTTCCATGCCCGTCCTGTTCGTCGTCACGCTCGTGGCCGCGGCGTCGATGGCCGGGCTGCCCCCGCTGCTCGGGTTCACGGCGAAGGAGGCCGCGCTCGCGGCGTTCGTCGACCTCGGCGAGGACGCGGGCATCGGCGTCTGGGGCACGGTCTCGCTCGTGGGACTGGTGGTCGGGTCGGTCCTCACGGTGGCGTACACGGCACGCTTCGTGTGGGGCACGTTCGGCACCAAGGACGTCGCTCCCACCGACGTCGCGGCACCGGGACCCTGGTTCCAGGCATCTCCCGTGATCTTGTCCGTCCTCACGGTCGTCGGCGGCGTGGCCGGTCCCCTCCTGACGCCGCGGATCGAGTCCTACGCCGAGGCGTTCGGCGCCGGCGCTCACGAGCCCGTCCTGACCCTCTGGCACGGGTTCACCCCGGCGCTGTGGCTGTCGGTCGCCGCCGTCGTCGGCGGCATCGCCCTCTGGCTGCTCCGCCGACCTGTCGCGCACCTGCAGGAGACGCTCGTGCGTCGGCTGCACCTGCCCGACGCCGAGCGCAGCTACCACGCGGTCGTGCGCGGCGTCGACCGCGCGAGCGTCGAGGTCACGGGCTTCACGCAGCGCGGCTCTCTCCCGGTCTACCTGGGTGTCGTGCTCGTGGTGCTCGTGCTCCTGCCCGGCAGCGCCGCCATCAGGGCGTGGGGCTCACCGTCGATCTCCGTCGGCGACGGCGGTGCCTTCGAGCCCGACGACGCGCTACGCATCGCCACGGCGGCCCTCGTCTGTGGTGCCGCACTGCTCACCGTCCGCTCCCGCCGACGCCTGCGTGCCGTGCTGATGCTCGGCGTCACCGGCTACGGCACGGCCCTGCTGTTCGTGCTGCACGGCGCCCCCGACCTCGCGCTCACCCAGGTCCTCGTGGAGACCTTCGCGCTGGTCACCTTCGTGCTGGTGCTGCGCCGCTTCACGCCGTTCTTCTCCGACCGGCCGTTCACCGCGGCACGCCGGGTGCGCATCGCGATCGGCGCCACGGCCGGCCTGTCCGTGGCCGCGTACGCCGTGGTCGCGGCGAACGCCCGCACCGCGTCGCCGGTCGGGCGGGCGTTCGAGGGTCCGGCCTACGACTTCGGCGGCGGCGAGAACATCGTCAACATCACGCTCGTCGACATCCGCGTGTGGGACACCTTCGGCGAGCTGGCCGTGCTCGTCGTGGCCGCCACCGGCATCGCGAGCCTGATCTTCCTCATCACCGACCGGGCCCAGTCCCACCGCGAGACCCGTCGGGCGCGCCCCAGCGCCACGGACGAGCGCGAGGACTGGCTGCCCGGCGCGGCCTCCCTCGACATCGAGCGACGCTCCGTCGTCTTCGAGGTCGTGGCCCGCGCGGTGTTCCCCGTGCTGATGATCTTCTCGGTGTACCTCATGTTCACCGGCCACTACACACCCGGGGGCGGGTTCGCGGGCGGGCTCGTCGCAGGGCTGGCGCTCGCCGTGCGCTACCTCGCCGGCGGCCGGCGCGAGCTCGACGCCGCCGCGCCCGTCGACGCCGGCGTCGTGCTCGGCTCGGGCCTGGCCATCGCCGCCCTGTCCGGGCTCGTGCCGCTGCTCGTGGGTGCCAACACCTTCCAGAGCGGTGTCTTCGACATCCCCGTCCCGCTCCTCGGCGACGTCCACGTGGTCACCTCGGTGGCCTTCGACATCGGCGTCTACCTCGTCGTCATCGGCCTCGCGCTCGACGTGCTGCGCAGCCTCGGCGGTGGCATCGACCGGCACGGCGAGCAGGGCCACACCGACGCCGGCCTGTCCGAGGAGTGCACGAGCGACGACGCGAAGGGCACGGGGGTGACGACATGAGTGTCGATCTCGCCCTCGTCATCGCGATCGCCGTGCTGGTGGGCTGCGGCACGACGCTGATGCTCGAGCGCAGCCTGAGCCGGATCCTCGTCGGGTTCGTCATGGTCGGCAACGGCGTGAACCTGCTGTTCCTCGTGGCCTCCGGACCGAGCGGGGCGCCGCCGATCGTCGGTCGCGACGACATCACCGACCCCCTCCCCCAGGCGATGGCGCTGACCGCCATCGTCATCACCCTCGGCGTCAGCGCGTTCGGCCTGGCCCTCGCGTACCGCTCCTGGCAGCTGTCCGGCAACGACGACGTCAAGGACGACGTGGAGGACGACCTCGTGCGCCGCCGGGCCGAGGCCGACGAGACGTCCGGGACGTTCGACGAGCCCGAGACCAGCGTCCCCGACGAGGAAGGGGCCGACTCGTGACCCAGCTCGTCGTCCTGCCCGTGCTGCTCCCCCTGCTCGGCGCCGGCCTCTGCCTCGTGCTCGGACGCTCCGCCCGCGCCCAGCGGATCGTCAGCGTCGCGGTGCTCGCGTCGGTCGTCGCCACCGCCGCCACCCTGCTGGTGCGCGCCGACACGCAGGGACCCCAGGCGCTCACGCTGGCCGGCTGGGGACCGGAGATCGGCATCACGCTGGTCGCGGACCGGCTCTCGGCGCTCATGCTGCTGGTCTCGTCGGTCGTCACCCTCGCCGTGCTGCTCTACTCCTTCGGCCAGGGCATCGTCGAGTACGGGCGGGACACGCCGCTCTCGGTGTTCCACCCCACCTACCTGGTGCTGAGCGCGGGCGTCTCCAACGCGTTCCTCTCGGCCGACCTGTTCAACCTGTTCGTCGGCTTCGAGGTGCTGCTGGCCGCCAGCTACGTGCTCATCACGCTGGGCGGCACGGAGGCGCGCATCCGGGCGGGCACGGTGTACATCGTCGTGAGCCTGCTGTCGTCGGTCGTCTTCCTCATCGCCATCGCGTGCGTGTACGCCGCGACCGGCACGGTGAACTTCGCGCAGCTCTCGCAGCGGCTCGGTGAGCTGGACCCGGCGGTCGCCCACATGCTGCAGCTGCTGCTGCTCACGGTGTTCTGCATCAAGGCCGCGGTGTTCCCGCTGTCGGCCTGGCTGCCGGACTCCTACCCCACCGCGCCCGCGCCCGTCACCGCCGTCTTCGCCGGACTGCTCACCAAGGTCGGCGTGTACGCGATCGTGCGCACCCAGACCCTGCTGTTCCCGGACGACTCGATGAGACCCCTGCTGCTGACGGCAGCGATCCTCACGATGGTGGTGGGCATCCTGGGCGCGGTCGCGCAGACCGACATCAAGCGCATCCTGTCGTTCACGCTCGTCAGCCACATCGGCTACATGCTGCTCGGCGTGGCGCTCGGCACGGAGCTGGCGCTGTCGGGCGCGGTCTACTACATCGCGCACCACATCACCGTGCAGACGGCGCTCTTCCTGCTGGCCGGACTGATCGAGTACCGCACCGGCACCACCAACCTCGACCGGCTCGGCGGGCTGGCACGGTCGGCGCCGATCCTGGCCGTCGCGTTCTTCGTGCCGGCGATGAACCTGGCCGGCATCCCACCGTTCTCGGGCTTCCTCGGCAAGGTCGCGCTCGGACGCGCCGGCATCGAGGCGGGCGACTGGCTCGCGGTCACGGCCGTGGTGGCCAGCGTCGCGGTCAGCCTCCTCACGCTCTACGCCATCGCCAAGGTCTGGAACCGCGCCTTCTGGCAGCCGGTCGACGACGACCTGGCCCAGTCCGTGGTCGACGACGGCTCCGACGTGTGGTCGCACGGTGCGATGCACGGGGGCGGCGACGTGAACACCCGCTTCCAGGCGACGTCGGCCTGGCAGCGCCTGGCCGAGGAGCAGCGGCTCCCCCTCGGCATGGGACTGCCGACGCTCGCGCTCGTCGTCGCCTCCGTGGCGCTCACCGTGCTCGCCGGGCCGTTGTTCGGCGTCACCGACGCCGCTGCCGTCGAGCTGCTGCAGCGCACCCCGTACATCACGGCGGTCCTGGGAGGTGGCGGCTGATGCCCCGCTGGCGGGTCGTCCTCGGCCTCACCGTCGTCTGGCTCCTGCTCTGGGGCTCCGTCACGCCCACGCTCGTGCTCGGCGGCCTCATCACCTCGGTGCTGGTGCTGCTGCTCTTCCCCTTCCCGCGGGCACCCTGGCGCTGGACGCTTCGACCGTGGCCGACGACCACCCTGGTCCTCCGGTTCGCCGCCGACATGCTGCGCGCGTCGGTGCAGGTGGCCTGGCTCGCCGTCCGCCCGTCCGCGCCGCCGCCGAGCGCGGTCGTGCGCGTGCCGCTGGTGACCCGCTCGGAGCTGCTGCTCACCGCCACGGCCGAGCTGGTCTCCCTGGTCCCGGGCTCGCTGCTGGTCGAGCTCGACCCGGAGGCGCCGGCGCTCTACATCCACGTGCTCGACGCCCGCTCCCCCGAGCGCGTCGAGCGGGCCATCGCCGCGGTCCACGAGCAGGAGCGTCGCGTCGTCGAGGCGTGGGCCCCCCGTGACGAGCGCGACGCCTACCGCCGCACCGTGCAGGAGGCCGCCTCGTGATCCCCGTCGCCGTCGCCTGCGCCACCATGCTCGCCGTCACCGGCGTGCTGTGCCTCGTCCGGATCGTCCGCGGCCCGACGATGCTCGACCGCACCGTCGCGGCCGACGTCTTCGTCGCCGCCTGCCTGTCCGCCGTGGGGGTCGAGGCCGCCATCAGCGGTCACGTCGACACCGCCCCCGTGCTGCTGGCCCTGGCGCTCGTGGGCTTCCTCGGCTCGGTCAGCATCGCGCGGTTCGCCGCACGCGACATCGACGCACCCCCGGAGGACCGATGACCACGTCCCTGATCGTCGACATCGTGTCCGGAGCCCTGCTGCTCGTCGGCAGCGCGCTCGCGCTCATCGCCGCCATCGGCCTGGTGCGCTTCCCCGACGTGCTCACCCGCATGCACGCGGCCACCAAGCCGCAGACCCTCGGCCTGCTCCTGGTGCTGGCCGGCCTGGCCCTGCGCATCCGCGACCCCGGCGCCCTCGCCATCATCGGCCTCGTCGCCCTCTTCCAGCTGGTGACCGCCCCGGTCTCGGCCCACATGGTGGCCCGTGCAGCGTTCCGCACCGGCGTCGCCGACACCTCCCGCCTCGAGCGCAACGACCTCGACTGACCAGCCCACGTCTCGGACACCTCCGGGGCACATCGTCCGGTCGAGATGCCCCGGAGGTGTCCGAAACGGGGGGACTGGAGCGACGTTGGTAGGTTCGAGGACGTGCGCATCGCCACCTGGAACGTCAACTCGATCCGCAGCCGCGTCGACCGCGTGACGGCCTTCCTGGAACGGCACGACGTCGACGTGCTGGCCATCCAGGAGACCAAGTGCCGCGAGGACCAGTTCCCCGCGCTCGAGCTCAGCTCGATGGGCTACGAGTACGTGCACGTGGGCCTCAACCAGTGGAACGGCGTGGCGCTGCTGTCGCGGGTGGGCCTCGAGGACGTGGCCACCTCGTTCGCCGAGCAGCCGACGTTCGGCGACCCTGCGGTGGTCGAGCCGCGCGCCGTGGGCGCCACGTGCGGCGGGGTGCGGATGTGGAGCCTCTACGTCCCGAACGGCCGCGACCTCGAGCACGAGCACTTCACCTACAAGCTCGAGTGGCTCGACCGCCTGCGCGCCGACGCCGCAGGCTGGCTGGCCGCCGACCCCGAGGCGCAGATCGCACTCACCGGCGACTGGAACATCGCTCCCCAGGACGACGACGTCTGGGACATGGCGGCCTTCGACGGCAAGACCCACGTGTCGGCACCCGAGCGCGCCGCGTTCGCGAGCTTCGTCGACACCGGCTTCAGCGACGTCGTCCGCCCGCACGCCCCCGGCCCGGGCACCTACACCTACTGGGACTACCAGCAGCTCGCGTTCCCGAAGAAGCGCGGCATGCGCATCGACTTCGTGCTCGGCTCCCCCGCGCTGGCCGCGCGCGTCGAGGGTGCCTTCATCGACCGCGAGGAGCGCAAGGGCAAGGGCGCCAGCGACCACGCCCCCGTCGTGGTGGACCTGGCCTAGTCAAGCTCGCGGCGGGCCTCCAGGCGGGCCAGGTCGGTGAGGAGACGGGCCACGTCGCGCGAGCGCGACGTCTCCGCGGCCGCGACCGCCGCTCGCAGGCGCGCGAGCAGCAGTGCGGGCACCACGACGGCGGCGCCGGCCAGCACGACGACGACGGCGAGGGCCGGCGTCGTCCAGTCCCAGGCGAGGGGAACCACGCCCACCGCCACGAGGATGGCGGTGACGAGGGCGAGCGGGCGGGGCGAGAGCGCGTCCATGCCGCTCATCGTCGCAGAAGTTCGGGGAGGCGTCGGGCCCACGCGGCGTCGTAGTCGCGCGCGGCCTCGGCGAGCAGCGACCGGCGCCGCCGATCCCGCTCGGCGGGGTCGTGCAACGTCTGCACCACCTCCCGCTCCGGCGAGAGCACCGGCACGGCCCCCTCCTCCAGCACGTCGAGCCAGGCCGCGTCGCGATCGGGTCGTGGCCAGTCCTGGGGGACCAGCACCACGTCGCAGGTCCGCGAGAACGCGCGACGTCCCACGCGGCGATCGTCGATCGGCACCCACCCGCCACCTCGGCCTCGGCCCAGGACCCGCGCGTCCACGCCGTGCGGCGCCCGTGGGCGGGTGCCCGCACCGGTTCCCGCACCCGTGGGCCTCGCGAGGTCGTCAAGCAGGCCGACGACTGTCGCCCCAGTTACCGGCTGCGGCGACCGGACCGGCCCCAGGACCTCCCAGCGTCCGACAGGACCCGTGACCTCCACCCCCCACGCCGCGAGCCCGGCGACGACGTCGGTGTCGGCGGCCCACCACTGCACCTCGGAGGCGCCGGTGAGGACCTGCGCCGCTCGCTCGACGTCGGTCGGGTCGAAGAGCAGCCCGTCGTCGGACTGCGGCGCCCTTCCGGCCGCCAGCACCACGCGCTCGGCGCGCACGTGCCAGGTCTCCCGGGAGGGTGGCAGCACCAGCAGCTCGGGGTCCCGCACCACGAGGACGTCCGCCGAGCACTCCCTCGACGGGTCGAGCCACGCGACCACACCGCGGTCGACCAGGTCGAGCACACGGTCGGCCGGCTCCTCGCGTCGCCGTGACGAGCGCCGAGCGGGCTCACCGCCCAGCACCCCGACGCGGTCGACCGTCCGGGCGAGCGACACGAGCTCGACGGCCAGGCGCCCGCCGGGGCCACGCTCGCGCAGGTCCGCCCACACCGCCACGGCAACCCGCTGGTCCGCGTCGGGTCCTCCAAGGTGTGCCGGAGCGGCGAACGGTCGCGGTCCGTCGGGGTCGAGCCGAAGGTCGCGCGCCGACGTTCGACGGTGCCAGCGCGAGAAGCCGCTGTGGTAGGCGTGGCGCGAGGGGTGGTGCCACGACAACCGGAAGTCCGCTCGGGAGAGCGAGCCGTGGCTCAGCTGGTAGAGCGTGAGCGGCTCCTCGAGCGTCCGGGCTGCCTCGGGCCCGAAGACGGTCTCCAGCCGACGGACGAACTCCAGGTCGGCGGCCTTCCGGACCGGGTCGAAGCCGCCGAGACGGCGCACGACCGGCTCTCGGCGCACGAGCAACGACGGCAGGTTGAGGGTGAAGGGCGGCGCGCCCACCCTGGTGATCCGCAGGTCCTCGTGGAGGCGCACGGCGCGTGAGGAGACGGCCACGAGGTGCTCGTGCGCCTGGAGCTCACGGACCTGACGCTCCAGGCGACGGGGGTGCATCCAGTCGTCGGCGTCCTGGAAGCCGAAGAGCTCCCCCCGCGCCTCCCGCAGCGCGCGGTTGCGGCCCCGGTAGGTGCCGCCATTGACGTCCTGCCGCAGGATGCGGACGCGGTCGTCGGTGGCGGCGAGATCGAGGATGCGTGCGGCGTCGGCCGGGTCGTTGGCGTCGTCGACGAGCAGCACCTCGAGGGGACGCCACGTCTGGGCCAGCAGCGACTGGACCGCCGGCTCGAAGCTCGGGCCGGGGCGGAACACCGACACGACCACACTGACCAGCGGGCCGTCCTCCACGACGTCGGGAACGGCGGACGTCAGTCGGTCAAAGGCTGATCCGTCACCGGCTGCGACCCTCACCGGCTCCAGACCGGCGTCGACGAAGGGAGCGTTGAGCCGCTCGAGCCACCCGTCGTGCCCAGCGGTCAGGTCGACCTCGGCAGCCCACGCCACCCACGGGTCCACTCCCCGTTCGGCGAGGAGCTCGCGTGCCCGGGAGTCGTCGCCGAGCACGACAGCCGCCTGCAGGGCGAGGTCGAGGTGCTCGATGCCCGAGCCTGCACCACGGGCGGCCAGTGCACGGGCATGGAGTTCGAGGCCGGCCCGGAGGTCGGCCGAGACCCCACCGAAGGCCAGGAGTGCCCGGTTGGCCAACGCGTCAGGGTCGTCGCCGAGCACCTCGAGGACGGCATCGGCGCCGACGAGGTCGCGTCGCAGCGCAGCACGGGCCAGCGCACCCGGCGAGGTGGTGCGTGCAAGCTGGGCGAGCACGCGAGCATCGACCGCGGAAACGTCCTCTTGCACCTGTTCCTCCTCGGCGGGCACCGGCACGGGCACCGCCACGCTACAGGGAGCGGCGCGGGGATCCGCGTGTCACTCGTTAGGGTGGCAGCACCCGGTCCCCGAACGAGGAGCACCACCCCGTGACCACGTCACCTGTCGTCCACATCACCGGCGCGCGCCCGAACTTCCCGAAGGCCGCGCCGGTCATCGCGGCACTCAAGCGGCGCGGCGTCCCGCAGCTCCTCGTGCACACCGGACAGCACTACGACGACGCGATGTCCGACGTCTTCTTCCGCCAGCTGTCCCTGCCTCAGCCCGACGTCAACCTCGGTGTCGGATCCGGGAGCCACGCCGAGCAGACGGCCAAGGTGATGGTGGCGCTCGAGCAGCTCTTCCTGGAGCGGCAGCCGCGGCTCGTCGTGGTCTACGGCGACGTCAACTCGACGGTCGCGGCCTCGCTCGTGGCCGCGAAGCTGCACCTGCCCGTCGCGCACGTCGAGGCCGGGCTGCGCAGCTTCGACCGCACCATGCCCGAGGAGGTGAACCGGGTCGTCACCGACGCTCTCGCCGACCTGCTCTTCACCACCAGCCCCGACGCGAACTCCCACCTCGGCACCGAGGGGGTGGACGCCGGGCGCGTCCACCTGGTGGGCAACCCGATGATCGACACCCTGCTCGCCAACCTCGAGGCCTTCGACGCCGATGCCGCCCGCACCGAGTGGGGCATCGAGTCCGACTACGCGGTGGCGACGCTGCACCGTCCGGCCAACGTCGACGATCCGGACCTGGTCAAGGTCATCGTGGAGCGACTCCACCAGGTGGCCGACCGACTTGCCCTCTTCATCCCCCTGCACCCCCGTGGTCGTGCCCGTCTCGTGACTGCCGGCCTCGACGAGCACCCGAACGTCACGATCACCGACCCACTCGGCTACGTGGAGTTCATGAGCCTCGTCCGTGGCGCCCGTGCCGTGGTCACCGACTCCGGCGGCGTCCAGGAGGAGACGACGATCCTGGGCGTCCCGTGCCTGACGCTGCGTCCCAACACCGAGCGACCTGTGACCATCACGCACGGCACCAACGAGCTCGTCACGCTCGACACGGTGGTCCCGGCGCTCGAGCGGGTCCTCGCCGGAGGCGACGAGGACCGCGGCACGCCGCCGCTCTGGGACGGCCGGGCCGGCGAGCGCATCGCGCGCGTGATCGACGGCTGGCTTCGCGACCGCTGAGCGGCCTCAGCTCGCGCCGAGACGTTCGTACAGTGCCGTGACCCGTCCGGAGAGGACGTCCCAGTCGCGGTTCGCGATCACCCAGCGGCGACCCTCCTCGGCGAGCGAGGCGCGCAAAGTCTCGTCACCCGCCACACGATCGAGGACCTCGGCGAGGGACTCCACGTCGTCCTTGCGGAACAGCAACCCGTTCGTGCCGTTCACGAACTCCTTCAGCACCGCCACGTCGGACGTGACGAGCGGCTTGCCCATCGCCAGCGCCTCGAAGGGCTTCAGGGGCGACACGATCTCCGTCACCGGCGAGGACAGCCTCGTGATCGGCGCGATGTCGACCAGGGAGTAGTGCGCCTCGACCTGGTCGAACGGGATCTTGCCGAGGAGCAGGACGATGTCCTCCAGGCCGAGCTCGGACCGCACCTCCTCGAGTCGTGAGGCCTCGCTGCCGCCACCGACGATCATGACTCTCAGGTCCGGGTGGTCGTCGCGGATCCGGCTGACTGCCTCCAGCAGGAGCGGCAGACCCTCGTACCAGTTGAGCGAGCCGATGTAGCCGATCACCGTCTTCCCCTCGAGCCCGTAGCGGGCCTCGAGGTCGGGGTCGCGCTCCAGGGGCGAGAACCGCGACGTGTCGACGCCGTTGGGCACGACCTCGATCTTCTCCGCGGGGATCCCTCGCTCGACGAGCGTGTCGCGCAGACCCTCGGTGATGGCGATGACGTGGTCGGCCTCCTGCGCGGCCAGGGTCTCGATGTGCTTGGCGAAGCGGTACTGCGGCGTGAACTCGTACTCCGGGATGAGCGAGCGTCGCCCCTCCTCGTTGAGTCCTCGGACCTCGTAGATGTGCGGGAGCCCGAGCGAACGCGCCGCCACTGAGGCAGCGAGCGCGTTGTAGGCGTTGCTCGCCGAATGGATGAGCGACGCACCGCTGCGCTCCGCGAGGTCGCGCAGGCTCGACGCGTACGACGCGATGTAGTCCGGCAGCGGGTAGACGGGCATGGCCTCGTCGTGCTCGAGAAGGTGGTGGTAGCGCACACCATCGATCTCGTGCTGGGCGGCGAGCTCGGCCCGGGCGCCGGACGTGACGTCGTTCAATGGGAACCCGGGGGGCGTGAGCGCATCGATCTCGTAGCCGTGCCTCACCAGGCCCGACAGCAGCCCGTGAGTGCGGTTGGCCGAGCCCGTCACTCGGTGCGGCAGGGAATTCTGGATGGCGTGCACGACCTTGCGCGGCGTCGCGGTCGCACTGCGGGGCGCGGCCGCAGGAGGACGCCAGTCGCTGTCCATCATCGCGAACGAGTCCCGCTCTGCCACGATGAGACGGGCGCGCTTGCCGATGTTCCCGGTGTCGTCGACGAGCTGTTGCGCGCAGTCGACGGCGAGCTCGACGTCGCCGAGCCGCCAGAGGAGCGCCGCCGCGCGCGAGAGCTGACGAGGCCGCAGACCCTCCGATCCTCGCGAGCGCAGGAGCGACTGGACCACCTCGGCGCTGTGGACCGCGATGGCGATGCGCAGCACCAGCAGGGCATCGGCGTCGTCCTGGACACCGCCGAGGACGTCGAGGGGATCGCGGGACTCGTCGGTGAGGTGCTCGACCACGGCCAGGAGACGCGCGACGTCGATGTCGCCCTGGTGCGCGGCGTGGTCGCGCACCCACGGCATCATCGCGAGCGCGATCTCGCGCTTGACGGGGAGCAGCACGCCCTCGATCACGGGGTCGAGGGACGTGCCGGTGAAGTCGTCTCGTGCCTTGAGCCGCTCGAGGATCTCGGCCGTCACGATGGTGCGATCGGTGTCGAGCAGACCACGGAGGTGCTCGGCGAGCGGGTAGGCGAGACGCGGGTGCGCGTCTGCCACGGCGGTGCGCAGCTCGCGCAGCACCGCCTCACCGCCTCCCACCTGGTGGAGGACGGGCTCCGCTCGACGAAGCGCCTCGAGCGAGGGTTCGGCGAGGACCCGGCGTCTCAGCTCCGTGAGCACGGCGCGGCGGGCTCGCGGACCACGCCCGGCCGCGGCGACGAGGGCGTCGGCACCTTGGGTGCCGTCCAACACCCGAGCGACGGGCCTGGCGAGACGGGCACGGACGAGCGACGATCGCACGGCGAGGGGCACGAGGGACCTTCCAGTGGCGGGCGCGGGACCGGTCTCGACTCTACCTTCCGTCTCCCGGACGGCGAACACGCCGACCCCTCGTCCGATGTGGCGGAGCCTCGCGGGCCGTTGGGTACGCTTCGTGACGGCCCGAACCCGAGGACGAGGACGTCGACCGTGTCAGACCAGCCCGCCACGCAGGGTCGCGTGGAGGAGACGCACCAGCAGCGCCTCGACGTCGAGGGCATGCGCGCGATCGCGATCGGCACGGTCCTCGCGTTCCACGCCGGCCTGCCGTGGTTCGCCGGCGGCTTCGTCGGTGTCGACGTCTTCTTCGTGCTCTCCGGGTTCCTCATCACGGGCCTGCTCGCCCGAGAGCTCACCCGCAGCGGTCGGGTCCGGCTCGGTCGATTCTGGGCCCGCCGCGCCCGTCGCCTGCTTCCCGCAAGCGCGCTGGTGCTGCTCTTCTCGACGGCCGTCACCTGGTTCGCGCTCCCGCTCACCCAGCGCGGGGCGTTCGGCGGCGACATCGTGTCGGCCGCCCTCTACGTCGTGAACTGGCGTCTGGCCGACCGCTCGGTCGACTACCTCGCGGAGGACGTCGGCGCGTCCCCGGTCCAGCACTTCTGGTCGCTGGCCGTGGAGGAGCAGTTCTACCTGGTGTGGCCCGTCCTGCTGCTCCTCATGGCTCTGCTCGTGCGGAAGCGGGTGCTGCGCGGAGCCTTCCTCGTGCTGGCACTCGTGGCGCTGGTCTCGTTCGCCTGGGCCGTGCACCTGTCGCGGACCGATCCGGCCCCGGCGTTCTTCGTCTCCACCACGCGCGCCTGGGAGCTGGCTGTCGGCGGTCTCCTCGCCCTGGCCGCCCCCAAGGTGCACCGGGTGCCGGCGGTCGCGAGGGCTGCGCTGGGCTGGGCGGGCCTGCTCTCGGTCGGGTACGCGGCGCTGGCGTTCGACGGCAGCACCACGTGGCCGGGCGTGGCGACCCTGGTCCCGGTGCTCGGGACCGCCGCGATGCTCGCGAGCGGCGTGGTGCCCACCCGGGGCGGTCCCGGCGCCCTGCTGAGCCTGAAGCCGTTGGTGTGGCTCGGCGGACTCTCCTACTCCCTCTACCTGTGGCACTGGCCCGTGCTGGTGGCCGGCGAGGCGTTGATCGACGGCTTCAGCATCCGGCACGGCGTCGTCCTCACGCTCCTCAGCGTCGTCCCGGCCTGGCTGAGCCTGCGGTACGTCGAGAACCCCATCCGCTTCGGAGCGCGGTTCCGGCCCGACGTGCGGTCGTTGCAGCTGGGTGCCGTGCTCACCAGCGTCGGTGTCGCCCTGGGTCTCGTCCTGGTGCTGGCACCGGGCGTGTCCGGCTTGGAGCGGGCCACGCCGCAGCAGGCGCAAGGTGCCCGTGCCCTCCTCGACCCGTCCGCCGAGGCCTCCGACCCCGCGGACCAGCGCCGCCTCGACCGGGTACGACCGCTGCCACAGGACGCGAGCGACGACCGGCCCGCCTTCTACGACGAGAAGCCCGAGTGCCAGGTCGCGGCGGACGACGACGACGTCGAGGTGTGCGCCTGGGGCGACACCGACGCCGACCGGACAGTCGTCATCGTGGGCGACTCCAAGATCGGCCAGTGGCAGCCCGTGCTCGCCGACATCGCCTCCGACGAGGGGTGGCGTCTGCTGCAGATCACGAAGTCGGCCTGCACGTTCACCGACTCCTACCTCTCCACCGGCGGCGAGGCCGATCGCTCGTGCCGCACCTGGGGCCAGGAGGCGTTGCGCACGATCGAGGGCCTCGACCCCGATCTCGTCCTCACCTCTGGCGGACGCAACACGGCACTCGCCGACGTCGCCTCGAAGCGGGCCTCGCAGGACGCCATGGTGGACGGCCTGACCTCGATCTGGGGCCGTCTCACCGATCGCGGCATTCCCGTGGCCGTGCTGCTGGACAACCCACGGCCCTCCACCATCCCGGTCTACGAGTGCGTGGCGGAGAACGTCGACGACCTGCGGTCGTGCTCCTTCGACCTCGACGAGGGACGGAGTGGCTCGGGAGCACCGGCGCAGCAGGAGGCCGCCGCGCGGGCCGGCGTAGGGGTCGTCGACCTCACCGACGTCGTCTGCCCCGACGGCCGGCGTTGCCCCGCCGTCATCGGTGACGTCCTGGTGTACCGCCAGGGCACCCACCTCACGGTCACGTTCGTCCGCAGTGCCCGCGAGCAGCTCGAGCGGGCGCTGTCCGCGGTGGGCGACGGCTCGTTCGGGCGTCGCTGAGAGTCCGTTAGGCTGTGGCAGTTCAACTCTCGAAGGGAACCCTGTGAGTCACGACCTGACCATCATCGGCCTCGGCTACGTCGGCCTCCCGCTCGCGCAGCAGGCGTCACGCTCGGGACTGAGCGTGGTCGGCTTCGACGTTGCCGCGCACCTCGTCCAATCGCTGAACGCGGGCACCAGCCACATCGACGACCTCAGTGATGCCGACGTGAAGGAGATGCTCTCCCTCGGCTTCCGCGCCACGACCGACGAGGCGTCCCTGTCCGAGGCGTCCGCCGTGGTCATCTGCGTGCCCACCCCCCTGTCCGAGAGCGGCGAGCCCGACCTCGGCGCCGTGACAGGTGCGACGGGAGCCATCGCGCGCAACCTGCGCCCCGGGCAGCTCGTCGTGCTCGAGTCCACGACGTACCCCGGCACCACCGAGGACGTCGTCCGCCCGATCCTGGAGACAGCAGGCCTCGTCGCCGGCGAGGACTTCCACCTCGCGTTCAGCCCCGAGCGCGTCGACCCGGGCAACCCGACGTACGGCATCCAGAACACGCCGAAGGTCGTCGGCGGCCTCACCCCCGCCTGCACCGAGCGCGCCGTGGCGCTCTACGAGCGCTTCATCGACACCGTGGTCCCCAG
The DNA here is from genome assembly GCF_031843905.1 of Aeromicrobium sp. WCS2018Hpa-31. Lineage (NCBI taxonomy): Bacteria > Bacillati > Actinomycetota > Actinomycetes > Propionibacteriales > Nocardioidaceae > Aeromicrobium > Aeromicrobium sp. WCS2018Hpa-31. Next base: position 333,194 of record NZ_JAVTJF010000002.1, on the reverse strand, counting down.
CAAGGGCACCCGCGAGGCCGAGACCACGAAGCTCCTCGAGAACACGTACCGCCACATCAACATCGCCCTGGTCAACGAGATGGCGCGGTTCTGCCACGAGATGGACATCGACCTCTGGGACGTCATCCGCGCGGCGGCGACCAAGCCGTTCGGGTTCCAGGCCTTCTACCCCGGGCCCGGCGTCGGCGGTCACTGCATCCCGATCGACCCGAACTACCTGTCCTACAAGGTGCGTACCGACCTCGGCTACCCGTTCCAGTTCGTCGAGCTCGCGCAGACCATCAACCTCGGCATGCCGCGCTACGTCGTGGACCGCATCACCGACCTCCTCAACAAGGACAGCAAGGCCCTCCGCGGCTCGACGGTCCTCCTGATCGGCGTCACCTACAAGCCCAACATCGCCGACCAGCGCGAGTCGCCGGCCACGCCGCTGGCCGAGCTGCTGCGCGCGAAGGGCGCGACGCTGCGCTACTTCGATCCGTACGTGGAGAGCTGGCGCCCGGGCGGCACCGAGGTCGATCGGGCCGCGGACCTCGACGAGGCGCTTCGCTCGAGCGACGTCAGCGTGCTGCTGCAGAACCACCGTGACCTCGATGTCGAGCACCTCGCCGACACCGCCCAGCGCCTCTTCGACACCCGGGGCGTGGCCGACGGGGAGAACGTCAGCCGGCTCTGAGGCTCAGCTGCCCCAGGTGGGTCGCAGCGGCATGTGGGCGTCGCCGTCGGGCCCGACCTTCACGCCCAGCACCTGGTGCAGGCCGATCTCGTTGCGCTCGAAGGCGAGGCGCGAGCCGGCCATGTAGAGGCCCCACACCTTGGCGATGCCGAGGCTGACCTCGCCGAGCGCCTCGTCCCAGTGCTCCTCGAGGTTCTGCGACCAGCCCTGCAGGGTGAGGGCGTAGTGCTCGCGGATGTCCTCGACGTGGCGCACCTCGAGCCCGTGGTCGTGCATGGCCGACACGATCGTGCCGACCGGGGCCAGCTCGCCGTCGGGGAAGACGTAGCGGTCGATGAACGCGCCCGCCTTCGGCGACAGCGACCCGTCGCGCCGGGTGATGCAGTGGTTGAGCATGCGACCCCCGACCCGCAGCTTCCCCTGGAGGAAGGCGAAGTAGTCGGGGTAGTTGCGCACGCCGATGTGCTCCATCAGGCCGATGGACGACACGGCGTCGAAGTCGCTCTCGCCCACGTCGCGGTAGTCGCTGAACCGCACCTCGGCCAGGTGGTCCAGGCCCTGGTCCTTGATCGCCTGCTGCGCCCACTGCGCCTGCTGCTCGCTGAGCGTGACGCCGAGGGCCTTCACGCCGTAGTGCTCGGCGGCGTGGCGCACCATGCCGCCCCAGCCGCAGCCGACGTCGAGGAGCCGGTCGCCCGGACCGAGCCCGAGCTTGCGGCACACCAGGTCGTACTTCTCGAACTGGGCCTGCTCGAGCGTGGCGTCCTCGGTGGGGAAGACGGCGCAGGTGTAGGTCATCGACGGGCCGAGCACCAGCTCGTAGAACCGGTTGGACACGTCGTAGTGGTGGTGGATCGCCTCGGCGTCGCGCGCCTTGCTGTGCCGCATCCCCTCCACCACCCGGCGCCAGCGCGGCAGGTGCTCCTCCGGTGGAGGCGGCGGCGGCTTGAGGTTCGACAGACCGAGGCTGCGGACGATCTGCAGCAGCTCGGCCGGGCCGGGCACCTTGAGCCGCAGGCGGCTCTGCACCAGGGTCATCAGGTCGTAGGGGTTGGCCAGCGACACGCCCTCGATCTCGAGGTCGCCGGCCACGAAGGCGCGGCCGAAGCCGAGGTCCCCGGGGGCGGTCATCAGGTAGGCCAGTCCGCGCTCGGTGCGCAGGCGGACGGTGATGTCGGCGTCCTCGGGCCCGGCGCTGCTGCCGTCGTAGGCCTCGAAGCGGAAGGGCATGCCGTCGCGCATGAGGCGCTCGACGGCGCCGGCGATGGTGAGGGTGTCGGTGTCCCGCGTGATGATACTCATGAGTTCCTCACGGCTTTCTCGTACAAGGAGCTGAGTCGCCCCTCGGGGTCGTGCTCGGCGCGCACGGCGTCGAGCGCCGCGGTCCCGTACAGGTCGGCGAAGGTCGCCTCGTCGTAGAAGGCCTCGGAGTACAGCGACTTGTGGCCGCCGAGGGTGTGCACGTGCTCCTCGATGCGCCGGTTCACCAGACCGTCGGGAGAGCCCGCCGGCACGACGACGGTGCCCCAGAAGCCCAGGTTCACGTACGTCTCGCCCGGACGCAGCGGGTAGCCGGGCCAGGAACGGGTGGTGCGCAGCGGGCACAGCCACACCGGCCGCATGCCGACCTCGGCGTCGAACCAGGAGAGGAACTCCGGGACCGCGGCCACCGGGACCTCCACGTCCTGGATGACCTTCTCGCGGCCAGGGACCTTCTTCACGCGGTCGAGCAGCCGGCTGACGCCGACCTTCGCGTCGAGCGCGATGATCCGGTGGTAGACGTCGGAGCGTCGCCAGCGTCGGGGCCAGGCACGTCGCACCCACGGGTTCTGGGCACCGAAGGCGGCCGAGCACCAGAACCAGTCGGTGTCCCAGCGCCACAGGTAGTCGTACATCGTGAGGCGGTCGGTCTCGCGGCGCTGGAGCGAGCGGTAGAACACGTCCTGTCCGGTGTAGTCCGACGTCGGACCGGGCTCCTCGGTGAACCGGGCCAGCGTCACGTACACCTCGTCGGGCGCGAAGGCGGTGGCGTCGAGCCCGTGGACCGGTTCGCCGTGCCAGCTGCCGGACTCGGCGACGTCGCCCAGCATCGTCGCAGCGTCGGCGGCGTCGTCGAGGCGGACGTGGCGCAGCGCGACGTAGGGCGGCACGGCCTCGAGGCGGATGCGCAGGCGCGTGGCGTAGCCGAGGCTGCCGTAGGAGTTGGGGAAGGCGTCGAACAGCGCGTCGCCGGGCTTGCAGGTGACGATCTCCCCCGCGCCGGTGAGCACGTCCATCTCCAGGACCGACTCGTGCGGGAGGCCGTTGCGGAACGACGTCGACTCGATGCCGAGCCCCGTGACGGCACCGCCGAGCGTGATGGTGCGCAGCTGCGGGACCACGTAGGGGATCAGACCGTGCGGGAGGGTGGCGTCGACCAGGTCCTCGTAGGTGCACATGCCCTGGACGTCGGCGGTGCGCTCGCCGACGTCGATCGCGACGACGCCGTCGAGACCGTCGACGTCGAGACCGGGGACGCCCGGGTCGGCGCGCGGGCGGAACAGGTTGGACGTGCGCTTGGCGAGGCGGACCGGGGCGCCGGCCGGGATCGCGGCATAAGAGCCGAGCAACCTGTCGACCGCCCGCTGGTGCTCGCTCCAACCCTTCACCCGCTCAGACTAGAGCGGCGGGAGGGCGGACCTCCACCCGGGATGGTTGCAGACGTCAACGACCCAGGGGTGGCGCCTCGTCCGGCTCCTCAGCGCGGGTCGGGCAGTCGCCAGACCAGTGCCTCGCCGTCACCGGCGACGAGGACGCGTTCGACGTCGGTCGCGCGGAGCTCGTCGCCCGGTCCGAGGCGGACGCCGTCAGCCACCACCTGGCCGCGCGTGACGTGGACGAGGACCTTCGCGGCACCGGTGACCTCCAGCGGCCCGTCGGCCCGAGGACGCGCCACGAGGAGCTCGGCGTCGGCATGGACGGGCACGGTCAGATGGAGCCCGGGCTCCTCCGGCACCTCCGCGGAGGCGTACTGCGGTGCGGCGTCGTGGCGCGAGCGCAGCATCATCTGCACGAATCGCAGCGGCTCGGTCGGGGAGGCGTTCAGCTCGGCGTGCTCGGCCCCCCCGCCGGCGCTCAGCCGCTGCGCCACGCCCGGCGCGATCGTGCCCGCGTGGCCGGTGGTGTCGCGGTGCGCGAGCGCCCCCTCGAGCACCCAGGTGACGATCTCGACGTCGGCGTGGCGGTGGGCGTCGTACCCGCGGCCGGGCTCGACGTGCTCCTCGTTGATCGCCACCAGAGGGCCGAACGCCACGTTGTCGGGGTCGTAGTGCGCGCCGTAGGAGAACGAGTGGAGCGTGCGCACGCCCTCGCCCTCGGTGACGTAGCGCTCGCCCGCGCGGCGGACCCGGCTAGGCATAGCCGAGCTCGTGCAGCCGTGCGTCGTCGATGCCGAAGTGGTGCGCGATCTCGTGCACCACGGTGATGCCGACCTCGTGCACCACGTCGTCCTCGGTGTCGCAGATCGCGAGGGTGGGGTTGCGGTAGATCGTGATGCGGTCGGGCAGGACGCCCCCGTAGGCGGTGTCGCGCTCGGTGAGCGCCACGCCGTCGTAGAGCCCCAGCAGGTCGGGGTCCTCGGGCGGGGCGTCGTCCTCGACGAACAGCACCACGTTGTCGAGCATCGACGTCAGCTCGGGGGGCACCTGCGCGAACGCGGCCTCGACCAGCTCGTCGAACCGGTCCTCGCTCATCTCCACCACGGGTCCATCCTGCCCGAGCGCTCCACGGCCGTCGGGTGGCGCACGCGGGGTGAGGGGTGCGTCCCGTCGGCCTTCGTGGCCCCGTATGCTGGGGCGGCCGCGCCCCCTTCGTCTAGCGGCCTAGGACGCCGCCCTTTCAAGGCGGTAGCGCGGGTTCGAATCCCGTAGGGGGTACCAGATCTCCCCTCACCCGAAGCATCTCGGTGTGATCTTGGTCACATTTGGGCTCTTTTCCAGGAATAGACCCTGACCTGCGGAAACTCGAGTTGGAAGCGTGTAGTTCTCGACCTACGATGACCCCATGGTCGCCGTCCTCCTCACCTTCCTCAGCCTCGTCCTCACTCTCGCCATCGGCGCCGTCTTCCTGCTCGGGGCCCACCAGCTCGTGACCATGATCGTGCGCCACCTCGAGACCCGTCCGACATACTCGGACGATGCCCGCCGGACGCTTCGCTCCCTCGCCGTCCGGCGACCTGCACGTCGGTAACCTCCGCACCGCGCTCCTCGCCTGGCTGTTCGCCCGCTCCACCGGGCGCAGCTTCCTGATGCGCGTCGAGGACCTCGACCGCGTCCGCGCCGGCTCCGAGGAGCAGCAGCTGGCCGACCTGCGCGCCCTCGGGATCGACTGGGACGGACCCGCCGTGCGCCAGAGCGAACGACGCGACGTCGTCGACGCCGCCATCGCCACCCTCGAGTCGGCGGGCCTGACCTATCCGTGCTTCTGCACCCGTCGCGAGGTGCAGGAGGCGGCGAGCGCACCCCACCTGCCACCCGGTGCCTACCCGGGGACCTGCCGCGACCTGACCGCCGACGAACGCACCGCTCGCGCCGCCGAGCGGCCGGCGGCCCTGAGGCTGCGGTCCGCGGCGCCCACGTGGACCGTGCACGACGAGCTCCACGGCGACGTCGAGGGCGCCCTGGACGACTTCGTCCTGCGTCGCAACGACGGCGTACCGGCCTACAACCTGGCCGTCGTGGTCGACGACGCGGCACAGGACGTGGACCAGGTGGTGCGCGGCGACGACCTGCTGACGTCGGCGCCGCGCCAGGCCTACCTCGCCTCGCTGCTCGGCCACGCCCAGCCGACGTACGCGCACGTCCCGCTCGCCGTGAACACCCAGGGCGTCCGCCTGGCCAAGCGCGACGGGGCGGTCACGCTCCGCGAGCTCGGCCGCGACCAGGCCTGGGCCATGATCACGGCGTCGCTCGGCCTGAGCGGTGACACCCCGTCCGACCTGCTCGCGTCCTTCGACCCCGCGTCCCTCCCACGCCAGCCCTGGACCGTCGTCGGCTGAGGCTCAGCGACGGGTCGGATGGCTCATGTGCGCGACATCGCGCACAGAGGAAGAATGCTGCCATTGCAGGACTTTTCGGGACTTTCGACCCTGTAGTATCGCTCACGTGTTCGGTAACCTGGACTCATGACCACGCAGCACGTCGCCGAGCAGCTCGCCACTGCTGCGCGTGTGTTGCGTGAGTACCCCACGACCACTGATGCGCTGCGGCTGCTGCAGGTCGTGCAGAACTCGATCGATGCGGCGAAGGTCGAGCTAGTCGCCGAGATGGCCGAGCACGGCGACCACGAGGCCGAGGGCTGCTCGAACGTGAAGAACTGGCTGCGCGACCAGCTGCACCTCGACACCAAGGACGCCGCCCAGCTCACTCGCTCCGCGCGGACGCTGAACGACATGCCCGAGCTCGCCGATCTGGCCAGCGCGGGCGCCGTGTCACTCGATCATGTGGATGCGTTCACCTACGCGAGTCGTCACATCGACCCGGCGGTCGTGGAGGTCTCGATGGACTGGATGCTGGACCTCGCGGCGAAGGCCGAGCCCAAGAAGATGCGCCAGGCGGTCAAGAAGCTCCGCGACGCTGCGCACCCGGACGACCTCGACGAGGCCTGGATCAAGGGCATGGCCAAGCACGACATCAAGCTCTCGGCCGTCGGCGAGGGGTTTCATGTCACCGGTTTCCTGCCGTTCGACACCGGTGCCAAGCTCAAGACCGTCCTGCAGTCCCTGTCTGCACCCACCTGCGCCGAGGACGACCGACCCGTCAACGAACGCCGCGTCACCGCACTCGACCAGATGCTCAGCAGCATCCTCGAGTCCGGACTTCCGCAGGACAAGGGAGTCCGACCCCACGTCTCCATGACGCTCGACCTGGCTGACCTGGCCGACGACGTCGACACCACGACCGCTGACCTCGCCGGGTTCGGGACCATCGGCCCGGCCCAGCTCCAGCAGATGCTCTGCGACAGCGCGCTCACCCCGATCCTGACCGCCGGCAAGCACTCCGTGCTGGATGTCGGCCGCACCGCACGGCTCGCGACCCCCGCCCAGCGCAAGGCCGTCGTCGCCCGCCAAGGCGGACGCTGCGGCGGGCTCGGGTGCTGGGGACCCATCGTGCACGTGCATCACGTCGAGTACTGGTCCCACGGCGGCACCACCGACCTGGCCAACCTGATCGGATTGTGTCCCCGGTGCCATGCCCTCGTGCACCAGGGGTACTTCACCATCGACCCCACCACCCACGACATCGGCCGCACCCTGCGCACCCACCGCACCGGACGACACATCCGCATCGCCCGAGCCGGCTGACGCCGACGTCAGACCTGGTCGGCCAGGAACGACTCGATCAGCGCCGTCACGGCCTCGGGCTGCTCGATGGTGCTCGAGTGCCCCGCCTTCGGCACGACCTCGAGGCGAGCAGCGGCGATGCCGGCCACGATCGCCTCGGCCTTGGCCACCGGCGTGGCCACGTCGTCCTCCCCCACGATCACCAGGGTCGGCGCCTCGATCCGGCCCAGCTCCGGAGCGATCGGGTCGCGATCGGTCACCCCGAGGATCGCCGCGCGCATGCCTCGGCGGTCGACCGTGGCCAGCTTCGCCATCCACGGGCCGACGACCTCGTCGCGCCGCGACGAGCCCAGCAGGTCCGGGCCGAACATGATCGGCTCGACCTTCGAGCGCACCGGCCCCATGCCGAGCCAGCGGTAGACCCGCGCCAGGGTGCGGTACTGGGCGACCTTCTCGGGGTCCTCGGGACCGGCGCTGGTGTCGAGGAGCACGAGCGAGAGCACCCGGTCCGGGTGCCGGGCCGCGAGCCTCATGCCCACGAACCCGCCCATCGACAGACCGGCGTAGTGCACCGCGTCGAGGCCCAGGTGGTCGAGCAGCGACACCAGGTCCCCCGTGAGCGAGTCCATGTCGGCAGCGCGGTCCGCTGCGGCCGGGGTGTCCCCCTGTCCGCGCCAGTCCACCGTGATGCAGCGGTAGCGGTCCCTCAGCGCCGCCACCTGCGGGTGGAACATCCAGCCGCTGAACAGCAGGCCGTGGCCCATCACCAGCGTCGGCGCACCGGGCGACGGCTCGCCGGAGTCGGTGTAGTGGAACGAGATCCCGTTGACGTGAGCATGTGGCACGGGTCACAGGGTGCCACACTCCCTGGCGCGTCCGGGGCGCACCGAACCGAGGCCGGACGCACCACGGCCCCGCACCCACGCGGGTGCCGGGCCGTGACACGGGTCCGATCGATCAGATGAGGCCCTTCTCCTCCAACCACTCCTTGGCGACGGTGGCGGCCGAGGCCTTCTCGTCGCCGTCGACACGGCCGTTGAGCTCGATGAGGTCCTCGGTCGTCAGCTCGGCCGAGACCGCGTCGAGAGCGTCCTCGACCACGTCGCTGGACTTCGCGTCGTTGATCAGCGGGATGATGTTCTGTGCCGCGATCAGGTTCTCCGGGTCCTCGAGGGTCACGAGGTCGTTGGCCTTGATCGAGGGCGTCGTCGAGTAGATGTTCGCGACGTCGACGTCACCGTCCTTGAGCGCCTTGATCGTGGCCGGTCCACCGGCGTCGCTGATGGGCGTGAACTCCACGTCCTTGGCGCCGTAGACCTTCTTCAGGCCGGGGACGCCGTAGGGCCGGGTCTCGAACTCGGGGTTCGCGCCGACCTTGACCGTGCCGAGCTTGGCGAGGTCGCCGATCGAGGTGATGCCCTCGGACTCGGAGAGCTCCCGGGTGACGTTGTAGGAGTCCTTGTCCTCGGCCGGGGCGGGCTCGAGCGTCTCGAGCTCGTCCGGCAGCGCGTCGTCGAGCGCGTCCTCGACCGCACCTGGCTCGGTGGCCGTGGCGTCCTTGTCGAAGTAGAGCAGCAGGTTGCCGGTGTACTCGGGGATGAGGTCGATCTCGCCACCCTCGAGCGCGGGGATGTAGGCCTCGCGCGCACCGATGCGCAGCTTCTTCTCGACCTTGACGTCCTTGGCCTCGAGGGCCTGGGCGTAGATCTCGGCGACGATCTCGGCCTCGGTGAAGTCGGCCGAGCCGACGACGATCGTGTCGGAGTCGGACGCGCCGGCCTCCGTGGGGTCACCGCCGCAGGCGGTGAGGGTGAGGGCGGCAGCCGCGAGGGCGGCGCCGATCCCGATCTTGTGCACGGACATGTCTCTCCTAGGGGGTGGTCGTGCTCAGGTGGTGGGAGTCTGGGTGGTGGAGGTCTGGGCGGTGGCTGTCTCGATGGTGTCATCGTGCGAGGAGCCGGCGCCCCGCGTCGGGCGGGCGCTTCGGGCGGCAGCACCCTGCGCACCGGCGAACAGGCCGTCGAGCAGGAGCGCCAGGACGACGACCACCACGGACCCGCCCACCATCTGGGGGTAGTCGCGGACGGCCTGGCCGTCAAAGATGAAGCGGCCGAGCCCGCCGAGCGAGACGTAGGCGGCGACCGTGGCCGTGGCCACCACCTGCAGCGTGGCGGCCCGGAAGCCTCCGACGACGAGCGGCAGGCCCAGCGGGACCTCGACCTTGGTGAGGATCTGCCACTCCGTCATGCCCTGAGCGCGTGCGGCGTCGACCGTCTGGGGATCGACCGACTCGACACCGGAGTAGGCGCCGGCCAGCAGCGGCGGAACGGCGAGGACCACGAGGGCCAGGATCGGTGCGCCGAGGCCGATGCCGAGCAGCAGGGTGAAGACGGTCAGCACGCCCAGCGTCGGCAGAGCGCGCAGGGCGCCGGTGACGCTGATCGCGAGCCCGCGGAAACGGCCCGTGTGGCCGATGTAGAGACCCAGCGGGACCGCGATCGCCGCGGCGACCGCGATCGTGAGGCTCGTGTACCCGAGGTGCTCGACCACCCGGTTCGGGATGCCGCGCTCGCCGGACCAGTTCGCGCCGTCGGTGAGCCAGTCGACGGCGTCGGTGACGACACTCATCCGTTGCCTCCTGCCAGCGCCTCGGCCCGCGAGCTGGCGAGCCTCCGCCAGAACCCGCCCTGCGGGCGGTTGCTGCCACGGTCCCACGGCATGAGCACCCGTCCGGCCAGCACCAGGAGGGCGTCGATGACCAGCGCCAGCACCACGATGCCGACCAGGCCGACCATGATCTCGGTGAGGAAGTCACGCCGGTAGCCGTTGGTGAACAGCGACCCGAGGTTGGAGACACCGATGAGCGCGCCGACGCTCACCAGGCTGATCGTGGAGACGCTCACGACGCGCAGCCCGGCCAGCAGCACCGGACCGGCGAGCGGCAGCTCCACCCCGAAGCCCCGCTGTCGCGACGAGTAGCCGGTGGCGGTGGCGGAGTCGAGCACCGCCGGGGAGACCGACTCGAAGGCGTCGGCAGCCGTGCGGACCATGATGGCCACGGCGTAGAGGCTGAGCGCGACGACCACGTTGAGCGGGTCGAGGAAGCCGGTGCCGATGATGCCCGGCAGCGTGACGAACAGGGCCAGCGACGGGATCGTGTAGAGCACGCTGCCCGCCCCGAGCAGCGTGCCGCGCAGCCTCGGGTGCCGGCTGGCGTACCAGCCGATGGGCACGGCCAGGACGAAGCCGATGACGATCGGCACCAGGCTCAGCCAGGTGTGGGCCCAGAAGAGCTCGAGCACCATGTCGCGGTTCTGCCACGCCCACTCCACGGCTCAGTCCTCCAGCACGCCGGCGGGGCGCCCCGAGGCGTCGACGACGACACGGCGGCCGTCACGATCCTCCACGCGCAGGGACCGGCCCCCCTTGTCGAGGCCGACGAAGCTGGCGACGAAGTCGTCGGCCGGCGCGGCGAGGATGTCGGCCGGTGCGCCGACCTGCGCGATCTCGCCGCCCTTCTTGAGGATCACGACCTGGTCGCCGAGTGCGAACGCCTCGTCGATGTCGTGGGTGACGAAGACGATGGTCTTGTCGAGGTCGCGCTGCAGTCGGCGCAGCTCACCCTGAAGCTCGAGCCGGACGATGGGATCGACGGCACCGAACGGCTCGTCCATGAGCAGGATGTTGGGGTCGGCCGCGAGCCCACGCGCCACGCCGACGCGCTGCTGCTGCCCGCCGGACAGCTGCCCGGGATACTTGCGCGCCTGGGACTCGTCGAGACCGACCGTGCGCAGCACCTCCAGCGCCCGCTCGCGCGCGGCCACCTTGCCGACACCGTTGAGCCGCAGCACGGTGGCGACGTTGTCGACGACCTTGCGGTGCGGCAGGAGGCCGGCGTGCTGCATGACGTAGCCGATGCTGCGGCGCAGCTGCACCGGCTCGGAGGTCGCGACGTCGACGTCGTCGATGAGCACCTGCCCGGCACTCGGGTCGACCATGCGGTTGACCATGCGCAGCAGCGTGGTCTTGCCACACCCCGACGAGCCGACGAACACGGTCGTCGTGCGCGACGGGATGGTGAGGTCGAAGGAGGCGACGGCCTGGGTCCCGTCGGGGAAGGTCTTGCCGACGGACCGGTACTCGATCATGGGACGACAGTCTTCCCGGCCGCACCGACATCGGCAATCGGAACCGTACCCATGGGCAGCCCGGCCAAACGCCACGCGTGGATCCCACCGACCACGTCGGTGGCGTCCAGGCCCAGCGATCGCAGCGCCGCGGCGGCGAGCGAGGACGTGTAGCCCTCCGTGCAGAGCACGATCCACTCGGCGTCCCACGTGGCCTCGGCCAGGCTGGCCCCGGACTCCGGGTGCAGGCGCCACTCGAGGTGGTTGCGCTCCACGTGGAGGGCGCCGGGCACGACGCCGTCGGCCTCACGCTGCCACTGCGGGCGGATGTCGACGAGCCGGGCGCCGGCCCTCGTGCGGTGCGCCGCCTGGTGAGGACTCACCCGGACCAGCCGGCTGCGGGCGTCGGCGAGCAGCGCGTCGACCGAGGCGAAGCGTGCTGCCCGGCGGGGCGGCTCGGACGCGAGCGCGCTCACGAGGCGGCCTGCCGGGAATCCCGCGCGGGCGCCTCGATCTCCGGGTCGTCGGTCCAGACGTGGGCGAGCCGGACGAGTCGAGCCGATCCGTCGCCGTCGGGCTCGACGTCGAAGAAGTCCATCCGTTCCAGCGGAGGGGAGTAGACGTGGACGCTGACCGCCGTGCCGGGGAGGACGTTGCGCACGTCGTGCACGTACCCGGGGCCGAAGGCGACGACGTCCCCGCGCGAACGGGTGGCGCCGTCGGCCTCGCGGACGGCGGGGTCCCACACCGTCTCCTCGAGCTCACCGGAGACGACGGTGAAGGCACCGCTCGACCCGCCGTGCCCGTGCAGCTGGGTGCCCTGCTCCTGGGTCCAGGAGATCAGCCACACGTCGACGTCGTCGTCGTGGTGCAGGCGCACGTGCCAGCGCTCGTCGGGGTCGGCGTGCACGGAGTGCAGCTCGGCGCGGACCTCGTCGGCCGCACACGTCGCGCGCTCGACCAGCTGGGCGAGGGGCAGTGCGCGGCGGTGACGGCGAGGCTTCATGGGTCGATCGAACCGCGCCGCGACCGTTGGCGGGCGCGGTCCCGCCATGCGGACGCCCCGCTGCGTGCCGACGTGCGGTGGTAGGCGAGCCCCCGTTTTGTGGTCGCCCGACCCCATGGGATAGAGTGACCGTCGCGGTTACGCCGCACTGCAAGGCCCCGTGGCGCAGTTGGTTAGCGCGCCGCCCTGTCACGGCGGAGGTCGCCGGTTCGAGTCCGGTCGGGGTCGCAGAGGAACGAGAAGAGGGCCCGCGCCATCAGGCGCGGGCCCTCTTCGTGCTCCGGATCCGGTGTCCGGTGCGTCACAGACGGAATGCTCGGCGGAGTCACGATGGTTGAACGTTCCATGACTTCCACGACCACGAGTGAGTACGTCCTCGACGACACGGCCCTCGACACGCTGTTCCGCGAGGCACGCACGGCGAACACCTTCACCGACGAGCCCGTGACGGTCGAGGAGATCCGCGCCGTCCACGCGCTGACCAAGTTCGGCCCCACGGCCATGAACAACCAGCCCCTGCGGATCGTCCTCGTGCAGAGCCCCGACGCCCGCGCCCGTCTCGTCGAGCACATGAGCGGCAGCAACAAGGCCAAGACCTCCACAGCCCCACTCGTCGCGATCCTGGCGGCCGACACGGACTTCCACGACCACCTGCCGGAGTTCTTCCCGCCCTTCCCCGGCGCCCGCGACATGTACGACGCCGACGAGGCCATGCGCTTCCAGCAGGCCGAGTTCAACGCCGCCCTGCAGATCGCCTACTTCCTCATGGGGGTGCGCGCGACCGGCCTGGCCGCCGGACCCATGGCGGGCTTCGACCGCGGCGGCGTCGACCGTGACTTCCTGGGCGGCACGAGCTGGCGGTCGCAGCTCGTGGTGAACCTCGGCCACCCCGGCCCGGACGCCTGGCAGGAGCGCCTCCCGCGCATCGAGTTCGACGACGCGGTGCGCGTCGTCTGACGTCCGGCCCCCTTGCTGCACCCACCCAAACCGGTTTCAGGTCCGCCGATCCGGTGCGATAAGGTGGCGGTCGCCCGTTCGCGGGCGACGGTCAGGTAGCTCAGTTGGTAGAGCGTCCGCCTGAAAAGCGGAAGGTCAGCGGTTCGACCCCGCTCCTGACCACCAGCACGACTCCCTCGTCCTCCCGTCCGGAGGCACGAGTGCGCCCTCAGCGGTGAGCGGTGGCCTCGAAGAGGTGCACCGCCGCGTCGACGATGTCGTCGGGCTCCGCCTCGACGGCACCCTCGAGCCAGTCGGTCACCAGCTGGGCGATCCCGCCGATGAACATCGTGGCGGCCAGTCGGCCCTCGGGCTCGTCCCAGGCGCTCGGCCCGTGCAGCGACCGCGACTCCTGGGCGGTGAGCGCCACGAAGTCGCGCAGCAGCTCGGCGCGGCGTGCCCGCAGCGCCGGCAGCGCGACCGACTCGATCATCGCCACGCGTCCCTTGCGGGGGTCGTCGGTCAGGATGCGCACGAAGGCCGCGAGACCGGCGCGCACCCGCTGCTCGGCGTCGCCCTCGGCCTGCTCGAGCGCCGAGACCGACGCGGACGCGATCTCGGCGGCCACCGCCTCGAGCACCGCCGTGAGCGCCGCCTCGAGGTTCGTGAACTGCTCGTAGAAGTAGCGCTCGGAGAGTCCGGCGGTCGTGCACACCCGGGTCATCGTCACCGGTCCGGCCGCCTCGGTGCCCCACACCTCGAGGGCAGCCTCGAGCAGCCGTTCGCGCCGCTCCCGCCGTCGCTCCTCGTGCGTCCGTCCGCCGTAGACCCCTGCCTTCACCGCCATGTCGACATCATACGCGGATATTGACAGGACGCCCTTCCTGAATCAGGATGACCCGTGATGCAGGTCACTCCTGGAGGTCCCATGACACAGCCGATGGACGCCCCGTACCGACGCGGGCTCCCGTGGGTCGGGCAGACGCTGCGCTACGTGCGCGACCCGCTCGCGATGATGCGCGACCAGCACGACCGCTACGGCCCCGTCAGCGAGATGGACTTCATCGGCGACCGGTGGACCGTGCTGCTCGGCCCCGACGCCTGCGAGGCAGCGTTCCGCAACGCCGACAAGGCCTTCGCCAGCGGACCCGGGTGGGGACGGCTGGTGGGGCCGTTCTTCGACCGCGGGCTCATGCTGCTCGACTTCGAGGAGCACCACCGCCACCGCCGGATCATGCAGGCCGCCTTCACGCGCGACCACCTCGCCGGCTACACCGCCGCCCTCCAGGAGCCGGTCCGGCGGACGATCGCCGCCTGGGAGCACGGACCTGACGTCCAGGTCTACCCGGCGCTCAAGTCGCTCACCCTCGACGTCGCCACCGAGGTGTTCATGGGCGGTGTGGAGCCCACCGACCCCGGCGAGCTCGACCGCGTGAACGCCGCCTTCATCGACTGCGTCCAGGCCGCGACCGCCCTCGTGCGTCTCGACGTGCCCTTCACCCGCTGGGGCCGGGCGCTGCGCGGACGACGACTCCTCGAGGACTTCTTCGCCCGCCACCTGCCCGGCCGCCGCGACGGTGACGGCACCGACCTGTTCTCGGTGCTGTGCCGCCTGCGCGACGAGGACGGCAGCACGTTCAGCGACGACGACGTCGTCAACCACATGATCTTCCTGCTCATGGCCGCGCACGACACGTCGACCATCACCAGCTCGACCATGGTCCAGCTGCTCGGCCAGCACCCCGAGTGGCAGGAGCGCTGCCGAGCCGAGGCGATGGCCCTCCCGGAGCACCCGACCCTCGACGACCTCGACACGCTCGTCGACATCCCGCTGGTGATGAAGGAGGCGCTGCGGCTGGTCCCGCCCGTCCCCGTGGTCGCCCGGCGCACCGTGAAGGAGACCGAGGTGCTCGGCCGACGCATCCCGGCCGACCGGCTCGTCGTCGTGATGATGCACCTGTCGCACCACCTGCCCGAGCTGTGGCCGGACCCGGAGCGCTTCGACCCCGAGCGCTTCGCCGAGCACCGCCGCGAGGACAAGGCGCACCGACACGCGTGGGACCCGTTCGGCGGCGGGGTGCACAAGTGCCTCGGCCTGTTCTTCGCCGGCGCCGAGGTGAGCTCGATCCTCGTGCACCTGCTGCGGCACCACCGCTGGAGCGTCGACCCCGACTACCGGGCTCCGCTGAGCTACCTCTCCCTCCCGTTCCCGAAGGACGGACAGCCCGTCCACCTCTCACCCCTCCCCCAAGGAGCGACATGGCACGCACGCACCAGCTGACCGGCAGCACCGTCCTCGTCACCGGCGCCGCGCGCGGCATCGGTCTGGCCACCGCCGAGCGGTTCGCAGCGGCCGGGGCCCGCGTGGTCCTCGGCGACCTCGACGACGACCTGGTCGACAAGGCGGCGCGCTCCGTCGGTCGCGGCGCCGTCGGCCACCGCCTCGACGTGAGCGACCGCGCGTCCTTCGCCGCGTTCGTCGCGTTCGCCGAGGCCGAGGTCGGGCCGGTGGACGTGCTCGTCAACAACGCGGGCATCATGCCGATCTCCCCGCTCGTGGACGAGACCGACGACGCCACCGACCGGATCCTCGACGTGAACCTGCGCGGCGTCATCACCGGCACCAAGCTCGTCGTGCCGGGGATGATCGCGCGAGGTCGCGGCCACGTGGTCAACGTGGCGTCCGGCGTCGGCCGCATCGCCCTGCCGCACGGCGCCACCTACAGCGCGAGCAAGTACGCCGTCGTCGGCTTCACCGAGGCGATGCGCACCGAGCTCGCACCCCAGGGCGTCGACGTCTCGGCGATCCTGCCCACCGTGGTCGCCACCGAGCTGGGCTCCGGCATCCAGGCGACGCGCGGCATGCGTCCGTGCCGCCCCGAGGAGGTCGCCGACACCGTGGTGGCGGTGGCGCAGAAGCCGCGCTTCGAGACCTGGGTGCCGCGGCACGCCAAGGCGATCTACTACGGCGCCAACCTGCTGCCGCGTCGCGCGAAGGACGCACTCGGTCGGGCCCTGGGAACCGACGGCGTGCTGGCCGACGCCGACGACGACGCCCGCGACGCCTACGAGCAGCGCGCCGCCCACTCCTGAGTCCCCGCGTCTCGGAGCGTCATCGGCCGAGGCCCGCCGTCACTCGGACGACGGTGCTCCGAGTCGCGAGGGGTCGGGGTAGCGCGCCGACAGGGTGTCGCCCGACGAGGTGCCCGTGAGACGGCGCTTCACCCACGGGGCGGCGTGTGTGCGCGCCCAGTCGAGGTGGTCGGCCCGGGCCTCTCGGGGCGTCCGTGCCGGCGGGTCCACGAGGCGCAGCGGCTCGAGGTCGTGCGGCACGCCCAGCTCGTCGAGCACCGCGATGGCCATCCGCTGGTGGCCGGCCGACGACATGTGCAGCCGGTCGACGGCCCACATCCGCGGGTCGCGGTACTCACGCATGCGCCAGAAGTCGACGAGTCGCGTGCCGTGCCGGTCGGCCACCTCGCGCACCAGCTCGTTGTAGATCGCGAAGCGGCCGCGGCCGGCGGAGAAGATGGGGAAGCCCGCAGGGTCGAACGCGGTGAACAGCACGACCGTCGCCCCTGTGCCCGCCAACGTCCCGACCGCGTCGTCGTACCGGGACACGAGCGCGTCGATGTCGACCTTCGGGCGCATGATGTCGTTGCCACCTGCGTACAGCGAGACGAGGTCGGGTCGGGTCGCCACGGCGGGCTCCAGCTGCTCGTCGAGCACGGCGGCCAGCTTGCGGCCGCGGATCGCGAGGTTCACGTAGCCGAAGCCGTCGCCTCCCCCGTCGACCGCACTGCGGTCGAGCACCTCGGCCACCCTGTCGGCCCACCCGCGCACTCCGTTGGGGCGGGTCGGGTCGGGGTCGCCGACGCCCTCGGTGAAGGAGTCGCCGAGGGCCACGTACCTCTGGAAGCTCATCCGGACAGGCTAGGTGGCGCGCCAGACGCCGGTCACCGGAGCCCGCCGTAGGCTGACGACATGGACCTCGGACTGGCAGGCAGGACGTACGTCGTCACCGGTGGAACTCGCGGACTGGGCCGCGCGACGGCGGAGGTGCTCGTGGCCGAGGGCGCGAACGTCGTGCTCTCCTCCCGCTCACAGGAGTCGGTCGACGCCGCCGTGCGGGAGCTGGGCTCGGCCGGGCCCGGCGGGGCCGTCGGCATCGCCGCCGACAACGCCCACGAGGACACCGCCACCGCACTGGTCGCCGTCGCGCAGGAGCACTTCGGCGGTCTGCACGGAGCCCTGGTGAGCGTGGGCGGCCCGCCTCCGGGCACCGTGCTGGGACGCACCGACGCGGAGTGGCGCGGCGCCTTCGAGAGCGTCTTCCTCGGCGGCCTGCGCATCGCCACCACCGTCGCCGAGGCGATCGAGCCGGGACGGGGCGGCTCCATCGCGCTCGTCCTGTCGACATCGGCGAAGATGCCCGTCACCGGGCTGGGCATCTCCAACGGCCTCCGACCCGGGCTGGCCATGGCGGCGAAGGACCTGTCCGACGAGCTGGGCCCCCGCGACGTGCGCGTGAACGCACTGCTGCCCGGGCGCGTGGACACCGAGCGCGTGCAGGAGCTGGACGCACTGTCCGGCGACGCCTCGGGCTCGCGCGAGCGCGCCGCCGCCGCCATCCCGCTGCGCCGCTACGGCCGGCCCGAGGAGTTCGGTCGCGCCGCGGCCTTCCTGCTCTCCCCCGCGTCGGGCTACCTGACCGGCGTCATGCTCCCGGTCGACGGCGGCCTGTCGCGCGGTCTCTGACGCAGCGCTCCAGCCACCAGGGCTCTCGAGCTCATCGCTCCAGCGCCACGCGGACGCACACCGCGACCACCCGCGGCAGATCCTCCAGCCCGACGTGGCGCGCAAGTCCCCCACCGGTGTGCGGCAGGCCCGCGCGCTCGGCACCCCGCGCCGCGAGCTCGTCGACGTAGGGAGCGACGCTCGGCCACACGCCCTGGACCTCGCGCAGGAAGATCGAGGCCCCCGCGGGCCCGATGCCCTTCACCTCCTGCAACGACGAGGCCATCGCGTCGACGTCCCCGTCCGCCGCGTCCCGCAGACGTCGAAGGTCCCCGCGCCAGCGGTCCGTGACGAGGTCCGCCGCCTCGGCGAGCTGCGTCGCGGTGCGCTCGTCGTAGCGTCGGTAGCCACCGCGACCCAGGGCCTCCACGCGCTGCTGCCACGTGCTGTCCCGCATGCGCTGCGGGGTGCGCGACCCGGCACGGAAGAGCTCCCGCGCCGACCCAGTGGCGATCCCGGCGTCGATGCGTGCCGACAGCAGGAGCGACAGCACCAGCAGCTGCCAGAGCGGGGAGGGGCGGTCCCTCAGCGTGATGCCCGCCTCCTCGGCGTACGTGGTCCCGTGCCGGTCGAGCAGCGTCGCGACGTCCATCCCTCCACGCTAGGCAGGCCGCACGGAGGTCGCATCCTGCGGCTCAGCGCCGGGGCAGGACCGTCTGCTCGGGTGCCGAGTGGTCGGCGGGCGTCCAGCCGGGCGGGCCGAACAGGTAGCCGAGCTTGTCGCGGAACCGGTGGGCCGAACGCACGTCGCGCACGATCTCGACGTAGTCGCCGTACTGCAGCTTCAGCAGGTTGTACGTCTCGACCTTCTTGGTCAGGCCGTAGGTGGGGCGCTGCCGCTCCTCGGTGAACGAGCCGAACAGCCGGTCCCACACGATGAGGATGCCGCCGTAGTTCTTGTCGAGGTACTCGGGGTCGCTGCCGTGGTGCACCCGGTGGTGCGACGGCGTGTTGAACACGTACTCGACGGGCCTCGGCAGCTTCGTGACCAGCTCGGTGTGCACGTAGAACTGGTAGATCAGGTTGAAGCCGAACGCCACGTAGAGCGTCCACGGCGCGAAGCCGAGCAGCGGCAGCGGCAGCCAGAAGAAGAACTCGAACCAGGGGTTCCACTTCTGCCGCAACGCGGTGCCGAAGTTCATGAACTCGCTGGAGTGGTGCGCCTGGTGCCCGGCCCACGCGATGCGGACCCGGTGGCTGAACCGGTGGTGCCAGTAGTAGCCGAGGTCCACGCCCAGGATCACCAGGACCCAGTACCACCACGTGTCCGTGGGCAGCTGGAACGGCGCGACGTAGGCGTAGACGGCCACGAAGCCGAAGAACGTCACGACCTTGAACGCCGTCAGGAAGACCAGCGAGAGGACGCCCATGGAGATCGACGTGCGGGCGTCCTTGAGGGCGTAGCCGGTCGTGCTGTCGTCGTGGTCGAGCCACTTGAGGGCCGCGAACTCGATGAGGATGGTCAGCACGAAGAACGGCGCGGCGTAGGTCACCGGGTTCTTCAGCGGGTCCAGCAGGTCGTCCATGCGTCCTCCGACGTCGTCGTCGACCCCGGGCGTCACCGTCCGGGTATATGACTTTTGGGTAAGTTACCACGGGTTCATACTCGTCCGCTAGAGTTCGGGCATGGCTGTCCGACCCAACGCCGGCACCAAGGGGGTCCCCCGCGCCGAGCGCGAGGAGCAGATCCTCGACGTCGCCTCCGTGGCCTTCGGGACCGACGGCTTCGCGGCCACCAACATCGCCGACGTCGCGCGCGCCGCCGGGATCTCCAAGCCGCTCGTCTACAACTACTTCGGCTCCAAGGAGGGCCTCTACGCCGCGTGCCTCGACCGCGCCGGGACCCTCCTCGGCGACGAGATCGAGCGCATCGCGCGGGAGGACGTCGTGGGCATCGAGCGCGGCGTCCGCACGCTCGCGGGGATGTTCGCCGTGCTGGAGGACCGCCGCCACGTCTGGCGGCTCCTGCACGACCGCACCGCGCCCACCGCGAGCGAGGTCGTGGGCGTGGTCAGCGCACACACCGAGCGTCTCGACAAGCTGGCCCACGAGGGCGTGAGCGAGCTGCTCGCCCTGGGAGGCGTCACCGACGAGCTCGACGTGTCGGCCATGACCGCCACCTGGCTCGGCATCGTCGACTCCCTCATGGACTGGTGGGTCGACCACCCCGAGCAGACGGCCGCCGACATGGTCGACCGCGTGGGCCGGCTCATCGGCGCCCTGTTCGTCGACGCGTCCGCCGGGGCCACGCGATGAGTCCGCGGATCCGACGGACCAAGGTCGCGATCGTCACCGGCTCCTCGAGCGGCATCGGCGCCGAGGCGGCGCTGCAGCTCGCCGAGCGCGGCTGGACCGTGTGCCTGCTGGCCCGTCGCGCCGACGAGCTCGACACCGTCGCGGCTCGCGTGCGAGAGGCCGGCGGCACGGCTCGCACCTACCCCGTCGACCTCACCGACGACGCCGACACCGCCCGGGTCGTCGAGCAGCTGCTGGCCGAGCACCCACGCATCGACGTGCTCGTCAACAACGCCGCCCGGTCCATCCGACGCTCGATCCGCGACTCCACGGACCGCCTGCACGACTACGAGCGCACCGTGGCGATCAACTACCTCGGCGCGGTGCGGCTCACGCTGGCCCTGCTGCCCCGCTTCCTCGAGCAGGACCGCATCGACGGGTCACGCGGCCACGTCGTGTTCTCCTCGACCATGTCGTCCCAGCTGCCGATCCCGCTCTTCTCGGCCTACCTCGGCAGCAAGGCCGCCCTCGAGTCGTTCGCGCGGTCCCTGCTCGCCGAGCACGGCCACGAGGGCGTGACCACCACCGTCGTCTACTTCCCGATGGTGCGAACGGAGATGTCCGGGGCCACGAGCATCTACGCCGCCATGCCGATGATGACGCCCGACAAGGCGGCTCGCTGGCTGGTCAAGGCCGCCACCGAGCGGCCCACGCGGGTCACCAGCCTCGGCGGCGCCGTCACCGAGGCCGGCATGTCGGTGCTGCCCGGGGCGCTCACCAAGGTGATCACCCCCAGCATCCGCCGGATGGACAAGCGCCTCGCGCGCCGCACGCGCGACTGACCCCGCTACAGAGCGAGGTCGAAGACCCACACCGCCAACGTCGTGGTGGCCAGCGTGATGAGCACCAGGGCGGCGAGGTTCACCCAGACCCCGCCGCGCATCATCTGGCCGACGGTCACGTGCCCCGACCCGAAGGCGATCGCGTTCGGCGGCGTCGCCACGGGCAGCATGAACGCGCAGGACGCGGCCAGGGCCACGGGGATGGCCAGCAGCATCGGGTCCAGCCCCAGGCCGAGCGCCAGGCCGCCCGCGAGCGGCAGGAAGGTGGCCGCCGTGGCGGTGTTGCTGGTCAGCTCGGTGAGCATCAGCACGCCGGCGGCCACCAGCACCACGACGAGCACCACCGGGATGCCCCCGAACGCCTCCGCCTTCTCGCCGATCCACTCGGTGAGGCCGCTCGAGCCGAACTGCGCGCTCAGCGCGAGTCCGCCGCCGAAGAGCAGCAGGACGCCCCACGGCAGCTGCACCGCGGAGTCCCAGTCGAGCAGCCGGACCCCACGAGCCGTGCCCGACGGCAGCAGGAAGAGCAGCACCGCGACCGCCACCGCGATGCCCGCGTCGGAGATGACGGGCTCGTCCTGGAGCAGCGGGAAGCCGACCCAGCTGACTGCGGCGAGAACGAACACTCCGAGGACCATCAGCTCCGGCCGGGTGACCGGACCGAGCTTCTCCACCTCGGTGTCGAGCAGCTCGCGACCACCCGGCAGGTCGTCCATCTCGGGCGGGAAGACCCAGCGTGTCAGGATCCACCAGCACACGACGAGCAGCACCGCCGCCAGCGGCAGTCCGAGCAGCATCCACTCGCCGAACCCGATCTGCACGTCGTGGGTGTCGGCCAGGTAGCCGACGAGCAGCGTGTTCGGCGGCGTGCCGATGATGGTCGCGAGCGACCCGATGGACGCCGCGTACGCGATCCCCAGCATCAGCGCCGTGCCGAAGTTCGAGGTGACCGGTCCGTCGCCGTCCTCCTCCACGCCACCGTCGAGGCGACCGACGAGCATGAGGACGGAGAGCCCGATGGGGAGCATCATGACGGCCGTCGCCGTGTTCGAGACCCACATGCTGATGAACCCGGTGGCGAGCATGAAGCCGGCGATGATCATCGAGGGCTTGGTCCCCATCGCCCTGACGGTGACGAGCGCGACCCGGCGGTGCAGGTTCCAGCGCTGCATGGCCAGGGCCAGCATGAACCCGCCCATGAACAGGAAGATGATGTTGTTGCCGTACGAGGCGCCGACCTCGTCGACCGTGACGTCGCCCAGCACGGGGAAGACCACGAGCGGGACCAACGCCGTGGCCGGGATCGGGATCGCCTCGGTCATCCACCACACGGCCATCAGCACGGCGACGCCCGCCGTCAGCGCCCCGGCCCGCTCGAGGTCGTCGGGCAGGACGGCGTAGAGCGCCACCGCGGCCACGGGGCCGACCACCAGCCCGATCCGCTTGCGTCGCGCCGAGCTGCGCGACTCCGGCTCCACCCTCAGGCCCTCGGCCTGCTCGGTCACGGGTTCGGTCTGCGACATCGTGCCCCCTCCGGTCCGGATGTGACCTACACCATAGGAGAAGTCGCCACACGATGCCCGCTCGGCGTAGCATCGTCGCGAGGCCCCACCACCCCTGCGGGCCCGTCCAGCGCCCCGTCCACCCACACCGGGGCCCAGCACACCAGGAGCACTCCGTGACCACTCTGCCCACGACCCCCGGCGTCTTCGCCCATCCGCACGAGCAGGTCGTCTTCTGCCACGACGAGGCCAGCGGCCTGCGGGCCATCATCGGCCTGCACTCGACCGCCCTCGGCCCCGGCCTCGGCGGCACCCGCTTCCACCCCTACGCGAGCGAGGCCGACGCCCTCGCCGACGTGCTCGCGCTCAGCCAGGGCATGGCCTACAAGAACGCGCTCGCCGGGCTCGACCTCGGCGGCGGCAAGGCCGTCATCATCGGCGACCCGCGCACCCAGAAGACCGAGGCCCTGCTGCGCGCCTACGGTCGCATGGTCGAGTCGCTCAACGGTCGCTACTACACCGCGTGCGACGTGGGCACCTTCAGCCCCGACATGGACGTCATCGCCCGCGAGACCTCCTACGTGACCGGTCGCACCGTCGAGCACGGTGGCGCCGGCGACTCCTCCGTGCTCACCGCCTTCGGCGTCTACCAGGGCATGCGCGCCAGCGCCCAGCACGCGTGGGGCAGCCCGTCCCTCGCCGGTCGGACCGTGGGCGTGGCCGGCGTCGGCAAGGTCGGCAAGCACCTCGTGGAGCACCTCGTGGCCGAGGACGCCTCCGTCGTCGTCACCGACGTGGACACCGCCGCGATCGAGCTGCTCACCGCGCGCTTCCCGCAGGTGCGCGTCGTCGCCTCCACCGAGGCCCTCGTGGCCGAGCCGCTCGACGTCTACGCGCCGTGCGCGCTCGGGCGGGCCCTGTCCGACGACGTGGTCGACGTCCTGTCGGCCCGCGTGGTCTGCGGCGGCGCCAACAACCAGCTCGCGCACGACGGCACCGCCAAGCTGCTCACCGAGAAGGGCGTCGTCTACGCCCCCGACTACTGCGTGAACGCCGGCGGCGTCATCCAGGTGGCCGACGAGCTCGACCCGCAGGGGTTCAGCTTCGAGCGCGCGAAGGCCCGCGCCACGGGCATCTTCGACACGACCCTCGCCGTGCTCGACCGGGCCTCCTCCGAGAGCATCACGACCGCCGAGGCCGCGGACCGCCAGGCGGAGCAGCGCATGCGCGACGTGGGCCGTCTCGGCCAGATCCACCTGCCGCGCTGACCCTCAGCGCCGTCGATCAGGGGTCCTGCGCGCGCGGTTCCTGGGCGTCGATGACGTCGATCATCGCGCCCAGGAACCGGCGCACGACGGCGAGCTCCTCGTCGTCGAACTGGTCCATGGCCGCGTCCATCGACGCGGCCATGGGTCCGAACATCGCGCGGGCCGCCTCGCCGGCCGAACGCGTCATGGCCAGGCTGACCCGACGGCGGTCGACCGCGTCGTGGGAGCGCTCCACGTGGCCGGAACGCTCCAGGCGGTCGAGCAGCGTGGTCGTGGCCGACGGGCTCAGCGCGAGGGCGCGGGCGAGCACGCCGGGGGTCAGCGGCGCCTGCCCGTCCTCGTGCGCGCGAGCCAGCACCGACAGCGCCGTGAGGTCGGACCGGTGCAGTCCGTGGGCGGCGCCGGCGCGCTCGGCGTAGCGCGTGGACCGCTCGGACAGGTCGCGGAGCTGGCGCACGACGTCGGCCCGATCGCCCTCGGGGGGTCCGTGTTGCGCACTCATGCGGCCCATCCTATCCTTCCATCGTGGAAACTTTCGATCATCGAACCTTCCCCCTCGCCCGACTCGTCGGTCCGAGGCGGTCCGTCGTCGTCCTGCTGCTCGGGCTCGTGCTCTCGGCAGCCGTTCTCATTCTGGCCCCCGGGCCCACGGAGAGCACCGACGCCTCCGTGAACCTGCCCGACAACGCCGAGTCCGCGATCGCGCGCGACCGGCTCGCCGACCTGCCCGGAGGCCAGGACGCTCCCGCGATCGTCGTGGTCTCCAACGGCGGCGAGCGCATCGACCGCACGCAGCTGGCCGCGCTGGGCCGGCTCTCGCAGGACCTGGGATCGTCGTTCGACAGCGAGGTCGCCGGACCCGTCCCGTCGCAGGACGGCACGGTCGCCCTGCTCACCGTCCCCCTGCCCGGCGGCGTCGGCACCGACGAGAACTCCGAGCGGATCGAGGACCTGCGGGCCGACGTCCGCGAGGCCCTGCCCGACGGCCTGACCGCGGAGGTGACGGGCGCCCCGGCCGTCCAGGCCGACCTCGGCGCCGTCTTCGAGGGCGCCGACTTCCGCCTGCTCGCCGCGACCGCGATCGTGGTGGCCCTGCTGCTCATCGTCACGTACAGGAGTCCGTGGCTCTGGCTCGTCCCGTTGATCGTCATCGGGCTCGGCGACCGCGTGGCTGCGAAGGTCGTCGAGGCCATCTCGGGCCTGACCGACATCCCGATCGACGGCTCGACCACCGGCATCACGTCGGTGCTCGTGTTCGGCGCCGGCACCAACTACGCACTCCTGCTCATCGCGCGCTACCGCGAGGAGCTGCGCCGCCACGAGGACCGCCGCGAGGCCATGCGTCAGGCCGTCGGCGCGGCCGCACCGGCCATCCTGTCGAGCTCCGGCACGGTCGTGATCGGTCTGCTGGCGCTCCTCCTGGCCGACGCACCGTTCGTCAGCCGGATCGGCCTGTCCGGTGCCGCGGGCATCGTCGTGGCCGTCTTCTTCGCGCTGGTCGTCCTCCCCGCCGCCATGACGCTGCCCGGGCGCTGGCTGTTCTGGCCGTTCGTGCCCCGCGTCGGCGATCCCGACCCGTCCGAGCGTGGGCTCTGGCGTCGGGTCGGCACGACCGTGACCAGTCGACCCGTCGTCGTGACCGTCAGCGGCCTCGTGATCCTGGTCCTGATGGCCCTCGGCACGCTCGGGCTGCGCACCGGCCTCGGCCAGGACGAGCAGTTCCTCGACACCCCGGAGTCGATCACCGCGCAGAAGACGCTGTCGTCGGCCTTCCCGGCCGGCTCGTCGGCGCCGACGAGCATCGTCACCACACCCGAGCGGGCCGAGCAGGTGGCCCGTGCCGCGGGCGGCGTGCCCGACGTCCGCTCGGCCGAGGTGGGCCGCGAGGGCGACGGGATCGCCGAGGTCAGCGTGGTGCTGAGCGACGAGCCGTCCAGCGAAGCGGCCCTGCGGACGGTCGGGCTGCTGCGCACCGCCGTGCAGGACGTCGACCCCGACGCCCTGGTCGGTGGCCAGGACGCCGAGGCCCTCGACGAGGCCGACACCGCAGCCCGTGACCGCGGCGTCATCATCCCGGTCGTCCTGGCCGTCGTGCTCGGCATGCTGCTCCTGCTGCTGCGCTCCGTGGTCGCGGCCCTGCTGCTGGCGTCGACGACGGTGCTGTCCTACCTGTCGGCCCTCGGCGTGGGGTGGCTCGTGTTCGACCACGTGCTCGGCTGGTCGGCGATGGACGTGGGCACCCCGCTGCTGGCGTTCGTCTTCCTGGTGGCGCTCGGCGTGGACTACAACATCTTCCTCACCGCGCGGGCACGGGAGGAGATGCGTCGGACGGGGGACGCGACCGGGTCGATCGTCACGGCCCTGGCCGTCACCGGTGGCGTGATCACGAGTGCCGGGATCCTGCTGGCTGCCGTGTTCGCCGTCCTCGGGGTCCTGCCGCTGGTGCTGCTGGCCCAGCTGGGCGTGCTGGTCGGCTTCGGCGTGCTGCTCGACACCGTGGTGGTGCGTGGCCTGGTCACGCCGGCCCTGGTCGCCTGGTGCGGCCGCCGCTTCTGGTGGCCGAGCCGGCTGTCGCGCCCGGCCTGACCCCGCGGGGCGCCGGCTCCCCCACCCACTAGCCACGTGGGTGGGAGGTAGTTCTCGCACCCGACCTGGCCGTCAGAGGTAGGTGTCGCACCGGACCAGGCCGCTGGGGGTAGGCCTCGTACCTGAAACGACGCGTTTCAGGTGCGTCACCTACCTCTGACTGCCCGATGGACAGCCGACGATGCGGCAGGACAGCCAGGACGCATCCAACCTGCGCGCCGGTGGTCCGAGAGCCAGGACCGAACGTGCACCCGGCTGCCGGTCGAGGCTCCTCTCGGAGCGCAGGTCGACGCGGAGCCGAGGCAGCGCAGCCTCAGGACAGGACCCAGCCGCGCAGACACATCCGCAGTACACGTCGGGTCGACGGGGTGCACCTCTCGACCCGCCCAGCGGGCAGACGTCAGCCCACGGCCACCCCACTGCGACGGCCGCCGAACCACGGCCGAACCGCGTCAGCTGGCGGCTTCGTCCCCGTACTTCTGGGCGAGATCGGCGTACTGGTCCGGGATCGGGTCACCGGAGTCGTGGTGGAGTTCCTGTTGCAGATCGTCGAAGTCCGGATCAAAGGTCCGGTACTTCAGGTCGCGTGCGACCTTGGTCTGCTTTGCCTTTGCACGGCCGCGCCCCATGGGTCCGACCCCCTCGCAGAAAGAAATCGTCAGTATGTCGTGGGGTCCACCCTACCCAAACCCTGCCAACGTCGCTGGCACCGGGTCGAAGAGTCAGGCGTGTGTCCCGGCCAGCGTGACGCTGCCGCCCGGTCCGTGCACGCCCGCCTCGGCGACGTCGCCGGCGATCCAGGCCTCCACGCCGTGCTCGCCCAGCAGGCGCACGGCCGCGTCAGCGTCGTCGGGCGCGACCAGGGCGACCATCCCCACGCCGATGTTGAGCGCCTCCTCGAGGTCGCCCTGCGAGACGCCACCCAGGTCGGCCACCAGGTCGAAGATCGCCGGCCGCGCCCAGGTGCCCCGGTCGACGCGCACCGAGACGGCCTCGGGGACCACTCGCTCGAGGTTGGCCGCGAGCCCACCGCCGGTCACGTGCGACATGGCGTGCGTCTGCGTGCGCCGCACGAGGTCGAGGCACGGCAGCGTGTACAGGCGCGTGGGCGTCAGCAGGGCCTCGCCGAGCGTGGCACCCAGCTCGGGCACGTCGCGGTCGAGGGACCACTGCGCCGTCCCGAAGAACACGTGGCGCGCGAGCGAGTACCCGTTGGAGTGCAGGCCGGAGGACGCCATCGCGACGACGACGTCGCCCGGGCGGACGAGCTCGGCGCCGATCAGCGCGTCCGCCTCGACCACACCGGTGGTGGAGCCCGCCACGTCGTACTCGTCGGGGTGCAGCAGTCCGGGGTGCTCGGCGGTCTCGCCACCGAGCAGCGCGGTGCCGGACTCGGCGCACGCCTGGGCGATGCCCTTCACGATGTCGGCGATGCGCTCGGGCACGACCTTGCCGCACGCGATGTAGTCGGTCATGAACAGCGGCTCGGCACCGCAGACCACGAGGTCGTCGACGAGCATCCCGACCAGGTCGAAGCCGATGGTGTCGTGCACGTCCATGCGCTGGGCGATCTGCACCTTCGTGCCCACGCCGTCGGCCGACGTCGCGAGGAGCGGCCGGCGGTAGTCCTTCAGGGCCGAGGCGTCGAACAGGCCCGCGAACCCGCCGATGCCGCCGACCACCTCGGGGCGTCGGGCCTTGTCGACCCACTCCTTCATCAGCTCGACGGCGCGGTCGCCCGCCTCGATCGAGACTCCGGACGCGGCGTACGCGCTCGGCTCCGTGGTCGTGGGATCGGCGGCACTGGTCACTGGATCACCTTCAACGGCGTGACGTCGGACTCGAGCAGGTGCTTGCCGATCAGGTCGTCCTCGGGCAGCGGCACGGGGTAGATCCCGTCGAAGCAGGCCCGGCACAGCTTGTCCTTGGGGACGTTCGTCGCCTCGACCAACTGGTCGAGCTCGACGTAGGCGAGCGAGTCGGCGTCGATGGAGCGGCAGATCTCGTCGACGCTGATGCCGTTGGCGATGAGCTCGGCGCGCGAGGCGAAGTCGATGCCGTAGAAGCACGGCCACTTGACCGGCGGGCTCGAGATGCGCACGTGCACCTCGGCGGCGCCGGACTCGCGCAGCATCCGCACGAGGGCGCGCTGCGTGTTGCCACGCACGATCGAGTCGTCGACCACCACGAGGCGCTTGCCGGCGATGACGTCGCGCAGCGGGTTCAGCTTGAGCCGGATGCCGAGCTGGCGGATCGTCTGCGACGGCTGGATGAACGTGCGGCCCACGTAGGAGTTCTTGACCAGCCCGTGGCCGAAGGGGATGCCGCTCTCCTCGGCGAAGCCGATGGCCGCAGGGGTGCCCGACTCCGGCACGGGGATGACCAGGTCGGCGTCGACGGGGTGCTCGCGGGCGAGGCGGCGTCCGATCTCGGCGCGGACGGAGAAGACCCGCTGGTCGGAGATCGTCGTGTCCGGACGCGCGAGGTAGACGTACTCGAAGATGCAGCCCTTGGGTGCGGCGGGCGAGAACCGCTCGGTGCGCAGCCCGTTCTCGTCGATCGCGATGAACTCGCCGGGCTCGATCTCGCGGATGAAGGACGCGCCGACGATGTCGAGGGCCGCCGTCTCGCTGGCGACCACCCAGCCGCGCTCGAGACGTCCCAGCACGAGCGGTCGGATCCCCTGCGGGTCGCGTGCGGCGTACAGCGTGGTCTCGTCCATGAACACCAGCGAGAACGCGCCGCGCAGCTTCGGCAGCACCTCGATGGCCGCCTCCTCGACCGAGCGGTCGCGGTAGGAGGCGAGCAGGCTGGCCATGACCGACGTGTCGGTGGTGGCGGTCTCGCCCTTGCCGCGGCGGTCCGGAGCCTGCTGGGCGGTCCGCTCCTCGAGCATCGTCACGAGCTCGGCGGTGTTGGTGAGGTTGCCGTTGTGGGCGAGGGCGACCGATCCCTGCGCCGTGGGGCGGAACGTCGGCTGGGCGTTCTGCCAGACGCTGGCGCCCGTGGTGCTGTAGCGCGCGTGGCCGATCGCGACCGACCCCTTGAGGGACTCGAGCGTCGACTCGTCGAACACCTGGGAGACCAGGCCCATGTCCTTGTAGACCAGGATCTGGCGCTGGTTGCTGACCGCGATGCCGGCGGACTCCTGGCCGCGGTGCTGCAAGGCGTAGAGGCCGAAGTAGCTGAGCTTGGCGACCTCCTCACCGGGGGCCCACACCCCGAACACGCCACAGGCGTCCTGGGGTCCGACGTCCTGGGGATCGATGTCGTGCGTCAGCCGACCGTCTCCGCGTGCCACCGCTCCAGTGTAGGGGCCTGCGCGAGGCCCCGGAACCGTCCTGGGCGTGACGTGGTCGGCAGTGGGAGGTAGGTGGCGCACCGAACCAGGCCGTCAGAGGTAGATGGCGAACCTCAAAGCGTCGAGATGAGGTACGAGCCCTACCCCCAGCCGAGCCGCAGCCCGAGAACCCGACCCGAGGACGCCTCCAGCCGCTCGGTCGAGGCCTTTCGGAGGCCACCCCCGGCGCGAGCCGAGACAGCGCCGCAGCGGGTTCGGACCTCCCACACCAGCGCACCCGCGGAACGTCAGGACCGGGCCACCGACGGGCACGACCGCGCCACCGGTCCTAGCGTGGACGAGTGCTCACCGCTGCTCTGTACGGCGCCGCCACGGCCGTGCCCCTGGTCGTCGGCGCCGCGGCGGGCCTGCGGTGGCGGATCCCCCAGGCAGCCCTCGCCGCCCTCATGGCGTTCGGGGCGGGCACCATGATCGCCGCAGCCTCCCAGGAGCTGTTCGGGCCGGCCTTCGAGGCCCTCGACGCCGTCCGGGCCGGGATCGCCCTCCTCGGCGGCGCCGGGCTCTACGTGGTCCTCAGCCACCTCCTGGACCGTCGGGCGGGCACCTCGGCCGTCGGCATGGGCCTGCTGCTCGGGGCGTTCCTCGACGGCGTGCCGGAGAACACCGCGCTCGGGGTCTCCCTGGGCGAGGGCGGTCTGGCCCTGCTGGTCGCGATCGCCGTCGGCAACACGCCTGAGGCCATCGCGAGTGCTGCGGCCCTGCGCGACGACGAGCGACTCGGCCCTCGCCGCGGACTGGCGCTGTGGGCGGCCGTCGGCGTGCTGCTGACCCTCGTCACCGTCGGTGCGCACGCCGCAGGCGGCGCGGTCTCCCCGGCCGCCGTCGCGGTGGCCCAGGCCGTGGCCGGCGGCGCGACGCTGGCCGTGCTCTCCGACACGCTCCTCCCCGAGGCCTACCGCGAGGGCGGGTGGTGGGTCGGGATCGCCACCGCCCTCGGCTTCTGGCTCGCGTTCGTGCTCGGCTGACCCGCGCACCCCTGCTTGGCGTGCGGGCACGCCCCACCTCCGCCACGATGAGCCCATGTCCACCGACCAGGTCACGGCCGAGCGCCTCGTCGCCGCCCCCGCCGAGCGCATCTTCGCCCTGCTGTCCGACGCCGCACGGCACCGTGAGATCGACGGCTCCGGAACGGTCCAGGGCACGAGCAACGAGAGCGAGCCGCTGCACATGGGCTCGGTGTTCGGCATGTCGATGAAGATGGGTCTGCCGTACTCGACGAAGAACGAGGTCGTCGAGTACGAGCCGAACCGACGCATCGCGTGGCGCACCACCGGCCTGTTCGGCCTCATCGGCGGCCGGGTCTGGCGCTACGAGCTCGTCGACCAGGGCAGCAGCACGATCGTCCGCGAGACGTGGGACATCAGCCGCGACCGCCAGCGCGTCGCCCTGCGGCGCGGCAACATGCCACGCTCCACGAAGCGCAACATCGAGCGCACGCTCGAGCGGATCGCCACGGTCGTCGAAGGCTCCTGAACGGCTGTCCCAGTACTCACGACGAGCCGAATCCGGTACCGGGAAGCTGCTTCACCGTGGGGCCGGGAGCCCCTAGGCTGGCGTGACCCACGCCACAGAGGAGACGCCGTGCCCGACCTGCCCGACGCCACGTACCTGACCGACTTCCACGCGTACCGCGCCGAGCACGACCCGGACGGCCGTTGCTGGACCTACCTCGAGCGCACGTGGACCTGGGGCGAGGCCTGGGACGACGTCCGACGCTTCGCCGGGGCGCTGCAGGCCGAGGGCATCGTGCGCGGCGACCGGATCGCCTTCCTCGACAAGAACAACCCGGCCATCCTCACGGCGACCCAGGCGTGCTGCCTGCTCGGCTCGGCCAACGCGATCGTCAACTGGCGGCTGGCCGGCGACGAGCTCGACTACGTCATCAACGACGCCGGGGCCCGCATCCTCTTCGTCGGCCACGAGCTGGCACCGTCGATCGACCTGATCCGCGACCGCCTGGTCGGCGTCGAGCGCATCGTCGTGGTCGGGGGCGACGACGACGAGCTCGAGGCGTGGCTCGCAGCGGCGACCCCCGTCGAGCGCCAGCCCGGAGTCGACCCCGACGACGTGTGCCTGGTCATGTACAGCTCGGGCACCACGGGCCGGCCCAAGGGCGTCATGCTCACCCAGCACAACATGGTCGTGCACACGCTCAGCGCCATGGGCGACATCGAGTACGGACCCGACGACACCATGCTGGTCGCGATGCCGATGTTCCACGTGGGCGGTTCGTCGTACGCCCTGTTCGGTCCCGCGACCGGCACCCACGGCTACATCATCCGCGAGGTCGATCCTCAGCTGCTGGCCGGCGCGATGATGGCCGGGGCCACCCACGCGTTCCTCGTTCCCGCCGTCGTGGCGGCGCTGCTGCAGGCCGGGCCCCAGGCCATGGCGTTGTTCAGCCGGCTGAAGGCGTTCTCCTACGGCGCGGCCCCCATGCCCCTGCCGGTGCTGCGCGGTGCCATCGAGCACTGGCCCGACACCGCGTTCATGCAGGTCTACGGGATGACGGAGATGGGCGGCGTCGTCACGATCCTCGACGACGCGGCACACCGCGACGCCGAGCACCCGGAGCGCCTCGTCTCGGCCGGTCGACCCATCCCCGGGGTCGAGCTGCGCGTCGTCGACGTCACCACCCTCCAGGACGTCGAGCCGGGCGGATCGGGTGAGCTGTGGTGGCGGACCGAGCAGAACACCGTGGGCTACCTCGGCCGCCCCGAGGCCACCGCCGAGCTGCTCGTCGCGGCCGACGACGGAGGCGGCCCCTGGCTGCGCTCGGGTGACATCGGTCGGGTCGACGACGGCGGGTTCGTGTTCATCGAGGACCGCGTGAAGGACATGATCATCACGGGCGGGGAGAACGTGTACTCCCCCGAGGTCGAGCGCGTGCTCGCCGAGCACCCGGCCGTGCTGGAGACCGCGGTCATCGGCGTCCCGGACGACCGGTGGGGCGAGACGGTCAAGGCCGTCGTGGCGTTCCGGCCCGAGCACACCGTGGACCCGCAGGAGCTCATCGACTTCGCCCGTGAGCGGCTGGCCCACTACAAGGCCCCTCGCACGGTCGACGTCGTCGAGGCCCTGCCCCGCAACCCCTCGGGCAAGATCCTCAAGCGGGACCTGCGCAAGGGCTACTGGCCGAGCGACGGCCGCCAGGTCTGACACGATCCCGGACACCACACGGGAGAGGACATTAAGACGGTCCCGACCCTCCAGGGGTGTGGGCCGGGACCGTGTACCTCAAGGATACATGCCCGAGCGGCTTTCGTCTCCCTCGCGGTCGGATGAACTCTGGTTACGAATGTTTTACGCCACGAACCTGCCGCTCGGACGCCGCGGCGAGAATCCCTCGTGCACCTGACAGGACGCCACACGTTCCGTAGCCTTCGGACCATGCCTACGGTGACTTCCCCCCCGTCTCACCTCGGCGCAGGGCGGCAGGCCTTCACCCTCGCCTGCGCGCTCCTCGCGTCCGTCCTCGTCACGCTCGCTCTGCCCGGGCCCGCCTCGGCGGCCACCCCGGCGGCGCCCGGTGACCGGACCGCCTACGCCTTCGACGCGTGCGTCGCGCCGAGCACCAAGGTCATGGACGCGTGGATGCGCGACTCGCCCTACTCGGCCGTCGGCATCTACGTGTCCGGCAACTCCCGCTACTGCGGGGACCGCTACCAGCCGAACCTCTCCAAGTCGTGGGTCCAGCACAACGCCGACGCCGGGTGGGGCTTCATGCCGATCCACGTGGGCTACCAGTCGCCCTGCTTCAAGAACAACCCGCAGAGCCGCGTGCAGAAGAAGAGGATGTCGACGTCGCAGACGACGGCCCGCAAGCAGGGTGCCGCCGACGCGCGCGAGGCCATCGCCGCGCTCAAGAAGTACGGCTTCGGCGCGGGTTCGGTCGCCTACCTCGACATCGAGTGGTACGCCCGCACCACCACGTGCGACAACGCCGTGCTCGCGTTCTCCGACGCCTGGACCGAGACCCTGAAGGCGTCGAAGTTCCGCTCCGGGATCTACTCCAGCGGCTCGGCCGCCATCAAGCTCGTCGACGACGTCCGCTCCGGCGCCAAGAAGTTCTCGGGCTTCACGCAGTTCGACCAGGTGTGGTTCGCGTGGACGAACAAGAAGGCGAACGTGGACGGCGGTCCGTACCTGTCCGACACCGGCTGGAAGAACGCCCGCATCCACCAGTTCCACAACAACGTGAACGAGACGTACGGCGGGCACCGCCTCACCATCGACCGCAACCTGATGCGCGTGGGCACGGGGTCCGTGGCCACCACGGAACCGCGGTCCTGCGGTGTCGACCTCACGCTCGCGTCCTACCCGACGCTGCGCGCGGGCTCGAAGGGCAAGGCCGTCGAGGCCCTGCAGTGCCTGCTCCAGGAGCGCGGCCTCAAGAAGTCCGTGACGGGCGAGGTCGGGTCCGGCACCGTCTCGGGCATCAACGCGTACCGCGCGAGCAAGGGCTGGAGCCGCAACGGCGTCGTCAGTCGTCCGGTGTGGACCGCACTCCTCGCCGAGGGCTCGACCCCGAAGGTCCTGAAGTACGGCTCGACGGGCTCGGCCGTCTGGAGGCTGCAGCGCTCGCTGCGCGCCGCCGGCTACGCGCCGTCGGTGAAGGGCGTGCTCGACACCGCCACGGTCAGGGCCGCCCAGCAGCTGCGCCGCGACAACAAGCAGGCCGCACTGCAGACGGTGACCTCGTCGCAGTGGTCGCTGCTGCGCCGCGGCAACCTCTGACGGCAGCGGGTCGGGTCCCGGTCCGCGCCGGCCCGTCCGACCCCGACCCTCCGACGGGGCGGCTACGCGTCGTCGAGCGGCAGGTGGGGCGAGAGGTCCGAGCGCTGCCCCGAGGCCCGCACCCGCGTCCGGTCGGCCGACGCCTCGCTCCAGGCCAGTGACCCGCGGGCCAGGGCGATCCAGGTGGCTGCGTCCATCTCCACGACGGCCGGCGGCGTGCCGCGGGTGTGCGTGGAGCCCTCGATGCACTGGACTGCCGCGAAGGGCGGGACGCGCACCTCCACGCTGCGACCGGGCGCCCGCTGGGCCAGCGCACCCAGGTAGTGCTTGACCAGGGGCTTGACCACGTCGCGGGCGTCGTCACCGTCGTCGAGCCGGGCCAGCAGGCCGTCGACGACCTCCGGCGTGAGCAGGGTGGACGGGCGCGCCACGCGGCTCAGCCGCCGAGGACGGGACCGAGCACCGCGGGCAGCGTGGCGCTCCACGCGTCGCGCAGGTCCGCGAGGTCGATCGTGAACTGACCGGCCACCTCGTAGGCCGAGCCGCCCGTGCGACCGATCGACGTGAGCTCGACCCCGTGCTCGGCCGCGATCTCCGCGACCTCGTCGTGGTGGTGCTCGGGGACGGCCAGCAGGGCACGCGCGGCGGACTCGCTGAACAGCTGCACGAACGGATCGTCGTCGAGCACGACCCGCACGCCGACACCGTGCGCGAACGCACCCTCGGCCAGCGCCATGGCGAGACCGCCGTCGGACAGGTCGTGCGCCGACGTGAGCAGCCCGCGCCGACCGGCCTCGCGCACGACGGCGGCGAGCGCCTGCTCGGCGGCGAGGTCGACCGTGGGGGGCAGCCCGCCGAGGTGACCGTGCACGACGTCGGCCCACGACGAGCCGGACAGCTCCTCCCGCGTCTCGCCGAGCACCAGCAGGTGGTCGTCGTCGCGGGTGAAGCCCTGGCGGACGCGCTGGCGCACGTCCTCGATGACACCCAGCACGCCCACGACGGGGGTCGGCAGGATGGCCGTCTCGCCGGTCTGGTTGTAGAAGCTCACGTTGCCGCCCGTGACGGGGATCCCCAGCTCGGCGCAGCCGTCCTTCAGCCCGTGCGTGGCCTGCTCGAACTGCCACATGACCGCCGGGTCCTCGGGGGAGCCGAAGTTCAGGCAGTCCGTGACGGCCAGCGGCAGGGCGCCGGTGACCGCGACGTTGCGGAACGACTCCGCGAGGGCCAGCTGGGCGCCCGCGTACGGGTCGAGCTTGGCGAAGCGGCCGTTGCAGTCGGTCGAGACGGCCACGCCGAGGTTGCTCCGCTCGTCGACGCGGACCATGCCGGCGTCCTCGGGCTGAGCCAGGACCGTGTTGCCCTGCACGTAGCGGTCGTACTGGTCGGTGACCCACGACGGGTCGGCCAGGTTGGGGCTCGTGACGACCCGCACCAGCTGCTCGCCGATCTCCTCGCCGGTGGCCGGACGCGGCAGCGCCTCGGCGGTGTCGGCCTGCAGGGCGTCCTGCCAGTCGGGCCGCGCGTACGGGCGCTCGTAGGTGGGTCCGTCGTGCGCGACGGAGCGCGGGGGCACGTCGACGATCGTCTCGCCGTGCCAGTCGATGACCAGGTGCTCGCCGTCGGTGACCTCGCCGACGACGACGGCCTCGACGTCCCACTTCTCGCAGATGGCCATGAACGCGTCGAGGTGCTCGGGCTCGACGACGGCCATCATGCGCTCCTGGCTCTCGCTCATGAGGATCTCCTCGGGCGAGAGCGACGGGTCGCGCAGGGGCACGGTGTCGAGCTCGACGTGCATGCCGCCGTCACCGGCGCTGGCCAGCTCGCTCGTGGCGCACGACAGACCGGCCCCGCCGAGGTCCTGGATGCCGTTGACGACCTTGGCCGCGAACAGCTCGAGGGTGCACTCGATGAGCAGCTTCTCCATGAACGGGTCGCCGACCTGCACGCTGGGCCGCTTGGCCGGACCATCCGCGTCGAACGTCTCGGACGCGAGGACCGACACCCCGCCGATGCCGTCGCCACCGGTGCGGGCGCCGTAGAGGACCACCTTGTTGCCGACGCCGGAGGCGAACGCGAGGTGGAGGTCCTCGTGGCGCAGCACCCCCACGCAGAGCGCGTTGACGAGCGGGTTGCCGAGGTAGGTCTCGTCGAAGACCACCTCGCCACCGATGTTGGGCAGGCCGAGGCAGTTGCCGTAGCCACCGACGCCGGCCACGATGCCGGGCAGCACACGGGCGGTGTCGGGGGCGTCGAGCGGGCCGAAGCGCAGCGGGTCCATGACCGCGACGGGGCGCGCGCCCATGGCGAGGATGTCGCGGACGATGCCGCCGACGCCCGTGGCCGCACCCTGGTACGGCTCGACGTAGCTGGGGTGGTTGTGCGACTCGACCTTGAAGGTGACGGCGTAGCCCTGTCCGATGTCGATGACGCCCGCGTTCTCACCGATGCCGGCGAGCGTCTTGCCCAGCGGGGTCTCCTGCGGCAGCTCGCCGAACTTCTTCAGGTGCACCTTGGAGGACTTGTACGAGCAGTGCTCGCTCCACATGACCGAGTACATCGCCAGCTCGGCGCCCGTGGGACGTCGCCCGAGGATCTCGACGATGCGGTCGTACTCGTCGGGCTTGAGCCCCAGCTCGGCCCACGGGAGCTCACGCTCGGGCGTCTCCTGCGCGTGGGCGACGGTGTCGAGCTGGCGCGTGCTGTCGGGCGAGGCGTCGGTCACGGACTGAATCCTATCGGCGGGGCTGCCCCGGTCGTCGGGCATGTCCGTGCGACCGGCTCAGCGAACGCCCGCCAGGTAGAGCGCCAAGGCGAAGGGGAAGAGCACCACGGCCGCGAAGCCGACGAGCGCACCGAGGACCGATGCACCCGCGCGCCCCCCGTCGAGGCCCTGCGGACGCAGCCACCACGACCCCGCGGAGCACCCGACCAGCACGGCCCCGCTCAGCAGCAGGAGCCAGAGGGCGAAGGTCGTGAGCCCGTCGGCCTGGAGGGCCGTCACGACCGCGGCGGGATCGCCTTCGAACCGCGGCGAGACGTAGGCCACCAGACCGCCGGAGACGACCACGACCAGCAGCGAGGCGCACAGACCGCCCAGCGACCCGCCCCAGGCCAGGCTCCGCGCCGCGCCGTGCTCGTTCTCCATGGAGGGAACCTAGCCCGTGACGACGCGCAGGGTCAGCGACGCCACGGCGCCCTCGTGCACGTCCTCCGCCATGCGCACGGCCTTCTTGACCGGCAGCACGTAGGCGCGGTGCTGCTTCGACGGGAACACCGACGTGCGCCACGTGGAGCCGCCGATCGTCACCTCGACCCGGACCGACCCGAACCCGGCGGCCGTGGCGCCGAAGCGCTCCTCGACCTCGTCGGAGACGTCCTCGGGGACGGTGACGAAGTGCCAGGCGCCGTCGCGCCACAGTGCGCGTTCGAAGGTCCAGGTCGCGTCGTCCACGCCCCCATCCTGACCCGTCCGGCGGTGCGCTGTCGCCCGAGGACCGGACGAGGAACGGGCGTCAGCGCCAGGTGCCGCGCTCGTACTGCAGCGGGTAGAGGCCGTCGGGCGCGTCGCCGAGCTCGTGGGCGGCGCGCTGCGGCCAGGCGGGCTCGCGCAGCGCCGCGCGGGCCAGCAGGACGAGGTCGGCGTCGCCACGGGTGAGCACGTCGTCGGCCTGCTGCGGGTCGGTGATGAGACCGACGGCGCCCGTGGGCAGCCCGGAGCCCTCGCGCACCTCGCGGGCCAGCGGCACCTG
Organism: Aeromicrobium sp. WCS2018Hpa-31; assembly: GCF_031843905.1. Lineage (NCBI taxonomy): Bacteria > Bacillati > Actinomycetota > Actinomycetes > Propionibacteriales > Nocardioidaceae > Aeromicrobium > Aeromicrobium sp. WCS2018Hpa-31. The sequence continues at coordinate 295,047 of NZ_JAVTJF010000002.1, read as the reverse complement.
GTAGCCGGGACCCACGGGGATCTCGGCCGGGAGCAGACCGCCGCTCGAGACGTCCACGACGTCGACGCCGTGGTCGGCCAGCAGCCGCGACAGCCGAGCCGTCTCGTCGACCGTCCAGCCGTCGTCGAGCCAGTCGGTGGCCGAGAACCGGACGGTCAGCACCTTCTCGTCGGGCCACACGGCGCGCACGGCGTCGACGACCTCGACCACCAGGCGGGTGCGGCCCTCGAACGAGCCGCCGTACTCGTCGTCGCGCTGGTTCGACAGCGGCGACAGGAACTGGTGCAGCAGGTACCCGTGGGCGGCGTGGACCTCCACCAGGTCGAAGCCGGCGGCATCGGCCCGACGGGCCGCGTCGGCGAAGTGACCCGGGATCGCCCGCACCTCCTCGAGGTCGAGGGCCCGCGGGGTGGCGTAGCCGGGGAAGGCGAGCGCGGACGGGGCGACCGTCTCCCAGCCGCCCTCGTCGAGCCCGACGCTGCCCTCGCCCGTGGTCGCGGCGCGCGGGTGCGCGAACGGGGCGAACGTGGAGGCCTTGCGGCCGGCGTGCGCGAGCTGCACCCCGATCGGCGTGCCCTCCGCGTGCACCGCCTCGACGATGCGCGCCCAGGCCTCCTGCTGCTCGACGTTCCACAGCCCCGTGTCCTCCGGGCTGATCCGACCCTCGGGCACCACGGCGGTCGCCTCGGTGACCAGCAGGCCGAAGCCGCCGGTCGCGCGGGCGCCCAGGTGCACGAGGTGCCAGTCGGTCGGCACGCCGTCGCGGGCGAAGCACGAGTACTGGCACATCGGTGCGAGCCAGATGCGGTTGCGGGCGGTGACGCCGCGCAGGGTGACGGGTTCGAGGAGAGCGCTCACGTCAGGTGGCCAACGCGGCGCGGGCGGCCGATGTTCCCCGCCCCGCACCCCACGGCTCAGGGCTCAGGGCTCAGGGCTCAGGGCTCAGGGCTCGACGGTCGGCCAGGGCTCGTGGATCGGGTCCTTGGGCAGACGCTTGACCTTGCGGGTGCGCCGGCGTCGGCTGGGGATCATCGAGCGCATCTCCTCGAGCTTGCCGAAGCACAGCAGCCGGTCGCCCGCCTCCAGGACGTGCGAACGCCGCGGGTTCGGGATCACCTGGGTGCCCCGCTGCAGGGTGAGCACCGAGATGTCGCGGTCGCGCAGGCCGCTCTCGCCGAGCGGCTTGCCCACCATGTCGGAGGCCGCCTGGACAAGCAGCTCGGCCACGCCGTACCCCGTGGAGACGGTGAGCCGCTGGCGCACGTCGATCTCGGGGAACGCGACCTGGTTGTCGATGTGGTCGATGATCGCGCCCGCGACGTCGAGGTTCGTGGCCGACTCGATGCCCTCGAGGCCCGGCGAGGAGTTGACCTCCATGACCAGGGGGCCGTCGTCGCCCTCGAGCATGTCGACGCCCGCCACCCGCAGGCCCATGATCTGGGCGGCGCGCACGGCGACCCGCTCGTACTCCGGGTCGAGCGAGACCGCCTCCACCGAGCCACCCCGGTGCACGTTGGAGCGGAACTCGTCGCCCTTGGCCACGCGGCGCATCGCCGCGACGACCCGGTCGCCGACCACGAGGGCGCGGATGTCGCGGCCCTTGCTCTCGGCGACGAAGCGCTGGATGAGCACGTTCTGCCGCGTGCTCTGGAGCGTCTCGATGATCGCCTCGGCGACCTTGATCTCGGGCGCCAGGATCACGCCGATGCCCTGGGTGCCCTCCAGCAGCTTGATGACGACCGGCGCCCCACCGACCCGCTCGATGGCCGCGATCACGTCGGCCCGGTCGCGCACGAAGGTCGTGGCCGGCATGCCGATGTCGTGGCGCGACAGGATCTGGCTGGCGCGCAGCTTGTCGCGCGAGTTCTGGATCCCCCACGACGTGTTGGGCGTGAAGACGTCCATCTGCTCGAGCTGGCGCACCACGGCCGTGCCGTAGTACGTGATGGAGTTGCCGATCCGGGGCAGCGCCGCGTCGTAGTGCGACAGCGGCTTGCCGCGGTACTGCAGGTCGGGCTCGGGCCCGGAGAGATCGATCGCGAAGCGCAGCGTGTTGAGGACCTTGACCGTGTGGCCCCGGTCGAGCGCCGCGGTGCGCAGGCGCTGCGTACTGTACGAGCGAGGCGCACGTGACAGGATCGCGAGTTTCATGGACTCCCCGAGCTGGAAGGACGGACGATTGACGCACCCACCTTCCTACACCCCCGCCCCAGCCGCAGGGCCGGACGGCGGCCTGCTCGACCAGACCCTGGTCGGCTGGCGGGAGTGGGTCCGTCTCCCCGACCTCGGCGTCCCGTGGATCAAGGCCAAGATCGACACCGGCGCCCGGACGTCGTCGCTGCACGCCTTCGACATCGAGCCCGACGACCACGGCCGGGTGCGGTTCAGCATCCACCCCTGGCAGGGCACCGACGAGGATCCCGTGCAGGTGGAGCTCGACGTGCTCGACCTGCGCGAGGTCCGCTCGTCGTCGGGTCACGTGGAGGAGCGCTACGTGGTGGTCCTCGACCTCACGCTCGCCGGCCGGGTGGTGCCGTCCGAGGTGACGCTGTCGCGCCGCGACGAGATGGGCTTCCGCATGCTGGTCGGCCGCGAGGCCCTGGCGCAGGGGTACCTCGTCGACTCCAGCGAGTCCTACCTCGGTGGCCGACCACCCGTGCGGGTCCGCCGCCGGAACCGAGGTCGATGATGGCGCGTCCGTCCTTCGAGATCGGGCCGATCCGGGTGCGCCCGGGACAGGCCAAGGCGGTGTCGCTGCCCATCACCCGGCTCGTGACCGGCGCCGACGTCGACCTGCCGGTGCGGGTGGTGCACGGCCGCGAGGACGGTCCCACGGTGTGGGTCGACGCCGCGATCCACGGCGACGAGGCGGTCGGCGTCGAGGTGATCCGCCAGGTGCTCGCCGACCTCGACCCCAAGTCGATGCGGGGCACGCTCATCGCGATCCCCATCGTCAACGTGCTCGGCTTCATGACCGGTGACCGCTACCTGCCCGACCGCCGCGACCTGAACCGCTCGTTCCCGGGCTCGGCCCGCGGGTCGCTCGCCTCCCGCATCGCGCACCTGATGATGACCGAGGTGGTGGCCAAGTGTGACGTCGGCATCGACCTGCACACGGGGTCGGACCGGCGGACCAACCTGCCGCAGATCCGCGCCGACCTGGAGGACGACCGCACCCGTGAGCTGGCCGAGGCGTTCGCCGCACCGGTGATGCTGCACGCCAAGATCCGTGACGGGTCGCTGCGGGCGGCCGCGCGCGAGGCCGGTGCCACCGTGCTGCTCTACGAGGCGGGCGAGGCGTGGCGCATGGACGCCTGGGCGATCGACGCCGGCGTTCGCGGCGTCCGTCGGGTGCTCGCCGCGCTCGGCATGACCGAGCCGGCGGACGAGGATCCGCCCGCCCCCAGCCAGGCGTCGTACCGGAGCAGCTGGGTGCGGGCTCGCGGCACCGGCATGCTGCACCTGGAGGTCGCCCTCGGCGAGCACGTGACCGAGGGCCAGCGCATCGGTGGCCTGTTCGACTCCTTCGGCAAGCGGGTGCGCCTCGTCCACGCCGAGCGGTCCGGCGTCGTCATCGGCCGCACCGAGGCCCCCGTGGTCAACAGCGGCGACGCCGTCGTGCACGTCGCCGAGGTCTGAGCCACCTGGCGGGGGCCTGGCGCTCCGCCGCCAGAGCGGCGGGGCCGTGCCAGGGGCCCGGGAACCCTCCGCGCCCGTCTTCGCGGCGCACAGGAATCTCATCGGCGCACGGATAGCAACCCGTGCGCCGATGAGATTCCCGTGCCTGGTGAGAGATTCCCAGGTCGACCTGGGAATCTCGGGGACGGGTCAGGCGAGGTCGGCGAGCTCGACGTTCGGGTCGGCGAGGCGCTCGGCCGACACCTCCTGGCCGACGAGGGCGCGCAGGTCGTCCTGGACGTCCCAGATGTTGACGTTCATGGCCGCGGTCACGACGCCGTCGCGCTGCCAGAAGACGATGAACTCGCCGTCCCCGGCGCCGTCGTCCAGCTCGCCGCGAACCACCACGTCGTCGTCGCCCGACCCGTGGCCGACGTACTCCATGCCCAGGTCGTACTGGTCGGTGAAGAAGTACGGCTCCCAGTCGTACGCCGCGTCCTGGCCGAGCAGCACCGACGCCACGGCCTCGCCCTGGCGCACCGCGTCGTCCCAGTGCTCGACCCGGACCGCCTCGCCGCGACCCGTGTGGAGCGTCGAGGCGACGTCGCCGATGGCATACACGTCGGGATGGCTGGTCGCGAAGTGCTCGTCGGTCACCACGCCGTCGTCGACGAGCAGGCCGGCCGCCTCCGCCAGCTCGACGTTGGGCGTGGCGCCCACACCCAGCACGACCACGTCGGCCTCGAGCACCTCACCACCGCCGAGGCGGACGGTGCGCGCGGTCACGGCGTCGACCCGCTCTCCGGTGCGCAGCGTGACCCCGTGCGACGTGTGGACGTCCGCGAAGTAGCGGCCCAGGCGTTCGCCCATGACCGACGCCAGCGGCACGTCGCCGCGGAGCACGACGGTGGTGCTCAGGTCGTGGTGCCGCGCGGCGGCGGCGACCTCGAGACCGATCCAGCCGCCGCCGACGACGATCACCGACGACGCGTCCGCGAACGCGGCCGTCAGCCTCTCGACGTCGGCCGCGTTGCGCAGGAAGTACGCGTCGGCCCCGCCGGCGATGGAGTCCGGGACGGCGGGCCGCGCGCCCGTGGCGAGGACCGCCTTGTCGTACGGCACCACCTGACCGTCGGCGAGGTGCACGCGGTGCGCCTCGACGTCGAGGCGCTCGGCCGCCACCCCGGTGACCAGGCGGACGTCGTGCTCGTCGTACCACTCCTGGGGCTGCACCGTGGCGTCGTCGAGCGGCGCCTCGCCGAGCAGGACGTCCTTCGACAGGGGCGGCCGTTCGTAGGGCAGCCGGTCCTCGTCGCCCACGATCGTGAGTGCTCCGTCGTGCCCGTTCTCGCGCAGGGCGGCGGCCGCCTTGGCCGCGGCGAGGCCGCCCCCGATGATGACGATGTCCATGCTTCGAGCCTGCCACGGATGGTCTCCGCGGCAACCCGGGTCACGGCGTGCCACGATGCCCCTACGCCACCCAGGGGGGAACGACTCATGCGCCGCTCGGTTCGACTCGCCACGACGGCTCTCGCCGTCCTCGCCGTCCTCGCCGGATGCGGCCAGGGGGGATCCGACCCGGAGCCGACGGCGTCCGCGTCCAGCCCGGCACCGCTGCCCACCGAGGAGGCCACGATCGAGGGCGCCCTGCCCACCCTGGACCAGGTGCCGGGCGCCTCGGAGGTCGACTTCCAGTGCCCGAAGGACGAGGAGAAGTGCGCCGGGTCCGACGCCGGCCACCCGTTCTGGGCGTTCTCCGCACGCCTCGACTCCGTCGGCAACCCCGTGGACATCGAGCGCAACGGCACCACGAGTGCTCCCAACGACGTCGCGGTCGTCAACCTCAACCTGCTCGACGACGCCGAGGCGGCCCGCACCTTCATGGCCGGTCTGCGCAAGGACCAGGAGCCCTACGACGGCACGTTCGAGATCCCCGACCAGCCCGTGGACGGCGGCGGTGTGGTCCCGGCGAGCTCGGGCGAGGGGTCGCTCGACGACGTCACCGTGCAGGGGCTCGACGGCTACCTGAGCTCCTACCGGCTCGACTCGGCCGAGACCGGCGACCCGGCCCAGCGCGTCGTGAGCCTGCTGGTGGGCGAGGGCCGCGTGGTGGTCGGCGTGTTCGTCAGCATGTCCGCACCGGGCCGCGACGCCGACGCCGCGGAGCAGCTCGCGCAGCGCCTCGCCCGCGACACCGTCGAGCGTCTCCGCAAGGGTGCGGCCACGTTCACCCAGTAGGCGCCTTCGGGGCAGCCTCGCCCGTGCGCAGGACACCGACCGTCGATCCGTCCGCGGCGACTGCGACCAAGGTTCCGGCGTCGGGTCGGAGCGAGGCGACGTCGGCCAGGCGCTGATCGATCCCCGAGCACCCGCGTAGCGAGCGGAGTGCATCGCCCTCCACGACGACCTGGTCACCGTCGGCGGCCCAGGTCAGCCCACTGAAGCCGTTGCACCCGTCGTACCCGGTGAGCGTGCCGTCCGGGTGCAGCTCGATCCACGGCCGCTCGTCGACACCGGCCGACTCGCTCGTCCACCGACCCTCGATCGCGGCGGCCTGTTCCGACGGCGCGACCTTCGCGGGCGGGGGTCGGCGATCAGGTCCGGGTGCACCGGTGCACCCTGCGAGGACCAGGGCGGTCGCGAGCACCAGCACGGCTGGACGGCGTCGAGGTGTCATGTGTCTGTTCTGTCGCGACCGGCGCGATCGTCTCGGCCCATGGGCTCAGTCCGGGTCGGTGAGCAGGACGCCGAGGTCGGTGCCGTCGGGTCCGACGGCACGCAGGTGGCCGTCGTCCCACACGAAGGTGGTCGCCTGGCCGAGCCAGGTGTCGACGTCGGGGCAGGCCATCAGCGTCGAGACGCGTGCGCCGCTCGTGACGACCTTCTTGCCGTCGAGCGACCACTGCTGGCCGCCGAAGCGGTTGCAGCCGTCGTGCCCGGCGAGGTCGCCGTTGTCGCGCAGCTCGAGGAACGCGCGTGGCGGGCCGCCCTCGGGCAGCCACCGCCCGACGACGTCGGTCCGTGCCGGCGTGCTCACTCGCTGCCGTAGAGGTCGTCGGAGGTCGCCGTCGTCGGCGACGACGGCGCCGCGGAGGCGAGCACCCCTCGCCGACGTCCACCGGGAAGCCGCTGCGCCAGCGTGCCCAGGGGCTCCACGGCCCCGCTCAGCACCGCGACCGCCTGGTTGAGGTTGGGGATGGCGTTGCCCAGCGCTTCGAGCCGCGGCACGATCGCGTCGAACGTCGCCCCCAGCGACACCAGCTGGTCGAGCGTCCCGCCCGGCATCAGCAGGTTCTCGAGGATGCCCTCCTCCTCGAGCAGCTTCTCGAGCAGGCCGCCGGGCTTCAGCACGTTCTCGAGCGTGCCGTCCTGCTCGAGGATGCGGTCCAGCGGCCCGCCGGGCACCAGCATCCGCTCGATCGGGCCGCCCGGCGCCGTCAGCCGCTCGAGCGGCCCGTCCGGTGCCAGCAGGCGGTCGAGCGAGCCTCCGGGCGCGAGGAACCGGTAGAGCGGTCCGTCCTCGGCCAGGGCGCGGTCGAGCGGGCCGTCGGCCTCGAGCAGCCGCACGAACGGGCCCTCCTCGGACGCCATCCGGTCCACGAGCCCGTCCCGCTGCAGCGCCTTGCCGACGGGTCGGTCCTCGGCCGTGATGTCGGCGACGAGGTTGCCGAGCGCGATGATCCCGCGCTCGTCGGCCAGCAGCTTGGCGAGCTGCTCCAGCAGGCCGTCCTCGCCGATCAGCACCGCGATACGGGTCCCGTAGCCGCCCTCGCGCAGGATCGGACCGTCCGGTGCGGCCAGCTGTCCCAGCGCCAACGTCGTGCGCGTGGCCGAGATGGTCACGCGCAGGGGCAGGGTGGCCAGACCGACGAGGTTCATGCTCGCAGCGTAGGACCGTGACAGTGGCGGTGTCACGTGGTTGTCCGACCCGTGCTCCAACGTCGCGAGGGTCCGTCAGGACCGCACGAGCCGGACGGCCCCGTCCCGGCGGGGATCGGCGGCCGCCTCCAGGTGCAGCTCGCCGGCCGCGTCACGGCGCAGCAGGGTCGCACCCACCCCGCCGTAGTACATCGTCAGGTCGGTCTCGACCTTGACGACCTCGTCCGGTCGTCCGGCGCGGTGCACGTGGACCCGCGGATGGTTCACCGCCTGCTGCAGACTCATGCCGCCGTTCGTGAAGCCCGCGACCACCTGGGCGACGGCCGTGGAGATCCTGTCCGCGCCGGGCGAGCCGATCGCCAGCGCCGCACCGTCGCGGTGGTGCGCGACCGTGGGCGCCATGTTCGACAGCAGACGCGTGCCCGGCTCCAGCCCGTGCAGGCCGCGGGGGTTGAGCTCCTGCTCCCCCAGGCAGTTGTTGAGCCAGATGCCGGTGCCCCGCGCGATCATCCCCGAGCCGTAGCCCGAGGAGACCGTCACCGAGCAGGCGCCACCGTCACCGTCCGTCGCCGAGACGTGCGCGGTCGAGCCCGCCGACCGCACCTCGTCGTCCACGGACGCCAGGTAGGCCAGCGCGTCGGCCACCAGGTCGTGGCTGTGGTCGAGCACGTCGAGCCGGTGGCCCAGCACGGCGCGCTGCACCTCGACGAGGCGTGCCACGTCGGCCTCGGACCAGCGGCCGTCGACCACGGCGTGCGGTGTGCCGTCGAGCAGTCGCAGCATCGCCGCGACGCACACGCCACCCACCGCCGGCGTGGGGTTGGTGCCGAGCGTCCAGTCCCCCAGCTCGACCCGGAGCGCCGGGCGCACGACCGGTCGGTAGGCCGCGAGGTCCTCGACACCCAGCAGTCCACCGCGGGCCTGCACGTCGTCGCAGACGAGTCGGGCCAGGTCGCCCGTGTGCAGCGCTGCGGCACCGTCGGCCGCGATGACCTCGAGCGTCGCGGCCAGGTCGGGCACCACCACCAGATCGGTCGTGACGGCACCTGAGGCGTCGTGCACGCAGGCCCGGCTCTGCTCGTCCCACCCGAAGATGTCGTCGTGCACGTACTCCAGGTAGTACCGCGAGGCGGACCCCAGCCGGAACCCGCCGCGCGCGACGTCGACGGCCGGCGCCACGATCTCGCGCCACGGCACCGTTCCCCAGCGCGCGTGCGTCTCCTCGAACGCCGCCACGGCACCGTGCGCGGCCACCGACCCCGGCCCGATCGTGACCGTCACGCCGCCGCCGTAGTCCGTGCGGACGTCCCAGGTCCCGGTGTCGGGATCGGCGTCGATGTCGGGCCGTGCCGGCGTCGAGGGGCCGGAGCGTGAACCGCGGCCCGGCATGTCCATCCACCCGTCGACGGTGACCGGCGCGGACCCGTCGGCCGGCTGGACCGTGACGAACCCGCCCGAGCTGAGCGAGACGATGCCGACCTCGTTGACCATGGTCACGAGCGCGGCGGCGAGGGCGGCGTCGACCGCGTTCCCGCCGGCCAGGGCCACCTGCTCCCCCGCGTCGGCCGCCGCCTCGTTGGGTGCGGCGAGCGCGACGTCAGGCATGGACGCAGGCTAGTCTCCCGCGCCCCGACCCCGCGATCCGACGGGTCGGTGAGGATCGGGGGCGAGGAGGACGTCACGATTCCGTCGAATCGCGTCGTGGGGGCGGTCGCCGGTAGAGTGGACGGCGGTGTGCCGGGAAGTCTGGTCGGCGTCAGTTCATCGACCCCATTGGAGATCGTGACCCCATGACCACCCCCCGCCGTCGCCTGTTCAGCCGCGGCTCCTGGCCGGAGGCGCAACGCATCGGCGAGCTGGTCCGCGCCGAGACCTTCGGTGGTGCGCTGCTGATGATCGCGGCGATCCTGGCGCTGATCGCGGCCAACACGACCGACACCTACGAGCAGGTCCGCGACACGGTGATCGGCCCCGCGTCGCTGCACCTGGACCTGTCCATCGGTGCGTGGGCCGCCGACGGCCTGCTGGCGATCTTCTTCTTCGTGGTCGGGCTCGAGCTCAAGCGCGAGTTCGTCGCGGGCGACCTGCGCGATCCCTCCCGTGCGGCAGTCCCCATCGTGGCCGCCATCGGCGGCATGGCCATGCCCGCACTGATCTACGTGGCGATCAACAGCATCAGCGACGCCGGGCGACCGGTCGGCTGGGCCATCCCGGCCGCCACCGACATCGCCTTCGCCATCGCCGTGCTCGCCGTCGTCGGCTCGTTCCTGCCCACCGGCCTGCGCCTGTTCCTGCTCACGCTGGCGATCGTCGACGACCTCCTGGCCATCACGATCATCGCGATCTTCTACACCTCCGACCTCGACGCGATCTGGCTGCTGCTCGCCCTGCTGCCCATCGCGGCGTTCGGCGCCCTCGTGCAGCAGCGCATCCGATCGCCCTGGCTGCTGATCCCGCTCGCGGTCACCGCCTGGGCCCTCGTCCACGCCTCCGGGGTCCACGCCACCGTCGCCGGCGTGCTGCTCGGCTTCACCGTCCCGGTCCTGCGTCGCGACGGCCAGGAGGGCCCGGGCCTCGCCGAGCACCTCGAGGAGATCGTGCGGCCGCTGTCCTCGACCGTGGCCGTCCCGGTCTTCGCGTTCTTCTCCGCAGGCGTGGCGATCGAGGGCGCCTCCGGGTTCGTCGAGGCGTTGCGGGACCCGGTGACCCTGGGCATCATCGCCGGGCTCGTGATCGGCAAGCCGCTCGGCGTCCTCCTCTTCACCTGGCTCATGGCCCGGTTCACGAAGGCCGAGCTGGACGACGACCTGGAGTGGATCGACCTCGTCGGCGTCGGGCTGCTCGCGGGCATCGGGTTCACCGTCGCGCTGCTCGTGGGCGAGCTGGCGTTCGGTGTCGGCAGCGAGTCCGACGAGCACGTGAAGGTCGGCGTGCTGCTCGGCTCACTCACGTCGGCCCTGCTCGCCGTGGTGGTGCTGCGCCTGCGCAACCGCACGTACCGGCTCATCCACGAGCGGGAGACCCGCGACGACGACGCCGACGGCATCCCCGACGTCTACCAGGGCTGAGACGCGGGCGTCAGCACGTCGGCACGAGGGGCCGCGACCACGCACGCTCGACGTCGAGCTGGCCGGTGCGGGCGAACAGCTGCACCTGCTGCGTGGTGGCGAGTGCCCCGGCCAGGTCCGCGAGGTCGGCCGGCGCGAAGCCGAGGCCCTGCCAGAACGGACCGGACCGGCGGCTGAACAGCCAGGCCGTGGTGGCGCCGGACTCGGCGGCTCGGTCGAGGGCGAACCGCGCCAGTCGGGCCCCGTGGCCGCGAGCACGACGATCGGGGGCCACGGCGACGCTGCGGACCAGCACGTGCGCCCCGTCGTCGCCTGCCTCGTAGCCGGTGCTGCCGACCACGGCGCCGTCGACGTCGCGCTCGATCCAGCAGCGCAGGCCCGGGGCGTCGAGCCCGGCGACCGTCAGGTCGGCGTCGCGGAGGAAGCGAGCGAGGTCCGGCACGTCAGCGGCACGCACCGGCAGGAGCACCGTGGTCAGTCCCCGTCGGGCTCGTTGTCGAGCGAGCTCCAGTCACCGTCGGACTCGAGCGTGCGGCTGCCGCTCTCGGTGGACACGACGATCGAGCCGTTGCGGCCGACGATCTCGTAGAGCGTGGAGCCCTTCTCGCCGACGAACGCATCGTTGCCTGCGTCGTAGTCGCCGGCCATGTCGATGACGTCGTCGCCCGCGGGCTTCACGACCACACGGAACCGCTCGCCCGAGGAGTTCCGCCCGCACACGGACGCCTTGGAGCCGTCGGTGGTGGTGGTCTTGTAGAGGATCACCGGGTAGGTGCCTCCGCAGCCGAGGTCGAGTCCCGACGCCTCCTGCTGGCGCGCGTTGACCACGCGGGTCCCGCAGTCGGGCAGCAGGCTGTCCTGCTCGACGCCCTCGACGTTGACCTGCGTGTCGGCGTCCTCGCAGCTCGTGGTGGCGGACTCGGCGGGGCTCGGGGTCCCGGTCGGCGACGGCGACGGCGAGGCCGAGGGGCTCTGCGTGCTCTCCGGCTCCGAGCTGGGGGATGCGAGCGGCTCGGCGTCGTCGCCTCCACCGCCGATGAGGGCCCAGCCCCCGAGGCCGGCGAGCACCACGAGGACCAGGCCGACGAGGACCAGCCTCAGCTTGGGGTTCACGCGCGGCACCTCCCGGGATCGACAGCCGGTCGGTGATCGACGACCAGCACAGCCCTCGACACTAGCAAGACGTCCCGGCGACGTGGGGTCGGACGCGTCCGTGGTGGGATCAGGGCATGCAACCGGCGCAGCTGTCCCACCGCTACCTCGAGGCGCTCGAGGCCGGCGACCTCGCCGGCGTCCTGGCGCTGTTCGCCCCTGACGCGACGGTGGTCTCGCCCCTGTACGGAACCCTCCCGGCGACGGAGTTCTACCCGCTCCTGCTCGCGGACACCGGCCAGTCGCGGCTGACGCTGCGGACGACGATGACCGGCGAGGTCGACGGCCGCACCGTCGTGAGCCTGTGGTTCGACTTCGACTGGACCCTGGCCAGCGGCGAGCCCGCACCCTTCACCGTGGTCGACGTGGCGGAGCTCGACGCGGACGGTCGGATCACGCGGCTGCACATCGTGTACGACACCGCCCCGATCCGCGCGGCCTTCGACCGTCAGCGCGGCGCCGGACCGGCCTGAGCAGCGCGAGCTTCCCGGTCACGTCACGCGCGGGTCGCGAGGATCGCTCCGTGCGACCGGGCGGGGCGATCGGTTCGCGACTCGGTGTGCGTGACGGCGAAGCCGGCCGCCTCGACCTCGGACGACAAGAGGTCGACGGGCCAGTAGTGGGCCGTGGTGATCGCGTGCTCGAACGGTTCCAGCGTCGGGCCGGTGAAGAACCCCAGCGCGAGACCGCAGCCGGGCCGGATGCAACGGGCGAGCTCGGTCAGGGCTGCGCCGATCTGCTCGGGGGCGGTGTGGATCAGTGAGTACCACGCGAGCACCCCGCCGAGTGAGCCGTCGTCGACGCCCAGGGCCTCGGCTCGCCCGACCCGGTAGCGCTGGACGGGGTAGGTGGCCTGCGCCCTCTCGACGAGCTCAGGCACCGGATCGACGCCCTCGACATCCGTGCCGAGTCCGGCGAGATGGTGCGTCCACTGCCCGGGTCCGCAGCCGACGTCGAGCACAGGCCCCTCGATACGACGGGCCCATCTCTCGACGAGTGCCAGGTCGGGGGCGGCCACGTGCTCGATCCGGCCGACCGCCTCGACGTACTCGTCCGCTCTCGCTCCGTACGAACCGCGGACGGACTCGAGTGACATGCCCCCAAGCCTCTCGCACGGGACGACCGTCCCCGAGCCGGGTGCTCGCAGGTCAGCCCGCCCGACTCACTCCCACTCGATGGTGCCCGGCGGCTTGCTGGTGATGTCGAGGACGACGCGGTTGACGTCCTCCACCTCGTTGGTGATGCGGGTCGAGATCCGCTCGAGCACCTCGTAGGGCAGGCGGCTCCAGTCGGCGGTCATCGCGTCCTCGCTGGAGACGGGGCGCAGCACGATCGGGTGGCCGTAGGTGCGGCCGTCGCCCTGCACGCCCACCGAGCGGACGTCGGCGAGCAGCACCACCGGGAACTGCCAGATGTCACCGTCGAGCCCGGCCGCCGAGGTCTCCTCGCGCACGATCGCGTCGGCCCGACGCAGGATCGCGAGCCGCTCGGCGTCGACCGCGCCGACGATGCGGATCGCGAGGCCGGGACCTGGGAACGGGTGCCGGCCGACGATGGCCTCCGGGATGCCGAGCTGGCGGCCGACCTCGCGCACCTCGTCCTTGAACAGGGTGCGCAGCGGCTCGACGAGCGAGAACTCGAGGTCCTCGGGCAGGCCGCCCACGTTGTGGTGGCTCTTGATGTTGGCCGCACCCTCGCCGCCGCCGGACTCGACGACGTCGGGGTAGAGCGTGCCCTGCACCAGGAACTTGACCGGCGGGCCCGGGGTGGCCAGCACCTCGCGCTCGGCCTCCTCGAACACGCGGATGAACTCGCGGCCGATGATCTTGCGCTTGGTCTCGGGGTCGCTCACCCCGGCCAGGTGGCCGAGGAACCGCTCCCGCGCGTCGACGACCTTGAGGTCGACCCCCGTGGCCTCGACGTAGTCGCGCTCGACCTGCTCGGCCTCGCCCTCGCGCAGCAGCCCGTGGTCGACGAAGACGGCGGTGAGCCGGTCGCCCACCGCGCGCTGGACCAGAGCGGTCGAGACGGCCGAGTCGACGCCGCCGGACAGTGCCGAGATGACCCGGGCGTCGCCGACCTCGGCGCGGATCTTCTCGACCTGCTCCTCGACGATGTTGACGCTGGTCCACGTCTGACGGCAGCCGGCGATGTCGACGAGGAACCGCTCCAGCACCTGCTGGCCGTGCTCGGAGTGCAGGACCTCGGGGTGCCACTGCACCCCGGCCAGTCGGCGGTCGGTGTTCTCGAACGCCGCCACCGTCGCCCGCGGGGAGCGCGCGTTGACGGTGAAGCCGTCGGGTGCGCCGACGACCTCGTCGCCGTGCGACATCCACGAGGTGATGGGGCCGGGCAGTCCCTGGAGCAGGGTCCCGGGGTCGAGCACCTCCACCGAGGTGCGTCCGTACTCCCGTTGGCCGGTGCGGGCGACGTCGCCGCCGAGCGCGGCCGCCATGGCCATGAAGCCGTAGCAGATGCCGAAGACCGGCACGTCGGACTCGACCATGGTCGGGTCGAGCTGGGGGGCGCCCGGCTCGTACACCGACGACGGGCCGCCCGAGAGGATGATCGCGGCCGGCTTGCGGGCGAGGATCTCCTCGACGGGCATCGTGTGCGGCACGATCTCGGAGTAGACGCGCGCCTCGCGGACCCGCCTCGCGATCAGCTGCGCGTACTGGGCGCCGTAGTCGACGACGAGGACGAGGTCGTGGTCTGGAGTCACCCCGTCATCGTATCGGTCGAAATATTTCTCCAGACCCTCGTAACCCCCTCTGGGGAGCGTCGTTGATCAGGACGGATCTCACTACACTCCCTCCCGTGAGATCCACCGTGCCCGCTCCTCGTGGCACATACAGGACCCGGCCCGTGAGCTCCCTCCAGGCCGGGTCCTGTGCTGTCCGGCACTCCCCCGCCCCAGCGCCGTAGATTGGCTGCGATGTCCGTCCTCGAGATCGTCCTCTCCGTCACCTGCGCCGCGCTGGCCGTGTCGCTCGTCGTGGCCTGGGGCCTGTTGCTCGGCGCACGCCGTCGCATCGCGCAGCTGAAGCGGGCGATCCGGACCGAACGGCCGCGCATCCGGCTGGTGCCCACGCCGTCCGACGCCGTCCGCACCGTCGTCGGCACCGCGATCAGCCTGAAGGACAAGGGCTTCAGCGGAACACTGCGCAGCTCGATCGACGACCTCGCCCGCTGGGCCGACGTGGAGCGTCCCGACCTCGCCCGCATGGCCTCGCGCGACGGGACCGTGGCGATCCTGTTCTCCGACATCGAGGGCTCGACGGCCCTCAACCACGCCCTGGGCGACCGCGGCTGGGTGCAGCTGCTCTCGCGGCACGACGCGGTCGTCAACCGGGCCGTCAGCCGCAACGGCGGCTACGTCATCAAGACCCAGGGCGACGGCTTCATGGTGGCGTTCACCGACGCCGCCCAGGCGGTGGCCGCCGCGGCCGAGGTGCAGCGTCGGATCACCCGCGCGCGGCCCGGGTCACGCCTGAGCGGGGTGGCGGTACGGATCGGCGTTCACCAGGGCTCGGCGGTGCACCGCGACGGCGACCTGTTCGGCCGCAACGTCGCCTACGCAGCACGCGTGGCGGCGCAGGCCGAGGGCGGCGAGGTGCTCGTGAGCGACGGTGCGCTCGAGTCGCTGGAGGAGACCCATGGCGAGGACAAGCCTGCCGTGCTGGAGAGCCGCGAGGTCGACCTCAAGGGGATCCCGGGCACGCAGGTCGTCCACGCCATCGACTGGAAGGTCTGAGCGCGAGCGCTCGGCCACCCGCTCGGCCGGTGCGGATCCCACCATCTCAGCGCTGAGACGGTGGAATCCGCACCGCGCGGGGCATGGCCGCCCGATGCGGTGGAGAACTCACCGCTCGGGGGGGGTCAGTCGAGGCGCTCGGTGGCCTTCTGCTGCAGCTTCGAGGCGAAGTTCGGGTCGTGGTCGAGCAGCTCGGCCACGTCGGAGTCGGTCAGGTGCAGCGCCTTGACGGGCGTCTTCGCCACGACGGTCGCGTTGCGCAGCTTGCCGTTGACCAGGGCCATCTCACCGATCACGTCGCCGGCCTCCAGCTCGGCGATCGGCTGCTTCTGACGCCGCACCTCCATCGTCCCCTCGAGGATGATGTACGCCTTGTCCGCGGGGGTGTTCTCGATCATCACCGCCCAGCCCTCGGGGATGTTGACCGGACGACCGACGCCGGCGAGCTTCTCGACGGTCTCGGCGTCGAAGTCGGTGACGCGGGTGAGCGCGTCGATGGTCTCGCGGTCTGCCTTGCGTGCCATGGCTTCCTCTCGGTCGTGCGACACCGGGGTGGGAGGGCGCCGCAACTCGTCCAACGACTCGAGCGGAGTGAGGACACGCCGCGGCATGCTGACGGTACGCTGCCGCACGTCCCCACCGCCAGCCCTGGAAGGTCCGACGTGGACGATCGTCCCTCCCGCTCGGCCACGCGGTCCCGGCGTGCTTTCGGGTCGGTGCTGCTCGGTCCGGCCGAGCAGGACCCCAGTCGGCTGAGGTTCCGCATCCAGCTGCTGCTCACCCTCTTCCTGGTGAGCACCAACGTCATCGGTGCCGGCATCGTCTTCGTGCTCTCGGTCTTCGTGGTGCCCAGCCCCGCGCCCACGCGGGACATGGCGTACGCGCTCGCCGTGGCCGTGCCCTGCTACGTCGGGCTCGCGGTCCTCGTCGGCGCCACGTGGGGCACGTCGGCCACGCTCAAGGCGCAGCGGTGGGCCATCGAGGGTCGCGAGCCCGGGCCCAAGGACCGACGTCGCGCGCTGCGCGCCCCCCGCATGCTGACCCTGCTGCAGGCCGCGCTCTGGATCCTCGCGACCATCCTGTTCACGGTGCTCTCGCTGGTCGTCCAGGAGGAGCGCGCCCTGTCGACCGGTCTCACGGTCGGCATCGCCTCCATCGTCGTCACGACCATCGCCTACCTGCTCGCGGAGTTCGCGATGCGGCCCGTGGCGGCACGCGCCCTCAGCGGCGCGGTCATGAAGAAGCCTCGCGGGCTCGGCGCCGCCACCCGGGTCCTCATGTTCTGGTGGCTCGGCACGGGCGCACCCGTCGTGGGCCTGGTCGTGGTCGGCATCCTCGCGCTCTCCACCGACCAGCTGACCCTCAGCGAGCTGGCCGTCGTCACCCTGGTGCTCGGCAGCGTCGTGCTCTGCTTCGGCTTCTTCGTCATGTGGTTGACGGCGCGCGCCGTCGTGCAGCCCATCACGGGAGTCACCGCGGCCATGCGCGAGGTGGAGCGCGGCGAGTTCGGCACCACCATCGAGGTGTTCGACGGCTCCGAGCTCGGCATGCTGCAGTCCGGCTTCAACCAGATGTCCACCGGCCTGCTCGAGCGGGAGCGGCTGCGCGACGCCTTCGGCCGGCACGTGGGACGCGACGTGGCCGAGGCTGCTCTCGGGGAGATCCGGCTGGGCGGCGAGACCCGCGAGGTCTCGGTGCTGTTCACCGACCTCGTCGGCTCCACCACCTACGCCGAGCAGCGCGACCCCGACGAGGTCGTGGGCATGCTCAACGACTACTTCGGCGTGATCATCGCCGAGGTCGACGCCCACGGCGGGCTGGTCAACAAGTTCATGGGCGACGCGGTGCTGGCGGTCTTCGGCGCACCGCGCCCGCTCGACGACCACCCCGGGCAGGCCCTCGCGGCCGCTCGTCGCATCGGGGAGCGGCTCGAGACCGAGCTCGTCGGCGTCCGCGCCGGGATCGGGGTGGCCACCGGCCGCGCCGTCGCGGGCTACGTCGGTGACGAGTCCCGCTACGAGTTCACGGTCATCGGCGACGCGGTCAACGCGGCGTCGCGCCTCACCGAGCTGGCGAAGGACGTCGACGGCGGGGTGCTGGCCGACCTGCAGGCCGTCGAGGCGGCCGGGTCCGAGGAGTCGGCGCACTGGGCGCCGCACGGCAGCACCGTGCTCCGCGGCCGATCCGACGAGACGCGGACCGCGGTGCCGCGGCGCGCCTCGTCCACGCCCTGAGGCCGTTGGCCGGCCAGGTCCGTCCCACGATTCCCATCACCTGATGGGAATCCCCCACCCACCTGCGGATGCATCCGCAGGTGAGTGAGGGGAAACCATGGTGGGCTCACGACTCCCATCAGGTGATGGGAATCGTGAGCCGCCGGCCGGACGCTCAGCTGACCCCGACGATGGGAAGCCGGAGGGCGCCGGGGGCGTCGTCGGGGACCACGGGGCTCTTGGGTGCGATCGGCTCCATGGACCGGAAGCCCTCGCCCACGGCGGGACGGACGTCGGTCTCGCCGCGGTTGGGCCAGTACGCCATGGCCCGCTCGGCCTGGGCCGTGATGGTCAGCGACGGGTTGACGCCCAGGTTCGCGCTGATGGCGGAGCCGTCGACCACGTGCAGGCCCTCGTACCCGTACAGGCGGTGGTACGGGTCGATGACACCCGTGTCGGGCGAGTCGCCGATGCAGGCGCCGCCCATGAAGTGCGCCGTGAGCGGCACGTTGAACGGCTCGCCGATGGTGCCGCCCGGGGTGCCGCCCATGTGCTCGGCCATGCGCTGCACCGCCACGTGCCCGGGCTCGATGAACGCCGGGTTGGGGGCGCCGTGGCCCTGGCGCGACGTGAGCACCTTGCGACCGAGCAGGTTGCGCTTCGTGTACGTGGTGATCGAGTTGTCGTGCGTCTGCATCACGAGCGCGATGATCGTGCGCTCGGACCAGTGCCGCAGGTCGTACAGCTTGAACAGGTTGCGCTTCTGGGTCCACATCTCCTTGAGCCACGTCTTCCAGCGCTTGGCCGGCAGGCTGCCGTCGGTGAGGACGGTCTGCAGCAGCGACATCGCGTTGGAGCCGCGGCCGTAGCGGCACGGCTCGATGTGGGTGTACTCGTCGGGGTGGAACGAGGAGGTGATCGCCACGCCCTCGGAGTAGTCGATGTCCTTGCCGTCGGAGATCGAGCCCAGGAGCGCCTCGGAGTTGGTGCGCGTGAGCAGGCCCAGGCGGTCGGAGACCTTCGGCAGGACGCCGCGGTCCTTCATGCGGTGCAGGAGCTTCTGGGTGCCCATCGAGCTGGCGGCGAAGATCACCTGCTCGGCGGTGATGACCTTGTGCTTGCGGAAGCGCTTGTTGGTGCCACGGGTCTCGACGGCGTAGCCCCCGCCGGGCAGCGGCGTGACCGACACGACGGTCGTCAGGGCGTGGATCTCGGCGCCGTTCTGCTCGGCCAGGTGCAGGTAGTTCTTGACGAGCGTGTTCTTGGCGTTGTGCCGGCACCCCGTCATGCACTCACCGCAGTTGATGCAGGCGTTGCGGTCGGGTCCGGCGCCGCCGAAGTACGGGTCGGCGACCTTCGCACCGGGCTCGTCGCCGAACAGCACGCCGACGGGGGTGTGGTGGAACGTGCCCTCCACGCCCATGTCGGCCGCGACCTTCTTGATGATCCGGTCGGCCGGGGTCTCGAAGGGGTAGGTGGCCACGCCGAGCATCCGCTTGGCCTGGTCGTAGTACGGCGCCAGCTCGGCCTTCCAGTCGGCGATGTGGCCCCAGGCGGGGTCCTTGTAGAACGGGTCGAGCGGCTCGTAGAGCGTGTTGGCGTACACGAGCGACCCGCCACCCACGCCGGCACCGGAGAGGATGAGGACGTCCTTGAGCTTGTCGATGCGCTGGATCCCGTAGCAGCCGAGCTGTGGCATCCAGAGGAACTTGCGCAGCCGCCAGGACGTCTTGGCGAAGTCCTCGTCGCGGAACCGCTTGCCGGCCTCGAGCACCGCGACCTTGTAGCCCTTCTCGGTCAGGCGGAGCGCGGACACGCTGCCGCCGAAGCCTGAGCCGATGACGATGACGTCGTGGTCGAATGCCATGGGATACCTCTCGTCGTGCTGCGGGGTCGTGCTGGGTGGGGTCGTGCTGGTGCGTCGCGCTGCGTGGTCGTGCTGCGGGGTCAGGCGCGCCGGGTGCGTCGCAGCACCTTGAGGCCGAGCGTGAGGGCCCGAGCGTAGGTCTTGGCGGGGACGAACGCAGGGCCGGCCATCGGGACCGCCCTCTGGACGGCCACCGACTGCGGCTCGGTGTAGCGCAGGATGCCCTCGGCGCCCTGGCGGCGGCCCACGCCCGAGCTGCGCATGCCGCCCATGGGGGCGTCGATGCTGCCGAACGTGGCGGCGAAGCCCTCGTTGATGTTGACCGTGCCGGCCTTGATGCGCGGCGCGACGAGGCGCGCCTGGCGGACCGGGCCGAAGATGCTCGCGTTCAGGCCGTACTCGCCGGCGTTGGCGAGCGCGATCGCGTCCTCGACGGTGCGGTAGCGGTACAGCGAGACGAGCGGGCCGAACGTCTCCTCGGCGAAGCAGGCGGCCGCCTCGGTGACGCCCTCCAGGACGGTGGGCTCGTAGAAGTAGGGGCCGAGGTCGGGCCGGGCCCGCCCACCGGCGAGGACGGTCGCGCCGTTGGCGACGGCGTCGTCGACGTGCTTGGTGACGGTCTCGACCTGGCTCTGGGAGATGAGCGAGCCCATGTCGGCGTCCCAGTCGAAGCTGGCGCCGAGGCTGAGCGCGCGCACGCGCCGCACGAACGCGTCGCGGAAGGAGTCGTAGAGCGCCTCGGGCACGTAGATGCGCTCGATGGACACGCACAGCTGGCCCGCCGAGGAGAAGGCGGCGTTGACGGCGCCGGCCGCGGCGCGCTCGACATCGGCGCCCGGGAGGACGATCATCGGGTTCTTGCCGCCGAGCTCGAGCGAGCAGCTGACCAGCCGCTCGGCGGCCTGCTTGGCCACGAGGGTGCCGGTGGCGGTGGAGCCCGTGAAGCAGATGTAGTCGGCGCGCTCGATGATCGCGGTCCCGACGACGGAGCCGGCCCCGCTGACGACCTGCCAGACGTCGGTGGGGATGCCGGCGCGGCGCAGCAGCTCCACGCCGGCGAGCGCGATGAGCGGGCTCTGGCTGTCGGGCTTGTGCACCACGGCGTTGCCGGCGGCGACGGCGGGCAGACCGTCGGCGATGGCCATGGTCAGGGGGTAGTTCCAGGGGCTGATGATGCCCACGACCCCCTTCGGCACCTGGTTCACGTGCACGCTCGTGAGCCCGGGGAGGGCGCCGTTGCGCCGACGCGTGCGCAGCTGGCTGCGCAGGCGCCGGGCGTAGAACCGGGCGGTGAGCGCCAGGTGGGCCACCTCGTCGAAGGCGTGCGCACGCGCCTTGCCGGACTCCAGCTGGATGAGGTCGAGCAGCTCGTCCTGGTGGGCGAGCACCAGGTCGTGCAGGCGCAGCAGCGCGGCCGACCTGGCCTCGAGCGGCGTGCGGGCCCAGCGCTCCTGGGCGGTGCGGGCGGCGTCGAACGCGGCCTCGACGTCGTCGATCGAGGAGACGGGGATCTCCGCGACGGCCTCGCCCGTGAGCGGCGTGCGGGTGGTGCGGGTCTCGCCGCTCGTGCTGCGGATGAGGGCGGTGAGGCTCGTGACGCGGGAGGCGGGGACGACGCTGGCGGCGGACATGCTGCTCAGGATACCGCCGGTATGTGGAACGCGACAGGGCTTGTGTCACATCGGGGACGTCACACGTCAGCCGAGCAGGCCCTCGCCCCAGAACCCCTTCGCCCCGAGTCCGGGCGGGCACGCGAACACCCCGGAGCTGCGGTGCACGATGTACTCGTTGAGCGCGTCGTTGGTGCTGCCCGCGAGGGTGCGCTGGATGCGCACGAACTGCTCGGGCGAGCGCTGGAAGCTGATGAAGAACAGCCCCGCCGCCAGCTGGCCCAGACCGTCGGTCCCGTTCACGAAGTTGTAGCCGCGGCGCAGGATCTTGGCGCCGCCGTTGGAGTCGGGGTGCGCCATCCGCACGTGCGAGAGGGTGGGGATGGCCGGCTCGCCGTCGGCGCCCTTGGCGGCCAGGTCGATCGCGGCGTGCTCGTCGCCGCCCGACAGCGGTCCGCCCGACCCCTTGGCCCGGCCGATGATCGCCTCCTGGCCGGCCAGCGGCTCGCGGTCCCACGTCTCGATGCGCATGTCGATGCGTCGGGCCACCAGGTAGGACCCGCCCACCAGCCAGTCCGGGCCGTCGGAGCGCTGCACCCACACGACGTCGTCGACGTCGCGGTCCTCGGACTTGACGTTGGCCGTCCCGTCCTTGAACCCGAAGAGGTTGCGCGGCGTCACCTGGGCGGCCGAGGTGGACGACGTGCGTCCGAAGCCCAGCTGGGTGTAGCGGACCGACGCGCGACCGAAGGCGATGCGCACGAGGTTGCGGACCGCGTGCACGGCCACCTGCGGGTCGTTGGCGCACGCCTGGATGGCGATGTCGCCACCGGTGAGCGCCGGGTCGAGCCGGTCGCCGGAGAAGGCCGGCAGGTCGACGAGCTCGGCGGGCCGTCGACCGTCGAGACCGAACCGGGCCTTCCCGTCGCGCTCGAAGAGGCTGGGGCCGAAGCCGATCGTGAGGGTCAGACCCGACGCGGGCAGACCCAACGCCTCCCCGGTGTCCTCCGGCGGGGCGAGCGGGGTCCCGGCGACCGCGCCGTACACCCCGACCTCGTTGCCCTGCGTGAGGCGGCGCGCGGCCTGCGTCCACTCCTTCAGCAGCGACACCAGCTCGTCACGGCTCTCGGTGGTCACGTCGAGCACCACGAAGTGCAGACGGTCCTGGGCCGGGGTGAGGATCCCCGCCTGGTGCCGGCCCTCGAACGCGACCGGGACCGCGTCGGGGTCCGGCGCGACCGGCTCGTCGCGGGTGGCGGCCACCGCGTAGCCACCGGCGGCCCCCGCAGCGAGCGCGCCGACCCCGGCCGCCCCCAGCAGGGAACGACGGGAGACGCCGCTGCGCTCGGTCACGACGGCCATCCTGCCGTGCTCGAGCCCGTGGGGCAGGTGGTCACGCCGAGGCGGCCACGACGGCCGCGACCTTGCTGATCGGCTCGCTCAGGGCGGCGACGGCGTCGGAGAGCTTCTTGACCTGTGCCTTCGTGAGCGTGTCGTAGCCGACCCACTCGCCGGTGTCGGCGTCCTGGTGCTGGTCGAGCTCGGTGTCGAGCGCCTCGAAGCGCTGGTCGATGAGCGTCACCAGCTCGGGGTCGGCCTTCTCCAGCACGGGGCGCAGGGCCGCGATGGCCGCCTGGGACCCCTCGATGTTGGCCTTGAAGTCCCAGAGGTCGGTGTGGCTGAACTCGTCCTCCTCGCCGGTGATCTTGCCGGTGGCGACCTCGTCGAGCAGACCCTTCGAGCCCTGGGCCAGCTGCAGCGCGGTGAGCGGCTGCTCCTTGCTGAGCTCGACGACCTTCTTCACGTTGGCGAGCAGCTCGTCGGCGTAGGGGTCCATGCCCTTGGTGTCGCCCTCGACCCACAGCTGCTTCTCGATGCGGTGCCAGCCGGTGAAGTCGCGGCCCTCGGCCTTCGCGTCGGGCTCACGGCCGTCGGTGATGGGGTCGAGGTCGCCGAAGATCTCGGCGACGGGCTCGATGCGCTCCCAGTAGGTGCGGGCCCGCGGGAACAGCGCCTTGGCCTCGTCGACCTCGCCGGCCTTGACGGCGTCGACGAACTCGGTGGTCTTGTCGATGAGCGCGCCGGTCTGGCTCTCGACGTAGCGCTCGTAGCTCGCGGCGGCGGCCTTGAGCTCCTCGGAGTCCGACAGGTCCTTCGCCGGCGCGCCCGTCACGGACAGCGTCTGGCGGATGCCGTCACCGACCATGCCCGGCTTGCAGGCGCCCTCGTAGGAGCCCTTCGGCAGGTCGACGACCAGGTCCCGTGACAGGCCGGGGCCGACGTTCTCGACCTCGCCCATGATGCGGTCGCCCTCGGCGTAGACGTAGAACTCGGTGACCTTGGAGCCCTTGTTGGTCACCTGGAAGGTGGTCGGGCCGGCGTCGAGCTTCGTGGCGGACACCTCGCACGAGGAGTCCGATGCGGCGACGGCGACGGTCCCGTCACCCGCGGCCGGCTTCTCGGCGCAGGCGCCGAGCAGGGAGAGGGAGACGGCCACCAGGCCGGTGGCGGCGAGACTGCGGTGCATGGAGATCCTTCGGGAGCGGGCGTCCAGGTGAGGAAAGCCTCACCATGGTAGTCCCGCACCGGTTCCCCCACGCAACGATCCGGCGTGTGACGTGCGCCGGCCCTTCGACCCGCCCCCTCGACCCGCCCCCTCGACCCGCCCCCCATCGGTGGATCCTCAACCGCAGGGCCGCTGCTGCGGTTGAGGATCCACCGATGGGGGCAGGGGGCGGGGGCACGCGGCCGACGGATCTTCACACGATCTCCAGGTCGCTCCCCCACGCCGGGACGCGCAGCGAACCTAGGGTCGGGTCCATGACCGCCGAAGCCCGTCGCACCATCCTCGTCGTCGAGGACGAGCCGCTCATCAACCAGATGGTGACCGACCGCCTGCGCGCCGAGGGCCACGACGTGGTCCAGGCGCACGACGGGCCGGGGGCCGTGGTCGCGTTCGAGGAGCACGACCCCGACCTGGTCGTGCTGGACCTCATGCTCCCCGGGTTCGACGGGCTGGAGGTGTGCCGACGCGTGCAGGCCCTGCGTCCGGTCCCCGTGCTGATGCTCACCGCACGCGACGACGAGACCGACGTGCTGGTCGGCTTCGGCGTCGGCGCCGACGACTACGTGACCAAGCCGTTCCGCCAGCGTGAGCTGGTGGCCCGCGTCCACGCCCTGCTGCGCCGCGTCGACCGGGCCGCCGAGCTGGCCGCGCAGGCAGCGCCGACGCGCACCGTCGGCTCGCTCGCCGTCGACGGCGCCACCCGTCGGGTGAGGGTCGACGGTGCCGACGTGCACCTCACGCCGCTGGAGTTCGACCTCCTCACGGCACTCGCCGCCGAGCCCGGGTCGGTGCGCAGCCGCGAGGAGCTGATGCAGGAGGTGTGGGGCTGGTCCGACGCCTCGGGCACCCGCACGCTCGACAGCCACGTGAAGGCCCTGCGCGCGAAGATCGGCGCCGACCGCGTGCGCACGGTGCACGGCGTCGGGTACGCCCTGGAGGAACGATGAGCCCCCGACCGACCAGCACGAGACCGACCAGCACTGGACCGACGGGCGCTCGACCGACGGGCACTGGACCGACGGGCGGCGGGCGTCCGCTCGACGCGGTCGGCTCGATCAAGGCCAAGCTGGGCCTGCTCGTCGGCGCGAGCACCGTGGTCGCCGCACTCCTCGCCCAGATCGGCGACCGGGCCGGCCTGCCCGTCTGGGTCTCCCTGCCGGTCACGGTGGGGGCCGCGCTGCTCGTGACGCAGTGGCTCGCCCGCGGCATGACCTCGCCGCTTCGCACCATGACCGACGCCACCGCGCGCATGTCGGCGGGCGACTACGGCGTCCGTGTCGGCGTGACATCCGACGACGAGGTCGGCCGGCTCGCCCGCGCGTTCGACGCCATGGCCGCCGCGCTGGAGTCGACCGACCGCGAGCGCCGCCAGCTGGTCGCGACCGTCGCGCACGAGCTGCGCACCCCGCTCACCGCGCAGCGGGCGCTGCTGGAGAACCTGGCCGACGGCGTCGTCCAGCCCGACGACGCGGCGCTCGGCGCCGCGCTGCACCAGGCGGAGCGCCTGAGCGACCTGGTGGCCGACCTGCTCGACCTGTCGCGCATCGACGCGGGTGTGGCGCCGCTGCGCCTCGAGGACGTCGACGTCGAGTCGCTCGTGCGGTCCGTCGTCGACGAGAGCCCCGACCGTGGGCGCGACACGTCCGTGACCGTGGAGGTGTCGCCACCCGATCTCGCCGTCCGCGCCGATCCCGGTCGACTCGCCCAGGTGGTGGCGAACCTGGTCGACAACGCCGTCCGGCACAGCCCGACCGGGCGCTCGGTCCGGGTGAGCGCCTCGGCCGAGGACGGCCGGTGGCAC
Organism: Aeromicrobium sp. WCS2018Hpa-31; assembly: GCF_031843905.1. NCBI lineage: Bacteria > Bacillati > Actinomycetota > Actinomycetes > Propionibacteriales > Nocardioidaceae > Aeromicrobium > Aeromicrobium sp. WCS2018Hpa-31. The sequence continues at coordinate 269,519 of NZ_JAVTJF010000002.1, read as the reverse complement.
CTCGACGTCCGCGACGAGGGTCCGGGCATCCCGTCCGACCTCGAGGACCGCGTCTTCGAGCGGTTCGGCACCGGCCCCGACGCAGGGGGTGGCACCGGCCTCGGACTCGCGATCACCCGCTGGGTCTGCGAGCTGCACGGCGGCACCGTCGACGTCGTGCCCTCCACCGCGGGAGCGCACCTGCGCGCCACCCTGCCGCGCGACCCCCGTCCGACACCCCGTCCGGCCGCCGCCCAGGCATCGACCCTCCCGACGATCGACCCGAGGAGCACCCCCATGACCGCGAGCACCCCACCACAGAACCCCGGCGCCACCGCAACGGTGCCGGACGTCGCGCCACCACCCTCCACCGGCCGAGCCGACGACCTGCTGGCCCGCCTGTGGCCCGAGCGCGCGCTGCCCCCGCAGGTGCCGCTGCTGCTCGCCTCGGCCGGCGTGGGCGTGCTCGGCTCCCTGCTGATCGTCGACCAGCCGATCGGCGTCGGCTCCCTGCTGCTCGCCCTCTCCGTCGCTGCCGTCGTGCTGACGGCGGCACGCGGTCGCTCCCGCAGTGCCGCCGACCCGTTCACGGTCGTGGGCGTGGCTCTCGGGGTCGCCCTCGCCTCGATGACGGTGCTGCGCGCGAGTGAGTGGGTCGGGCTCCTCGGGGTGGTCGTGGCCGGCACCACGGTGGCCGTCGCCGTCACCCGAGCCCGGTCGGTCGTCGCGATCCCCGGTGCCGTCGTCGCGTGGATCGCGTCCGCCGCCCGCGGGCTGCCGCTCCTCGGGCGGACGCTCTCGGCCACGAGCCGCTCGCGCCTGCTGTGGCCGGTGCTGCGCACGACCGCACTGGTCGCCGCCGGCCTGGTGCTCTTCGGCGGGCTCTTCGCCTCGGGCGACGCCGTCTTCGGCACCTGGGCGTCGAGCATCGTGCCCGACCTCGCCTGGGACTCGGTCGTGGCTCGCGGGTTCGTCTGCTTCTTCGTCGCCGGCGTCACCCTGGCCGGCTGCTACCTGGCCCTCAACCCGCCACCCCTGCTCGCCGAGGACCTCCCCACCGGACGACCGGTGCGGCACCGGTGGGAGTGGCTCGTGCCGCTCGGCACCGTCGTCGCCCTGTTCGTCGCCTTCCTCGTGGCGCAGTCGGCTGCCATGTGGGGTGGCCGCGACTACCTGCAGCGCACCACCGGCCTGACCTACGCCGAGTACGTGCACCAGGGCTTCGGCCAGCTGACGACGGTGACGTTCCTGACCCTCGTCGTCATCGGGGTCGCCGCCCGCAAGGCCCCGCGCACCGACGAGCGGGACAGGCTCGTGCTGCGACTGGTGCTGGGGCTGCTGTGCGTGCTGACGCTCGCCGTCGTCGTGTCCGCCCTGTACCGGATGGATCTGTACCAGGAGGCCTACGGCTACACCGTGCTCCGCCTCGCCGTCGTGGGCTTCGAGCTGTGGCTCGGGCTGCTCGTGGCACTCACCCTGGTTGCCGTCGGCCGGCTCACCGGGACCTGGCTGCCGCGCGCCGCGCTGCTGTCCGGCGCCGGCGTCCTGCTGGTCCTCGGCCTGATGAATCCCGCCGGCTGGGTGGCCACCCACAACGTGGAGCGCTTCGCCGAGACCGGGACCCTCGACGTCGACTACCTGCGCTCGCTCGGCGACGACGCCGTGCCGTCGATCGTGGCCGGCCTGCCCGAGCGGACTGCCGCGTGCGTCCTGGACGATCCGTACGGCCCGACGGAGACCGACGACGGCGGCGCCTGGTCCTGGAACCTGGGACGGGAGCGCGCCGACCGGGCACGGGCCGAGGTGGCCGCGGTCCCGTCCGACGGGTCGTGCCTCACCATCGCGCGTGAGTGAGGTCAGCGGGTGAGGACGACCATCCAGCCGACCATCGCGGCACAACCCGCGACACCGACGACCAGGCCCACGAGAGGCCAGTGCCACGTGCGTCTGCGCCGGATCGCCCCACGGACGATGAGCAGCGCCGAGCCGAGGACGACGGTCGCCAGCACCAGCCAGAGGACGGCGATGCCCAGGAAGAACAGCAGTCCTCCCCCGTCGCCGCACAGCAGTGCGCCGTCGTCGGAGGAGGTTCCGCAGCCGTCGGCCGCCATGACCAGCAGCAGCGCCATGACACCGGCGACGGCGGACAGGGCGGAGAGCCCGAGCCACAGGACGGTCGCGACGACGACGTCGGCGACGCGCACGGGGCCGAGGTCGGCCGGCAGCGACGGCAGCCGGCTCCCGGTGTCGCCGGACGCCGACCCGGCGCTCACGCGACGACGACCTCGACCCGCTGGAACTCCTTGAGCTCGGTGTAGCCCGTGGTGGCCATCGCGCGGCGGAGCGCCCCGATGAGGTTCATCGTGCCGTCGGGCACCGACGAGGGGCCGAAGAGCACCGACTCGAGCGAGCCGACGGTGCCGATCTCGACGCGCTTGCCGCGCGGCAGCTCGGCGTGCCACGCCTCGGCACCCCAGTGGAAGCCGCGGCCCGGGGCCTCGGTGGCACGGGCGAACGGGGAGCCGATCATGACGGCGTCGGCACCGCAGGCGACGGCCTTGGCGATGTCGCCGCTGCGGCCGATCGAGCCGTCGGCGATGACGTGCACGTAGCGGCCGCCCGACTCGTCGAGGTAGTCGCGGCGGGCTGCGGCGACGTCGGCGACGGCGGACGCCATGGGCACCGCGACGCCGAGCACCGACCGCGTGGTGTGCGCAGCGCCGCCGCCGAAGCCGACGAGGACGCCCGCCGCGCCGGTGCGCATGAGGTGCAGGGCGGCCTGGTAGGTGGCGCAGCCGCCGACGATGACGGGGACGTCGAGCTCGTAGATGAACTCCTTGAGGTTGAGCGGCTCCGTCTGGCTCGAGACGTGCTCGGCAGAGACGGTGGTGCCGCGGATGACGAAGAGGTCGACCCCGGCCTCCACGACCACGTCGGAGAACTGCTTGGTGCGCTGCGGCGAGAGGGCGGCGGCCACCGTGACGCCGGCGTCGCGGATCTCGCGGAGGCGGTCCTTGATCAGCTCGGCCTTGATCGGCTCGCCGTAGATCTCCTGCAGCCGTGCGGTCGCGGCGACGGCGTCGAGGGACGCGATCTCGGCGAGCAGGGGGGTGGGGTCCTCGTAGCGGGTCCACAGACCCTCCAGGTCGAGCACGCCGAGCCCACCGTGGCGACCGAGCGCGATCACGGTCTCGGGGCTCATCACCGAGTCCATCGGTGCGGCGATGACCGGGAGCTCGAAGCGGTAGGCGTCGATCTGCCAGGCCGTCGAGACCTCCTCGGGGTCGCGGGTGCGCCGGCTGGGCACGATCGCGATGTCGTCGAAGGAGTAGGCGCGGCGGCCGCGCTTGGCGGCGCCGATGTCGAGCTCAGGCATGCGTCCCACCCTAGTGGCGACGGACGTCACGTCTCGTCGGGCGTCGTCGCGGGTCCCACCCCGAGTCCTCGTCCGTGCGCCTCGCCCTCGGCGAGCGCCTTGAGGTTGAGCAGCTGGCGGCGCGCCATCGGGAGGTCGCCGAGCGACAGCAGGTCGACGAAAGGCCGACTGCCCCGGGAGACGAGCTTGAGCAGCAGCCGGGTGCGCCCCTGCCCCACGGGCTCGACGCGGTAGCTCATGACGGCGGGGCCGATCCGGGCCGTGAGCTCACGGCCGGGCTCCACCGCGAGCACGCGCCCGACCTGGCGTCCCATCGCCGTCATGAACACCGCGCCGACGACGGGGTCGGGCAGGTCGGCGCGCACCCGCGGCGAGCGTCGGCCGAGGTTGTCGACCCAGTCGTAGGAGTACGGGGCCAGCCTCAGCTGGCGCACCCACGCCCACACCACGTCGGCCGGCGCGTCGACGGTGACGCCCCGCCACGCCTGCATCGGCGCGTCCGAAAGCACGTCGTCGCAGCCGTACTCCAGCGCGACCTCGGCGTCGGTGACGCCCCACCGGTCGGCCAGGACGCGACGGGGCCTCACGACGTCGTCAGCGTCCGGCGTAGTTGGGGGCCTCGACGGTCATCTGGATGTCGTGCGGGTGGCTCTCCTTGAGCCCCGCCGACGTGATGCGCACGAAGCGACCGCGCTCCTGCAGCTCGGGGATGGTGCGCGAGCCGACGTAGAACATCGACTGGTGCAGGCCACCGACGAGCTGGTGGGCGACGGCACCGAGCGGACCGCGGTAGGCCACCTGGCCCTCGATGCCCTCGGGGACGATCTTGTCGTCGCTGACCACGTCGGCCTGGAAGTAGCGGTCCTTGGAGTAGGACTTCTTGCCGCGCGAGGCCATGGCGCCGATGGAGCCCATGCCGCGGTAGGTCTTGTACTGCTTGCCGTTCATGAAGATCAGGTCCCCGGGGCTCTCCTCACAGCCGGCGAGCAGCGAACCGACCATGACCGAGTCCGCACCCGCGACGAGCGCCTTGGCGATGTCGCCGGAGTACTGCAGCCCGCCGTCGGCGATGACGGGGATGCCGGCCGGCTTGGCGGCGAGCGAGGCCTCGTACACGGCCGAGACCTGCGGGACGCCGACACCGGCCACCACGCGTGTGGTGCAGATGGAGCCCGGTCCGACGCCGACCTTGACCGCGTCGACACCGGCGTCGACGAGCGCCTGGCTGCCGGCGCGGGTGGCGATGTTGCCGCCGATGACCTGGATGCCGTCGAAGTTCCGGTCGGCCTTGATGCGGCGCACCATGTCGAGCAGCAGACGGGCGTGACCGTGGGCGGTGTCGACGACGAGCACGTCGACCCCGGCCTCGCGCAGCGCGTTGGCACGGTCCCAGGAGTCGCCGAAGAAGCCGACCGCGGCACCGACGAGCAGACGACCCTCGTCGTCCTTGCTGGCGAGCGGGTACTGCTCGGACTTCACGAAGTCCTTGACGGTGATCAGACCGGCGAGGCGGTCGTCGGCGTCGATGATCGGGAGCCGCTCGCGCTTGTGCTGGCGCAGCAGCGACGAGGCGTCCTCACGACTGATGCCGACCGGCCCGGTGACGAGCGGCATGGGCGTCATGACGTCGCCGACGATCGTGGTGGACCACTCCGCGACGGGCGTGAAGCGCAGGTCGCGGTTGGTGATGATGCCGAGGAGCCGGTTGTCGGGGTCGACGACGGGCAGGCCCGAGACGCGGTACTCGCCGCAGATCTCGTCGAGCTCCTCGAGCGTGGCCTTCGGGCCGATCGTGACGGGGTTCGGGATCATGCCAGTCTGGGTGCGCTTGACCAGGTCGACCTGGTAGCTCTGGTCCTCGATGGAGAGGTTGCGGTGCAGGATGCCGATGCCGCCCTCGCGCGCCATGGCGATGGCCATGCGCGACTCGGTGACGGTGTCCATCGCGCTCGACAGCAGCGGGATCCGCAGCGTCAGGTCGCGCGTGAGCCGTGCGGTGGTGTCGACGTCACTCGGGACGACGTCGGTCTCGCCGGGAAGCAGCAGGACGTCGTCGTACGTGAGGCCGAGGCTGGCGAACTTGTCGGGGATGCCCTGCTCCATGCAGCCATGGTACGGCCGCGCGCCAGCGGTTCCGACCGCGTCGGACGTGACCTGCGCCGCGAAAGTGAGCACCCCTCGAGGAGGCGGGTAGAGACCTCCCTGCTTCGTGGGAGAGACTCAGGCGCGTGACCACCAAGGAGACCGAGCGCACGGAGCTGCACAAGACCATCTGGCGGATCGCCAACGACCTGCGCGGGGCGGTCGACGGCTGGGACTTCAAGACCTACGTGCTCGGCATGCTGCTCTACCGATACATCTCCGAGAACCTGCAGAACTATCTCGACCGGGCCGAGCACGAGGCCGGCGACCCGACGTTCCGGTACGCCGACCTCACCGACGCCGACGCCGAGTTCGCCCGGGATGAGGTGGTGGCCGAGAAGGGCTTCTACATCCTCCCGTCCGACCTCTTCGTCAATGTCCGCAAGGGTGCTCGAGACGACGAGAACCTCAACGAGACCCTCGCGCGCGTGTTCCGCGACATCGAGGGCTCGGCCGTGGGCACGCCCAGCGAGGACGACCTCAAGGGCCTGTTCGACGACCTCGACGTCAACAGCAGCAAGCTCGGGCCCACCGTGGCGAAGCGCAACGAGAAGCTGGTCAAGCTGCTCGACGCGATCGGCGACCTGGGCCTCGGCAGCTACACCGACAACACGATCGACGCCTTCGGCGACGCCTACGAGTACCTCATGCAGATGTACGCCTCGAGCGCCGGCAAGTCGGGCGGTGAGTACTACACGCCGCAGGAGGTATCCGAGCTGCTCGCGCGCATCACCGTGGTCGGCAAGACTGAGGTGAACCGGGTGTACGACCCGGCCTGCGGGTCGGGCTCGCTGCTCCTGAAGTTCGCGAAGGTGCTGCCGAACGGGGTGCGCCAGGGCTACTTCGGGCAGGAGATCAACCTGACCACCTTCAACCTTTGCCGCATCAACATGCTCCTGCACGACGTGAACTACGAGAAGTTCGACATCGCCCACGGCGACACGCTGCTCGAGCCGGCGCACTGGGACGACGAGCCGTTCGAGGCGATCGTGTCGAACCCCCCCTACTCCACGAAGTGGCCGGGCGACGCCGACCCTCTCCTCATCAACGACGAGCGCTTCTCCGCCGCGGGCGTGCTGGCGCCCAAGAGCAAGGCCGACCTCGCCTTCACCATGCACATTCTGCGGTGGCTGGCGGTCGACGGCACGGCCGCGATCGTCGAGTTCCCCGGCGTCATGTACCGCAGCGGAGCCGAGCAGAAGATCCGGAAGTACCTCGTCGACAACAACTACGTCGACGCCGTCATCCAGCTGCCGCCCGACCTGTTCTTCGGCACCACCATCGCCACCTGCATCCTCGTGCTCAAGAAGAGCAAGGCCGACGACGCGGTGCTGTTCGTCGACGCGAGCGCCGAGTTCACCCGCATCGGCAACAAGAACAAGATCACCGAGCTGCACCAGGGCAAGATCCTCGACGCCTTCACTGCCCGCGAGGGCGTGCCCCACTTCGCCCGCCTCGTCCCCGCCGCCGAGCTGGCCGCCAACGGCTACAACCTCTCCGTCTCGTCGTACGTCGAGGCCGAGGACACCCGCCAGGTCGTCGACATCGTCGCCCTCAACGCCGAGATCAAGGAGATCGTCGCCCGGCAGTCGGTGCTGCGGGAGAAGATCGACGCGATCGTGGCGGAGTTGGAGGGGACTGCGTGAGCATGCCGACATGGGACGGCTTTTGTCTTCCAGTTCTGCTGGTGCTGCGCGACGGCGAGGTGCGGAGCCTCAGGGACCTGGCAACCGAGGTCTCGGACTTCATTGGGCTCACTTCCGAAGAGCGAGCCGAGGAACTGGGCTCCGGCAACCGGAAAGCACTCAACAGGATCGGATGGGCGACCTCCTATCTCCAACGGGTGGACGCGATCTCCCGGCCCCGTCGGGGGCACTACGTGATCGCAGATCGCGGCCACGAGCTGATCGCTTCACATCCGAGCGGCATCACCGAGGCGGATCTTCGGCCCTTGGCGCGGCCAGGCGACGAATGGTGGATCAACAAGCGCGTCAGTTCCCGCGACGAACCGGCTCGCCCCATAGCCGCGAGCACGGGAGACCAGGACGAGATTTCGCAGAGCGTCGATCCAGTGGAGCAGATCGAGATCGGCCTCAAGCGGATCCACGACGACGTCACAGCCGATTTGCGGACACGGCTCGTCGGGAACGATCCGGCATTCTTCGAACAGGCCGTGCTCGATCTTCTGATCGCGATGGGCTACGGAGGTGCTGAGGGGCGAGCGACTCTCACGAAGCAGTCGAACGATGAAGGCATCGACGGCTTCATCGACCAGGACGCACTTGGCGTCGCGCGTGTCTACGTGCAGGCGAAGCGATATACGGATCGAGCCGTAGGTCGACCCGAGCTTCAGGCCTTCGTGGGTGCACTGAGTGGCAAGGCCGATGGCGGGGTCTTCTTCACCACGAGCCGCTTCAGTCGTGATGCGGTCGACTACGCCGAGATCGTCCCCAGCCGACTGATCCTCGTCGACGGCGAACGGATGACTTCCCTCATGGTCAGGTACGGCGTAGGCGTGCAGGTGAAACAGACCTATCAGCTGGTCGAGGTGGATGAGGACTTCTTCGAATGACAGATGCTGGCACATTCCTCCGGGACCTCACCCCCGAAGACGTCGACCGCAAACCGCTCGGGGAGATCGGGACGTTCATCCGAGGTCGGCGGTTCACGAAGGCTGACTATGTCGAGGTCGGGTTGCCGTCGATCCACTACGGCGAGATCTACACGACCTACGGGACCGTGGCGTTTGGAGCGCGGCGTTTCGTTCGTCCGGAGCTTCGGAGTACCCTGCGGCTGGCAGGCAAAGGCGACATCGTTATCGCCGGCACGGGTGAAAACGTTTCCGAAGTCGGCAAGGCCGTCGCCTGGATGGGAGATGAGCCGGTCGCGGTGCACGACGACTGCTTCATCCTCACGGATCACGGCATGGATCCCGAGTTCCTCTCTTACTTCTTCCAGTCGACCCACTTCCATGAACAAAAAACGCGGCTGGCCTCCGAGTCCAAGCTGGCTCGCATTTCGGGCGCGAACCTCGCGACTATTCTGACCCCCATCCCAGCGGTGGAGACCCAGGTCGCGATCGCGCAGGTCTTGAAGCAAATGGAACGGCTGGAAGCGGAGCTGGAAGCGGAGCTGGAAGCGGAGCTGGAAGCGAGACGTCGCCAATACGAGTTCTACCGTGACTCGCTGCTGAGCTTCCAGACGGAGACCCCCCCCGAAGGATCCGACTGAGTGACGTCGCCGTCCTCTACGGGGGACTGACCGGGAAATCGAAGCAGGACTTCTCCGGCGGCGACAGTCGATTCGTCTCCTACACCGACGTCTTCGCTCTACCGACCCTCCGAGCGCTTCCATCGAACCTCGTCCGGGTGGAGCCCGGCGAACGACAGAACCGCGTCGTACGCGGCGACGTCCTGTTCACCGCCTCCTCCGAGAGCGCAGCAGAGGTCGGCATGTCGTCGGTCGTGATGATCGAACCGGACGAACCCCTCTACTTGAACAGCTTCTGCTTCGGCCTGCGCTTCAACGACGACATCAACATCGATCCTCGATTCGCACGGCACCTCTTCCGATCCACGCCAATACGGTGGGCGATCGCGAAGACCGCCAGCGGGGTCACGCGATTCAACATCTCGAAGGATCGCTTTCGGCGCCTCGAGATCCCCGTTCCGTCGATCGCCGACCAGCAGCGCATCGCCTCGACGCTGGACGCCCTCGACGCGCTGGTGAACGACCTCGGCTCCGGACTGCCGGCCGAGATCGCGGCTCGAAGGACGCAGTACGAGCACTATCGCGACCGGCTGCTCTCGTTCAAGCCTGCCTAAACCGGCACCTCAGCAGGAGATCGGCGGAAGGCTCCGGCCAGTGGTGCCGACCTGTTCCGCCGAAGGTCCGGCCACGCGTTCGCCAGCCTGATCGAGCACCTGACCGCCGACGAGCTCCCGTCCAACGGCGGCGTGAACGCGGTCGTGACAGTCAACCTCGACTACGAGACCCTCATGGACGGCCTGAAGGCCGCGGGCCTGTCCAACGGGACCCGGATCAGCGCCGGCGAGGCCAGGCGGCTCGCGTGCAGCGCGCAGGTCGTGTCGATGGTCCTGAACGGCACGTCACTGCCGCTTGACCTCGGGTCGACGAATCGGCTCTTCAACCGGTCATCCCGACGAGCCCTCGAACGCGGGAACGGAGGCTGCACCGCACCCGGCTGCGACCGCGAGAGCAGAGGGTGCGAGGCCCACCACCTCACCCCCTACGCCATCAGCAAGACCACCGACATCCGCGACGGGGCGCTGCTGTGCTCGTTCCACCACCACCGGGTCCACGACCAGGGCTGGACCGGCCGCATCAACCCCGACGACGGACACGTCGAGTGGAAGGTCGCCGGCGCCGACCCCTGGATCCGCAACACCCGCTGGCGACCCTGATCACGCGCAATAAGGTGGCCTTATGACTCTACTGGACGACTACCGCGCTGCGCGGCGCGACGAGGACGTCGCGCGACTCCGTCGCGCCCTCGCCCTGCGGGCACTGGTGGCCGGTGGGACGAGCCAGCGGGAGATCGCCGCCGCGCTCGGCATCAGCCAGCCGGCCGTCAGTCAGCAGCTGTCCGTCGCTCGACGTCTCGACGACATCGACGTCGAGACACTCGTCGAAGCCGCTGCGCCCGTCCTCGTCCTGGTCGCCCACGACCGCGGCTTCACCCGTCTCGCGGTCTCCGGCTCCGTGGCACGGGGCGATGCCACGTCCGACTCCGACATCGACCTCCTCGTCGACCCACCCATCGACGCGAGCATCGCCGACGTCATGCGTCTCCGAGGGACGTTCGAGACCGTGCTCGGGAGGCCCGTCGACCTCGTCACCTACGGCGGACTCCACCCTGCCCGCGACGCCGACATCCTCACCGACGCGAAGGCACTGTGATGGACCGGCGCACGGCGAAGGAGCTGTTGCACCTGCGCGACTGGTTCACCCGCGCCCAGACCGTCGTCGCGGCCGGACGGGACGCCTACCTCGACGACGCCCTGCTCCAGGAAGCAGGCGACTCGCTGCTCATGAAGATCGGCGAGACGGCCAACCGGCTCAGCCGTGCAGGACTCGAGGCGCCCGACGGCGTGCGCTGGCCCGACGCCGTGGCCACCCGCAACTGGCCCATCCACCAGTAGGACACCATCGACCGCTCCATCGCCTGGACCACGCTCACCCGCGACGTCCCCGCCTGGAGTGCCGCCCTCGCCGACCTGATCGCAGTAGCGGAACGCGTGATCACGGCCGAAGCGCGAGAGCAGTGAACCGGTACGATCAGCCGAGTTCCGTCCCTCGCAGCCTCTAGGGTCGAACGGTGAGCGGCACCCAGACCCCCGGCACTCCCCCGGCCTACGCGCCCGTCGCCGTCAGCGACGAGAGCACCGTCGTCGCCGAGTACCTCGCCGACGCGAGCGACGACGCCGGCTACCAGAGCGAAGCCTCTCTCGAGAAGGCACTCGTCGACCAACTGCAGCGCCAGGCCTACGCGTACCTACCTCTGACCAGCGACGCCGACCTCGTCGCCAACCTGCGCGAGCAGCTCGCCCGGCTCAACGATTACACGTTCACCGACACCGAGTGGAAGCGGTTCTTCACCGAGAAGATCGCCGCCGCCGGCGACGGGATCGTCGAGAAGACCGTCCGCATCCAGACCGATCACGTACAGGTGCTCACCCGCGACGACGGCACCGCGAAGAACATCAGCCTGCTCGACAAGCGGAAGATCCACCGCAACCGCCTGCAGGTCATCAACCAGTACGAGGCCGAAGGCGCCAAGGCTACCCGTTACGACGTGACCATCCTCGTCAACGGACTGCCGCTCGTTCACGTCGAGCTCAAGCGACGTGGCGTCGACATCCGCGAGGCCTTCAACCAGATCGCCCGCTACCAGCGCGACAGCTTCTGGGCCGACTCCGGACTGTTCGGGTACGTGCAGCTCTTCGTCATCAGCAACGGCACCCTCACCAAGTACTACAGCAACACCACGCGTGAGTCCCACGTCGGCGAGGTGGCCAAGGCCGCCGGCCGCAAGGGACGCCGGCAGACGTCGCACAGCTTCGAGTTCACCAGCTGGTGGACCGACGCCACCAACACCCGCATCGGCGACCTCACCGGCTTCACCAAGACGTTCTTCGCCAAGCACACGCTTCTCAACCTGCTCACCCGCTACTGCGTGCTCGACTCTGACCACAAGCTCCTCGTCATGCGGCCGTACCAGGTGGTGGCCACCGAACGGATCCTGCAGCGCATCGAGACGTCGAGCCACGCCAAGCGCTGGGGATCGGTCTCCGCCGGCGGGTACGTGTGGCACACCACCGGCTCGGGCAAGACCCTCACCAGCTTCAAGACCGCGCAGCTCGCCAGCGGACTCGCCGGCGTCGAGAAGGTGTTGTTCGTCGTCGACCGCAAGGACCTCGACTACCAGACGATGCGCGAGTACGACCGGTTCGAGAAGGGTGCGGTCGACGGCACCCGCAACACGAACCACCTCAAGGAGCGGCTCGGCAACCCCGACTCGAGGATCCTCGTCACCACCATCCAGAAGCTCGCCCGGTTCATCGAGCGCAACCCCCAGCACCCGGTCTACGACCAGCACGTCGTGATCGTGTTCGACGAGTGCCACCGCAGCCAGTTCGGCGACATGCACACCGCGATCACGAAGGCGTTCCGCCGCTACCACCTGTTCGGCTTCACCGGCACGCCGATCTTCGCCGACAACGCCGGCACCAGCGGCTCACCCGGCCTGCGCACCACAGAGCAGGCCTTCGGCGACCGGCTGCACACCTACACGATCGTCGACGCGATCCACGACAAGAACGTGCTTCCCTTCCGGATCGACTACGTCAATACCGTCAGGGTGGGCGACGGCGTGGTCGACAAGCAGGTCTCCGCCATCGACACCGAACGGGCGCTGCTGTCACCGCAGCGCATCAGCCAGGTCGTCGACTACGTGCTCGACCACTTCGACCAGAAGACCCGACGCGCCCAGCACTACAAGCTCGGCGACAAGCGCGTCTCTGGCTTCAACTCCCTGTTCGCCGCCGCCTCCATCGACGCGGCCAAGCGGTACTACACGACCTTCGAGGCCGAGCAGCGCCGACGCGAGGAGACCGACCCCGGCTACCAGCGGCTGCGCATCGGCATCATCTACAGCTACGCCGCCAACCAGGAGGTCGGCGGAGGCCTGCTGGCCGAGGAGGACTTCGAGACCGACGCGCTCGACCAGGGCTCCCGCGACTTCCTCGAGGACGCGGTGGCCGACTACAACGACCTGTTCGCCACCTCCTTCGACACGTCCGCCGACGGGTTCCAGGGGTACTACAAGGACCTCTCGCAACGGCTGAAGAACCGAGAGATCGACCTCGTGATCGTCGTCAACATGTTCCTCACCGGCTTCGACGCCACCACCCTGAACACCCTGTGGGTCGACAAGTTCCTGCGCCAGCACGGACTCATCCAGGCCTTCTCCCGCACCAACCGCATCCTCAACTCAGTCAAGACGTACGGCACGATCGTCTGCTTCCGCGACCTCGAGGACGCCACCAACGACGCCCTCGCCCTGTTCGGCAACAAGGACGCCCAGGGCATCGTGCTCATGGCGCCATTCGCGGAGTACCACGCCGAGTACGCCGCGAAGGTCGCCGAGCTGCAGGCCCACTTCGAACCAGGCGTCACGCCGATCGGCGAGGAGGCGCAGAAGGACTTCATCGCCCTGCTCGGCGCCATCCTGCGGCTGCGCAACATCCTCGTCTCCTTCGACGAGTTCGCAGGCCAGGAGATCCTGTCCGCGAGAGACCTGCAGAACCACCAGAGCGTCTACCTCGACCTCTACCGCTCGTTCCGCCAGGAGCAGGCCGCCGAGATGGAGGCCATCGAGGACGACCTCGTCTTCGAGATCGAGCTCATCAAGCAGGTCGAGGTCAACGTCGACTACGTGCTCATGCTCGTGCGCCGGTACCTCGAGGAGCACGGCCCCGCGGACGACCAGGAGATCCGCGCGCAGATCACCCGTGCGGTCGATGCGAGCCCGAGCCTGCGGAATAAGCGCGACCTCATCGAGCAGTTCGTCGACTCCCTCACGGTCGGCGCCGAGGTCGACGAGGAGTGGGAGGCCTTCGTCGCGGCGAAGCGAAAGTCCGAGCTCGACGCGATTATCGAGACCGAGAACCTGAAGCCGGAGGAGACGCGCACGTTCGTCGACGCGGCGTTCCGCGACGGCGTCCTCACCGAGACGGGCACCGCGGTGACGCGGATCCTGCCGCCCACCTCGCGATTCGCGAAGGCGGGCAACCACGCGGCGAAGAAACGGACGGTGCTGGAGAAGCTGCGGACCTTCTTCGACCGGTACTCCGGACTCGGCTGAGCCACCCGACCGGGGGCAGAGGTCCGGCAGGGATGACCGGTGCCGGCCGGCGCTGGCAGGATGTCCGCCGGGGCCGGGCGTGCCGGCTGCCCTCGGGAGGAAAGCATGAGCACCAACCCAGCGACGTCCAGCCTGCGGCTGCTGCCGATGCGCCCTCGTGACCCGGGCGAGTCGGGTCGCACGGCCAGCACGCTGGAGCTGTTCTTCGACCTCGTCTTCGTCGTCGCGGTGAGCACCGCGTCAGTCGAGCTGCACCACGCGCTCACCGAGGACCACGTCGTCGACGGGCTCGTGTCGTACGCGATGGTCTTCTTCGCGATCTGGTGGGCGTGGATGAACTTCACCTGGTTCGCCACGTCGTTCGCGGTCGACGACTGGCTCTACCGCGTGCTCACCCTGGTGCAGATGGCCGGCGTGCTCGTGCTGGCTGCAGGGGTGGAGCCGGTCTTCGCCGACCAGGACTTCCGCATCGTGATCGTCGGCTACGTGATCATGCGTGTCGCGATGGTGGCGCAGTGGCTGCGCGCCTCCCGCCAGGCCGGCGACGCGCGCCGGACCTGCCTCACCTACGCCGCGGGCATCGCGCTCGTCCAGGTCCTGTGGATCGCGATGCTCGCCCTGCCCGAGTCGGTCCTGCCGGTCGCCTTCGTGGTGCTCGTGCTGGCCGAGCTGGCCGTGCCTGTCGTCGCCGAACGCAGCAGCACGACTCCGTGGCACCCGCACCACATCACCGAGCGGTACGGCCTGTTCACGCTGATCCTGCTCGGTGAGAGCCTGCTGGGATCGGCCAACGCCGTGCTCGAGGCGCTCCACGACGAGGCCGACCTCGGTCCACTGCTGGCCGTCGCCACCCTGGCCTTCGTGGTCACCGCGGCGCTGTGGTGGATCTACTTCTGGCCGCCGCACCACCGCGCGATCACCTCGCTCGCGAGCTCGTTGCGCTACGGCTACGTCCACTACGTCGTCTTCGCCGCCGCCGGCGCCCTGTCGGCGGGCATCGAGGTGGAGATCGACGTGCTCACCGACCACTCGAAGCTGTCCGACCTCGCCGCGGCGTTCACCGTGACGGTGCCGGTGGCGCTCTTCGTGCTCGGGATCTGGTGGATCGCGCTGCGCGACCACGCCGACCGCGTGGTCAACACGGTCGTGCCGCTCGGCGCGCTGCTGGTGCTGCTCGACCCGGTCCTGCCGATCCCGTTCGCCGTCACCGCGATCGTGCTCGTGGCCGTCGTGGTCGTGCTGGTGCTGCGACCCCCGACCACGGCGCCGGCTGGTCACTGACCGGCGGCCCCGGGTCTAGAGACCGGACTTCCCCTCGGCCCAGTAGGGCTGCGTCCTCACGGCCTTGCGGTCCAGCCCCACGACGTCGCGCAGGAGGGTGCGCTGGCGCTGGATGGCCGGACCGTTGCCGGCCAGGTAGGCCACCGGGTCGGGCAGCACGCGCAGCGCCTCGACGTTCGCGCGGATCCAGGCGTCCAGGACCGCACCTGGCGTCTCCACCGCCGGGAGCACGGTGGCCTCCGGCACGAGCGCCCGGGTCGCGTCCACGTCGAGCTCGGGCACCTCGAGCACGGTGACCAGGTCGCGTCCGTCGCGGGCCGCACGCTCGGCCATGCACAGCGCGAGGCTGATCACGGTCGCGTCGCCGAGCAGCACGGCGGGTCGTCCGTCACCGGTCGCCGTCTGCCGCCCACGGCCCGGCACCCCCGCCGGGTCCCACGTGAAGGCCCGCGCGGACGACCACCGGCAGACCTTCACGGCGTCACCCTCGGCCCACCCCTCGACCAGGTCGTGACCGGGCGTCGGCCCGGGATGGTCGTGGCGCTGCACGATGATCGTCAGGGCGTCACCCTCGATCAGTGCCGGCGTGTAGTGACGGAACTCGTTGCGGGACACGCGGAACGCGGTCACGTCGCACGGCTCGATCGTGGCGGACGCGAAGTCGGGGCAGCGCAGGACGAGACGGCGCAGGCCCGGCGAGATCACCTTGTTCGCGCCGACGGTGGCCCCGTGGGCCTGGGCCTCGACGTAGTTCGCGAGCAGGGTGGGCGTCTTCGACACGGTGTGCTCCAGGTCGGCCGGGTCGGGCGACGACGGCCCCGACCCCTGGGTCGGGGCCGTCGCTGCCCGAGGTGTCAGGACGTGAACGTCTCGAGACCGTCGGCGAAGCGGCCGAAGACGTCGGCGTAGGCCTGC
Organism: Aeromicrobium sp. WCS2018Hpa-31; assembly: GCF_031843905.1. Classification (NCBI taxonomy): domain Bacteria; kingdom Bacillati; phylum Actinomycetota; class Actinomycetes; order Propionibacteriales; family Nocardioidaceae; genus Aeromicrobium; species Aeromicrobium sp. WCS2018Hpa-31. Next base: position 253,440 of record NZ_JAVTJF010000002.1, on the reverse strand, counting down.
GCCGACGGCGGCGCCACGGACGTCCACGGGATGTAGGCGTCGTTCTCGGCGGCCGTGGTCTTGCCCCAGACCGGCTCCTTCTTCAGCGCGGCCAGGCCGGCACTGCCGATGCGGTCGTCCCAGTAGGCGACGTCGGCGTCGTACGTGTCGGCCTTCTCCCAGCTGAGCGACTCGAAGTAGCCGCCCTCGTCGGGGTTCTTCGGCGTCACGATGTCGAGGCCGATCTCGTCGCGGTAGTACTTGAGGTCGGGGCTGACCTCGGGGTTGGAGACGTAGAACAGGTCGGGCGAGTACGAGACCGCGAGGATCGACGGCTTCGCGTCCTGCGCGACCTTCTCGAGCCGCGCCTGCGCGGTCTCGAAGGCCTCACGGCCCTCGGCGAAGTCGGCCTCGTCGGCACCCAGCGCCGTGGCGGCCTTCTCGGTGGAGTCGATGATCTGCGGGAGCGTCTTGCCGTCGAAGCTGATGACGAGCGTCTGGAACTGCGCGTCGAGCTTCTTCTTGACGTCGGCGTTGACGTACCAGAGGTCGGGCTCGAGGTAGCTGCTGGTGACGACCAGGTCCGGCTCGAGACCGGCCAGCTTCTCGAGGTCGATGTCGCCGTACTCGCCGCCACCGGTGACGTCCTCGACGGCGTCGGCGTCGAGTCCGGCGGCCTGGGAGTCGAGCTCGCCGTCGGCGTTCTTCACCGGTCCGAAGACTCCGACGATCTTGTCGCCGAGGCCGAGGTCGGTGAGGGCGGCCGCGACCGACGACTGCACGACGAGGCGCTCGGGCGCGGCGTCGAGCTCGAGCTTCGTGCCGAGGTCGTCGGTGTAGGTCCAGGCCTGGTCGGAGCCGGAGTCGTCGTCGGACGAGCCGCAGGCGGCGAGCGGGAGCGCGAGGGCCAGGGCGGCAGCAGCCACCGTGCGGCGGAGCAGGGGGGAACGTCGTGTCATGCAGGGCAGCCTAACTTAAGGTTGCCTTACCTGAGCAAGAGGTCAGATCACTCGGTCGGCGTGAGGTGCACCACGCCCGCCGCAGGGTCGGCAGTAACCACCCGGACCTGGCGCCGCTCGCCCTCGCGCAGCCGGGCCGACCCCGCGCCGGCGTCGGTCGCGACCAGCACGGCGGGCTCGAGCAGCATGACGTCCGCATCCTCTCCGTCGACGTCGACCACCAGCGCCGCGACCTCCTGGCCGACGAGCGGGGCGAGCATCGACGCCTCCACCCGGTCCAGCACGCCGCGGGTGGCACGGGACGCGAGGGCGTCGGAGGCTCGCATCGCGTCGGGGACCGACGGCAGCGCCTCGCGCAGCGCCCTCGGGACCTCACCCCCGCTCGACACCGCCAGGCAGACCTCGCTCGCGAAACGGTCGGCGAGCCGCCTCAGCGGTGCGGTGACCTGGGCGTACGGCGCCCCGACGCCCGCGTGACCCGGGGCCGCGGGCGGCTCTCCGTCGAAGGCGGTGAACGAGGCTCCGCGCAGCAGACGGGTGGCGTCGGTCATGACCGCCAGGTGGGTGACGTCGTCGGCGTCGAGGCGGTCGAGCAGCGCCGCCGGGTCGTCGCCTGCGTCCACGCCGAGAGCGCGGGCGCGGTCGAGGAACCGCTGCACGTCGCGCGGGTCGGGGTCGGGCAGGGTGCGCAGCAGCCCCACCCGCGCCTCGAGCATGATCGACGCGGCCACGGTGCCGGTGAGCAGCGAGATCTCCGCGTTCCAGTCGTCGGCCTCGCGCCGGACACGCCAGACCGCGCGCCACCCGCCCGAGGTCGCCTCGTCGGGCACGACCTCCTGGTCGGGCAGGCCCAGCTCGAGCGCACCCGCGGCCACGCGGGCCGCGCGCCGCAGCCGGCCGACGTCGGGCAGCGCGCTGATGCTCGGGTGCAGTCGGCCGGCGTCGGCGTCGGCCTGCACGGTCTCGTAGTCGAAGCGGGCGACGGACCGCACCAGCGCACGCTCGACGTGATGGTCCACGACGGTGCCGTCTGCGTCGAGGTCGATGCTCCACAGCACGGCGCCCCGCACCTGGTCGGGCAGCAGGCTCAGCGCACCTTCCGAGAGCACCGGCGGGTGCAGCGGCACGCGACCGTCGGGCAGGTAGATGGTCTGCCCGCGTCGGCGGGCCTCCGTGTCGATCGCGCTCCCCAGCGGGATCACGCCCAGGTCGGCGATGGCGTAGTGCACCCGGAACCCGCCGTCGCGACGCTCGAGGTGAACCGCCTGGTCGAGGTCCATGGCCCCCGGCGGGTCGATGGTGACGAAGGGCAGGTCGGTGCGATCGGTCGTCGCGAGCGGGCCGCGGGCCGCGACCTCGTCGGCCTCGACGAGCACGTCGTCGGGGAAGTCGTCGGAACGCTCGGCAGGTGGCAGGTCGAGCTCTCGGCGCAGCGTCTCGAACACGTCCGCGACGCTACCAGCGCACCGCACCGACCCGGTTGCGCCGACCTCCGTGGAAGGCAAGGTGGAGGCATGGACACGCACATCACCGCCACCCGCGCCATCGACGCACCGGCCGGCGAGGTCTTCGCGATCCTGTCCGACCCCCAGCGGCACCACGAGATCGACGGCTCCGACATGGTGCGCAGCGACGACCGCTCGGACCGCATCACCGCCGCGGGCCAGTCGTTCAGGATGAACATGCACCACCCGAGGGCCGGCGACTACCAGACCGACAACCACGTGACCGGCTTCGAGCAGGGCTCCCTGCTGGCGTGGCAGACCGGAGCGGTCGACGCCGACCCGGCCGGCTGGGAGTGGGTGTGGCGGTTGACCCCTCTCGGGCGCGACTCGACCGAGGTCAGCGTCACCTACGACTGGTCGAAGGTCTCCGACCCGGCCGTCCTGAAGCGGCTGCACTTCCCCGTCGTGCCGCACGAGGCGCTCGAGTCGACCCTGGCCAACCTAGCGGCCGCGGTCGCCTGAGGCGGTCCCACGCCCTCACCGTCCGGCGGCGAGCAGGTCCTCGACGGTGGTCAGCTTGACCCGCGGCCGTCCGCTCGCGAGGCCGGCGTCGATCTCGCGGCGCTCGATGGCCCGCACCCCCGCACCGCGGACGAGCTGCGGCTGACGCCGCTGCACCAGCCGGGACAGTGCCCGCTCCGACCGCGACGGGGACCGGAGCCGGCCGTCGGCCGCATCGCCCAGCAGCGTCGTGACGGTCTCGCCCGCGCACACCCGATTGGCACCGATGCCGCCGGTCGACCCGCGCTTGGCCCAGCCGACGACGTAGGCGCCGGCGACGGGCTCGCCGGTCGCCGGGTCGACGACCCGGCCGTCGTGGTTCGGGATCAGGCCTCGCTCCTCGTCGAACGGCAGCCCGGGGACCATGCGTCCGCGCCGGCCGATCGAGCTGACCAGCAGCTGCGTAGGCGCCTCGACCTCGCCGTCGGGGCCCGCGACGGTCACCGACGTCAACACCCCGTCCCCGTGCGCGGCCGTGACCCGGCGGCCGAAGGCCAGCACGAGCCGCTTGCCTGCGCCGGCACCCCCGCCGGGCTCGGACGTCCAGTCGCTCCGCACGCGCGGGAACCCGGCCAGCAGCGCGGCGTTCGTCCCCGTCTCCGGGGCGGCCAGGGTCGTCGCGGTCGCCTCGTCGTCCTCGACGCACAGCTCGATGCCGTCGGGCAGCGTCAGCAGCTCGGGCCGGGTGAAGGCGGCGTGCTCGGGGCCGCGACGCCCCAGCAGCACGACCTCGCGCACGTCGGCCCGACGCAGCGCCTCCAGGGCGTGGTCGGCGATCTCCGTGCCGGCCAGTCGACCGGGATCGCTGAGCAGCAGGCGCGCGACGTCGAGCGCGACGTTGCCGTTGCCCACGACGAACACCCTCGACCCCTGCACGCCGACGGCGTCGCCGGGGACGTCGGGATCGCCGTTGTACCAGGAGACGACCTCGGTGGACCCGTGGACACCGTCGAGGTCCTCCCCCTCGATGCCGAGCCGTCGGTCCTCGGGAGCCCCGATGCCGTAGACCACCGCGTCGTGGTGCTCGAGCAGCTCCTCGTGCGAGAGGTGCCGACCGACCTCCACGTTCATGAACAGGCGCGCGCGGGGGTGGTCGTAGGTCCAGCCGAAGGTGTCCTGCACCCGCTTGGTCTCCGGGTGGTCCGGCGCCACCCCGCCGCGCAGCAGACCGCCCGGGACCGGTAGCCGGTCGAAGAACGACACGTGCGCGTCGGAGGCCGCGAGCAGCTCACGCGCGGTGTAGGTCGCGGCCGGGCCGGTCCCGACGACGGCGACGCGCAGGCCCGTGGGCACACCGGGGCGCACGCGGGCGTGGGTCTGCTGCTTCGCGACCTCGCGCTCGGGCCGCTGCTCGTAGTAGGCCGCGTTCAGCTCGGCGAACACGGCCTCGCCGCCGCGCAGGATCTCGATCGGCTTGATCGCCGACGCCGGGCAGGCGTCGGCACAGGCACCGCAGTCGATGCACGAGCGCGGGTCGACGTAGAGGATGTCGGTCGTGCCGAAGTCGGGCTCCCCCGGCGTCGGGTGGATGCAGTCGACCGGGCACACCTCCACGCAGGAGGCGTCGGAGCAGCAGCTCTGGGTGATGGCGAAGGGCATGGCGGCCTCAGAGCATGTGCACGCGGCGGTACAGCCGCTTGGCCGTCGGCGTCAGCAGCCCGGCCTCGGCCAGGAAGTCCATCAGGTGCACGCACGACAGACGCATGAGGGCGTGGTGGTGCTCGTTGTTCCTGGCCGCCTCGACGGCCTCCTTCACGTCGAGCCCGGCCTCGGCGTACACCTCGGGGCGGACGAGGCTCTTGACGATGAAGTAGCCGACGCTCGCGATCTGCAGGGCGCTGGCGCGGCGGCGGGCCTCGGAGATGCCCTTCATCGCCTCGAGGGTCTCGTGGCGCGCGAACTTCATGTGCCGCGACTCCTCGACCACGTGGATCTTGCAGATCGTCTTGACCTGCGGCGAGACGGAGGCGCCGCGCATCCAGTCACGCTGCATGACGTCGAGGACCTCCTCGGCCACCAGGATCGACGTGTAGGCGACCTCGCCGCGCGCGGTCAGCTTGAGCAGCTTGGCGGCCTTGTGCAGCAGCGGGTGGGGCAGGTAGGAGCGACCGGCGATGTGCTGGGCGCCCTTGGCGAACATGATCGAGTGGCGGCACTCGTCGGCGATCTCGGTGAGCGCGAACCGGAACTCGCTGCTCGCGTAGTCCTTGTCGTAGATGTCGACGAGCAGCATCTGCTGCAGGAGCATCTCGAACCAGATGCCGATGCTCGCGACGCTGGCCGCCTCGTGGCGCGTGAGCGTGGCGCGCTGCTCCGGCGTCATGCGCTCCCACAGGTCGGTGCCGAAGAGCGTGCACCACTCGGGGTTCACGCCGTCGTGCAGCGGGTCGAGCGGGGCGTCCCAGTCGACCTCCTTCTCGGGGTCGTAGGACAGCTGGGCCGACGACGACAGGAGTCGCTCGAGCACGCCGTCACGCTCGACCTCCGCGCGGAACGCGGCGGCGTCGGGGGTGGTGGGGCGGGTCTCGGTGATCGTCATGGCGGGGCTCCTCGACTATGGGACAGACATGATGTGACATCGGGAATGTCATATCCGTACCCACGGTATGTGGAGCGCGCTCGCTCCGCAAGAGATGCCCGTCACCCTTCATCGCGATCGGCAGGGCGGACCGGGACCGCGCACGGGAACCTCACCCGGGCACGGCGAGCTTTCCGGGCGTGCGGGGAATCCCCGTGCGCGGCGGGAGATTCCCAGGTCGACCTGGGAATCCGCGGCACGGGTCAGGGGCGCTCGGCGAGCCAGGACTCGGCCAGGCGGGCGGGTGCGCGTGCGAGCCAGGCGTCCTCGACCGCGGTTTCCAGCCGGGCGGGGTCCACCAGGTCGAGCTCGACCAGGAAGCCGGGGTGGTTCGCCAGGTGCTCGATGGTGAAGAAGCCCGGCACGCCCTCGCCGAGGATCGCGTCGCGGTCGGCGAGGTCCTCGGTGCGCAGCCCGACGATCTCGCCCTGCGGCACCGGGTCGTCGCCGAACCGCCTCAGGTCGGCCTTGCTGAACGGTCGCACCCAGCAGAACATCGCCTTCTCGACGAACCAGGCGCGGTTGCCCCAGCTGGTGCGCTCGGCGACCTCCGGAAGTGCCAGGCACAGACGCTCGACGTCCTCGACGGTGGCCATGCGATCACGGTGCGGGTTGGCCGGCGGCGCGTCAAGCACGGGCGGGAACGACGACGGCGCCCACCCCCGAGGGGGCGGGCGCCGTCGACAGCGCGTCGGTGCGACGACTCAGTGGTTGTGCCCGGCGTGGGCGTCACCCTCGTCGTCGGCCGGCTTCTCGGCCACCAGGGTCTCGGTGGTGAGCAGCATGGCGGTGATGGACGCGGCGTTGGCCAGCGCGGAGCGCGTGACCTTGACCGGGTCGAGGATGCCCTGCGCGATGAGGTCGCCGTACTGGTCGGTGGCGGCGTTGTAGCCCTCACCGGACTCGCGGACCTTCGACACGACGACCTCGCCGGAGACGCCGCCGTTGCGGGCGATCCACTCCAGCGGGGCGTCGGCACCCTTGCGCACGATGCGCACGCCGACGGCCTCGTCACCGGTGAGCCCGAGGTCGCCCTCGAGCACCGAGACGGCGTGGACGAGGGCGGAGCCGCCACCGGCGACGATGCCCTCCTCGATGGCCGCGCGGGTCGCCGAGACGGCGTCCTCGATGCGGTGCTTCTTCTCCTTGAGCTCGACCTCGGTGGCCGCGCCGACCTGGATCACGCACACGCCGCCGGCCAGCTTCGCGAGACGCTCCTGGAGCTTCTCGCGGTCCCAGTCGGAGTCGGTGAGCTCGATCTCGGCCTTGATCTGGTTGACCCGGCCCTCGACCTCGGCGGTCTCGCCGCCGCCGTCGATGATCGTCGTGTCGTCCTTGGTGACGACGACGCGACGGGCGGTGCCGAGCACCTCGAGGCCGACCTGGTCGAGCTTGAGGCCGACGTCGGGCGTGACGACCGTGGCGCCGGTGAGCGTCGCGATGTCCTGCAGCATGGCCTTGCGGCGGTCACCGAACGCGGGCGCCTTGACGGCGACCGAGGTGAAGGTGCCGCGGATCTTGTTGACGACCAGCGTGCTGAGCGCCTCGCCCTCGACGTCCTCGGCGATGATGAACAGGCTCTTGCCCGCGCCGATGACCTTCTCCAGGAGCGGGAGCAGCTCGGCGACCGAGCTGATCTTGCCCTGGTTGACGAGCACGTACGGGTCGTCGAGGACGGACTCCATGCGCTCGGTGTCGGTGACCATGTACGGCGAGAGGTAGCCCTTGTCGAACTGCATGCCCTCGGTGAAGTCGAGCTGCGTGCCGAGCGTGTTGGACTCCTCGACGGTGATGACGCCGTCCTTGCCGACCTTGTCGAACGCCTCGGCGATGAGCTCGCCGATGTGCGCGTCGCGCGAGGAGACGGTGGCGACGTCGGTCATGTCCTTGATGTCGTCGACGTCGCGGGCGATCTCGTGCAGCTTCTCGCTGACGGCCTTGACCGCGGCCTCGATGCCCTTCTTCAGGCCGACCGGGTTGGCGCCGGCGGCCACGGCGCGCAGGCCCTCGTGGACCATCGCCTGGGCGAGCACGGTGGCCGTGGTGGTGCCGTCACCGGCGACGTCGTTCGTCTTGGTGGCGACCTCCTTGGCCAGCTGGGCTCCGAGGTTCTCGAACGGGTCGTCGAGCTCGACCTCACGGGCGACGGTGACACCGTCGTTCGTGATCGTGGGGGCGCCCCACTTCTTGTCGAGCACGACGTAGCGGCCCTTGGGGCCGAGGGTGACCTTGACGGTGTTCGCGAGGGCGTCGACGCCCCGCTCGAGGGCGCGGCGTGCGTCCTCGTCGAACTCGAGGATCTTGGGCATGTGATGCCTTCCTACGCATGGATCAGATGGGGTGCCCGGCGAGTGCCGGACAGAGAGTCAGCGACCGGGGCTCAGCAGCCACGGTCCTGAGGTGGATGGGACCCGACCGGCAAGGCGCGCGAGCGACGGCGACCCGTTCTTGGTCGCCGAGCGAGCAGCAACGCCGCCGGTCGGGAGCCCAGGCACCTTAGGAGACGACGGCGAGGACGTCGCGGGCCGAGAGGATGAGGAACTCCTCGCCCGAGTACTTGACCTCGGTTCCGCCGTACTTGCTGAAGATGACCTTGTCGCCGACGTTGACGTCGAGCGGGACGCGGTTGCCGGAGTCGTCGATGCGACCGGGGCCCACGGCCACGACCTCACCCTCCTGCGGCTTCTCCTGGGCGGTGTCCGGGATGACGAGTCCGGATGCGGTGGTCTGCTCGGCCTCGACGGCCTTGATGACGAGACGATCCTCGAGCGGCTTGATGGTGACCGACACTGGTCGACCTCCCCTTCAACGTTGGTGGAATGACGGATGGAACGTGATGGGTGTGCACGCCGTCGCGGGGGTCGTGCACGGTTGGCAGTCTCGGTACCCGAGTGCCAGTTCCGAATCTAGCACTCACCCCTACTGAGTGCTAAAGGGTGTTCGCCGTCGGCGGACGCTCGTTCCTCCGCCGACCTGCGACGAGGGAGCGCCGTTCGTCGCGGCTGGTTGGATGGGCGCGTGGACCTGGCGACGTTCGAGCGGCTGCAGACCGACGAGGGACGGGCGCTGGTGGCCGAGGTGCACGAGCGGGCCGGGGTCGAGTCCGACCTCGCCCTGGGCACGCGGTTGCGCCGCACCCACGACGTCGAGCTGGTGGCGGCCGCCGTGACGCAGAACCACCTGCGCGGGCTCGCGCGCACCAAGCTGGGCGACGACGCGGCTCGGATGTTCTTCACCCACGAGGCGCTGCAGCAGGCCACCCGCGGCTCGGTGGCCCGGCTGCGTGCCGAGCGCCTCGCCGGCACGGGTGCCCCGGCGGCACTCGACCTGGGCTGCGGCATCGGCTCGGACCTGCTCGCGCTCGCTCGCGCCGGCCTGCGGGTCCGGGGCGTGGAGCGTGACCCGGTGCGTGCCGCCATCGCCCGCGCCAACCTGGCCGCCCTCGACCTCGACGGCGAGGTGCTCTGCGCCGACGCCGCCGACGTGGACCCGATGGACGACGAGGTGGTGTTCCTCGACCCCGCCCGACGCGACGACCGGGGCCGGGTGTTCGACCCCGAGGCGATGAGCCCGCCGTGGTCGGTCGTGGCGGCGCACCTGGCCGGTCACGCGGTCGTGAAGACCCTCCCGGGCATCCCGCACGCGCTGGTCCCCACCGGCGTGGAGGCGCAGTGGGTCAGCGACGGCGGCGACCTGGTGGAGGCGTGCCTGTGGGGCGCCGGCCTCGACCTGGCCGACCGCGCTCCGCGTCGCGCCACGGCCCTGCCCGGCGGAGACGACCTGGCCGGCGACGGCGCACCCGGCGACGTCGGCGAGCTGGGAGGCTGGCTGCACGAGCCGGACGACGCGGTGATCCGCGCCGGTCTCGTCGGAGGCCTGGCGGAGCGGATCGACGGCCAGCTGGTGGACCCGCGCATCGCGTGGGTGACCACGGACGTCGACGTGCGCCACCCGCTCGCCCGCTCGTTCCGCGTGCTGCAGGAACTGCCCTACCGCGAGAAGCAGCTCAAGGCCGCGCTCGTGGCGCTCGACGTCGGCACCCTGACGATCAAGAAGCGCGGCGTCGACGTGGTGCCCGAGCAGCTGGTCCGCCGCCTGCGGCTCAAGGGGTCCGTGCGCGCCACCGTGGTGCTGACCCGGGTGGACGACAAGGCCGTCGCCCTGCTGGTCGACCCGCTCCCCCGCTGAGCCGTCCGGCACCCCGCGCGGGTCCTAGGGTGGAGGCGTGCGGATCGACCTGAACGCCGACGTCGCGGAGTCGGCCGACGACCTGGCCCTGCTCGACGTCGTCACGAGCGCGAACGTGTGCTGCGGCGCCTACGCCGGCGGCGAGGAGCTCATGCTCGATGCGTGCGAGCGCGCGGTCGAGCGTGGCGTCGCGATCGGTGCGCAGGTGGGCTACCTCGATCGCGAGGGCTTCGGCCGACGCCCCCAGGAGCCGGCCACGGACGAGCTCGTCGACGAGCTGCGAGCCCAGATCGACCTGCTCGCCGAGGTGGCCGACGCCGTGGGCGGCCGCGTGGCCTACGTCAAGCCGCACGGCGCGCTGTACAACACCGTCGTGCACGACGAGCGGCAGGCGACGGCCGTGGTCGAGGCCGTGGGACCGTACGGACTTCCGCTCCTCGGGCTGCCCGGCGCCGTCTCGCTGCGGCTCGCCGCCACCGAGGGGCTCCCGACCGTCGCCGAGGGCTTCGCCGACCGCGCGTACACCGCCGCCGGGACCCTCGTCCCGCGTGACCAGCCGGGCGCGGTGCTGGGCGACGTCGACGAGGTCGTGTCCCAGGCGCTGCGCCTCGCCGGCCAGGTCGACTCGCTGTGCGTGCACGGCGACTCCCCCGATGCGCTCGCCCTCGTCCGGGCCGTGCGCGCCGCCCTGGCGGAGGCCGGGCACGAGGTCGGACCGTTCGTGTGAGGGTGCTCGCGTGCGGGGAGGACGCCGTGGTCCTGGACTGCGACGACCTCGACGAGGCACGCCGTCGCCATGCGGCGCTGGTCGACCACCCCGACGTCGTGGAGGCCGTGCTGGGGGCGCGCACCGTGCTCCTGCGCGGTCGGCCGTCGACGATGCGAGCGCTGGCCCGCAGCGTCCCTCCGGCGCCCACGACGGCGACGTCCGGCGCGCGTGAGCACGTGGTCGACGTCGTCTACGACGGGCCGGACCTCGACGCCGTGGCCGAGGCGACTCAGATGAGCGTCGAGGCCGTGGTGGGCGCGCACACCGCGACACCCTGGACCGTCGCGTTCGGCGGGTTCGCGCCCGGGTTCGCCTACCTCGTCGACGGCGACCCGAGGCTCACCGTCCCCCGCAAGGACACGCCACGGCCACGGGTTCCCGCCGGTGCCGTGGCCCTGGCCGGCGGGTTCAGCGGCGTCTACCCGAGGGAGTCGCCCGGCGGCTGGCAGCTGGTCGGACGCACCGACGTGGTGCTGTTCGACGTCGAGCGCTCCCCTGCAGCACTGCTCGCACCGGGCGACACCGTCCGCTTCCGCGCCGTCGGTCCCGGGAGTCCGCCGTGAGCCTGGTCGTCGTGCACCCCGGGCCTCTCACGCTCGTGCAGGACGACGGCCGACCCGGGATGGCGGCGCAGGGAGTCGGCGCCGCGGGAGCCTTCGACCGGCGCGCCCTCCACCAGGCGCGCACCCTCGTCGGCGACGCGTCCGGCACCGCCGTCCTGGAGGCGCTCGGAGGCGGCCTCGAGCTGCGGGCCACGTCCGAGCACGTCGTCGCCGTGACGGGGGCGGTCGGGCCGGTGCTGGTCGACGGTGCTCCGGTCGAGCACGGTCGTGCGGTGCGCCTGGGCGCCGGGCGGCACCTGGCGGTCGCCCCGTTCGGCCACGGCCTGCGCGGCTACGTGGCGGTCGCCGGTGGCATCGACGTGCCTTCGACCCTGGGTTCGCGCAGCGCCGACACCCTCAGCCGGCTCGGACCACCGGCGCTGTCCGCCGGTGACGAGCTCGCCGTCGGGGAACCGCTCCAGGACCCGCCCGACGTCGCCCCCGTCCCGAGCCTGCTGACCCCCGGCACCACCACGGTCGACGTGGTGCTCGGGCCGCGCGACGACTGGTTCACGCCCGACGCCCTGGCCGCGTTCCTCGGCACCGGCTGGGTCGTGTCCGAGCGGTCGGACCGCATCGGCGTCCGGCTGGACCACCGTGCTCCCGGCCGCACCGGCCTCGAGCGGGCCGTCGACGGGGAGCTGCCCAGCGAGCCGTGCGTGCGCGGCAGCGTGCAGGTGACGTCGGCCGGGCTCCCGGTCGTGCTCGGGCCCGACCATCCCGTCACCGGCGGCTACCCGGTCATCGGGGTGGTCACCGGCCGTGGCCTCGACCGCCTCGCGCAGGTGCGCCCGGGCGAGACCGTGCGCTTCCGCCGGCACACCCTGCCCTGACCGCGGCGCGGCCCGACCCGCGTCTGGGGCACCATCGAGGGCATGAGGCCCACCCACCGACCCGTCGAGGACGGCGTCGCCACCGACCTGGCGGGCGAGTCGACGTACGGCTCCTACCTGCGCCTGGACCTGCTGCTCGCCGCACAGCAGCCGGTCACCGACCACCACGACGAGATGCTCTTCGTCGTCCAGCACCAGGTGACCGAGCTGTGGCTCAAGCAGCTGGTGCACGAGCTGCGCTCGGCCATCGCGCTGATCGACGCCGACGAGCTCGCCCACGCGCTCAAGCGGCTGGCTCGCGTGAAGGCCGTCCAGCGGCAGATGTTCGAGCAGTGGGGCGTGCTCGAGACCCTGACGCCGGTCGAGTACCTGCAGTTCCGCGACGCGCTCGGCAAGGCGTCGGGGTTCCAGTCGGCGCAGTACCGGACGGTGGAGTTCCTGCTCGGCAACAAGACACCGGCGATGGTCAAGGTGTTCGACCACGAGCCCGAGACCCAGGCGGAGCTGGCCGCCGACCTCGCCGCGCCGAGCCTCTACGACGCCTTCCTGGCCCACCTGGCCCGCCAGGGCCACGACGTGCCGGCCGCGGTGCTCGAGCGCGACCTCGCGCAGCCCTACGAGCCGCACCCCGGCGTCGTGGAGGTGTTCCGTCGCGTCTACGCCGACCCCGAGCGCCACTGGGAGGTCTACGAGACGTGCGAGGAGCTCGTCGACGTCGAGGAGGGGTTCCACCTCTGGCGGTTCCGCCACCTCAAGACGGTGCAGCGGATCATCGGCCACAAGCGCGGCACCGGAGGATCGAGCGGCACGTCCTTCCTGCAGCGCGCGCTCGAGCTCACGTTCTTCCCCGAGCTGCAGGACGTCCGCACCGCGCTCTGACCGAGCGGCGGCGGGGGTGCCCTTCGGCTGCGTCGGCTGCAGGGGTGCCCTGCGGCTGCGTCGGCTGCGGTCCTCGTCGTGGCGGCCTCCGAAAGGGCCTCGACCGGAGCGGGACCAGCGGGCTGGCGGGCCTTGCCGGGCTTCGGCATAGTTCTTGGACACTTCCGGGGCGTTTCGTGCGACCAGAGTGCCCCGGAACTGTCCGAAACGGCGGTCGCCGGCGTTCTGACGCGTTGAGGTCGATTTCCGGCGCAGAGATCGACATCAACGCGTCAAACCGCGGAGGCCGGGCCCGGGGAGCTCGGGCGGCCCGGCGCCCCTGCTCCGTCGAGGCCTCTCGGAGGCCGCCGCCGGACCCCGCTGCGCCGACGCAGCCGGCCGATCGGGCGGGTTCGCGGTGGTTCGACCTCAGGGCTGGTCGTCGTAGGACCACGCGACGTCGTCGCGGACCACCCGCGCCGGCACCCCGGCGACCACGCTGTGGGCCGGGACCTTCTGGCCACGCACCACCGACCGCATCGCCACGACGGCGCCGTCGCCGACGTCGGCGTGACCGGTCACCACGGCGTCCTTGCACAGCCACACGTGCCGGCCGAGGCGGATGTCGGCGCCGAACGGGTTGATCCGCTCGCCCGTGCCGCGGTCCTCGAGCCGGTGCATGTCGTCCGTCGCGACGTACACGTCGGAGGCCCACAGCTGCTCGGGGCCGGCCACGATGCTCCCCCCGTTGCGGGCGTCGACCACGGCGCACCGCGTGGCGATGAGCGGGCCGTGCAGCACGATGCTGGACCCGCCGCCGCAGAACAGCTCGCCGGCGGTGATCTCGCAGCCGGCGTCGACGAACACGGTGGCCCCGTCGCCGCCGACGAGCAGGGTCGAGACGGTGCGCAGGGCGGACCCGACGGCGATCACGACGTCGCGGACGGGGAACAGCGTCAGCTGCGCGAGGACCTTCTCGGGCAGGAAGGCACCGTCGGCGAGGTAGAGGGCGTTGTCGCAGTCGTGCCACCACTGCGGGACACCCTCGGTCGCACGGTGCCAGGTGAGGGCGTCGATCGCGTCGGCCTCGGCGCCCGCGGTGCGCAGGCGCTCACGGTGCTCGGGCGCCATGTCGTCCCGGGTGTCCACCCGTGCATCCTGCCAGGATCACGCAGGACCGAGGGCGTGCGGTCGGCTCACGCGTCCGGGGCGTCCTCCACGAACACGCTGGAACGCAGCTGCTCCCACAGGTCGTCGTCGAAGGCGTCGGCCGGTGCCGCGTACCGGACGCCGTACTTCGGCAGGCCGGGCGGGTCGACGAGGAGGTCGACCTGCCGGATCGACGTGCTGCCCTCGGACGCCTCGATGTCGTAGGTGTAGAAGAACTGCTCCGCCTCGGACGCACCTCGCACGTCGATGGGTGTCGGGTCCTCGACGTCCGCACCCAGCTCGGCCTCCGCCCGCGACCTCAGCAGACCGCCACGGATCTCGAGCGTGCCCACCCGGCCGGACTCGACGAACACGTCGATCCTGGCCGGCACCTCGGACCCGTCGGTGGCGGTGAAGGTCGTCTGGCTGCCCTCGTCGGTCCGCTGCGCCGGCGCCCCCTCGAACCCGCCGGGGATGCCGAGGCGCAGATCTTCGAGCTGCTGCTCCGTCCACCCCGACGGAAGGTCGGCCCCGGGCTGCGACGCCTCGCTGCTCGCCGTGGGCTCGTCCGAGGGCGGATCACCACCGTCGTCGCCGCCGCTGCACGCGCCGAGCAGCACGAGCAGCCCGGTCGCGCAGACCGCCGTCAGTCGGTGTCGTCCGATCATGGTCGTGTCCCCCCGTTCCCCGCAGTGCACCCGGGCCGCTCAGCCCCAGGACGCCCACAGCATCAGCGCCAGGAACCCCACGATGCCAGCGACCAGGACCCACCACCACACCGACACCGGCGGAGGTGGCGCCGTCGGGCGGGCCTCGAGGAGCGTCGGCCGGTCCGGGTCGTGCACCACGACGACGCTGCTGCCGACGGTCGGCGAGACCTCGATCCCGATGGCGTTGGCGGACCACGCGACCACCTCCTCGCCCCGTGCCGTGCGGAACCTGACCCGCACCCGGAAGGCGTGGTCGCGTGAACGGTCGGCACGACGCTCCTCGATGACGCCGTCGACGCGCGGCCAGGTGCGCCAGCGTCGGGCCCGACGTCGTTCGCGTCCCACGCCGACGACGGCGAGCACGGCGACGATCCCGAGCACGAGGGGCAGGGCGAGGTCCGGCACGACCCCACCGTACGCAGTCGCGCGGGTGGACCCCGAAGGGCCAGCGCCGCTACCCTCGCCGCCATGACGGGGGAACCGGGACGCCGGAGTCGGACCATCACGCTCCTGCTCGCGGCCGTGGTGTCGCTCTGCCTCCCGTCGGCGGCCGCGGCCACCGACGGGTCCGAGTCCGGGAACGACACCGGCCGGCTCGTGCTGGTGCTCGACTCGTCGGGGTCGATGAAGGAACGGACGCCCGGCGGCGAGACGCGCATCGAGGCAGCCACGACCGCGCTCGCCGACGTCGTCGCCTCGCTGCCGGAGGCGCAGCCGGTCGGCCTGCGGGTCTACGGCGCCGAGGTGTTCTCCCGCGACGAGCCCGGCGCCTGCGAGGACTCCCAGCTGGTGGTCCCGGTGGAGACGGGCAACCGCGACGACCTGCGCGCCGCGATCGACGACTACGAGCCCTACGGCGAGACGCCCATCGGGTATGCCCTCCAGCAGGCGGGACAGGACCTCGGCGACGAGGGCAGGCGCAGCATCGTCCTCGTCTCCGACGGCGAGCCGACGTGCGACCCCGACCCGTGCGAGGTGGCCGCGGAGCTCACCGAGGACGGCGTCGACGTCCGCATCGACGTCGTGGGGCTCGACGTGTCGGGGCCGGCACGTGACGCGCTGCAGTGCATCGCCCGCCAGGGCAACGGCTCGTACTACGACGTCGACTCCTCCGACGAGCTCTCGTCCAGCCTCGAGAAGCTGGCCACTCGCGCCTCGCGCGACTACACCGCGATCGGCACGCCGGTCGCCGGGACCGAGTCGGCAGTCGACGCACCCGAGGTACGGGCCGGGGACTGGGTGGACGCCCTTCCACCGTCGTCGACCCGCACCTACCGCGTGAGGCGGGAGATCGCCGACTCCACCATCCACGTCGGCGCGACCCTGCGCAGCGACACGCAGGCCGACGACGTGGTCAAGATCGAGCTGAGCACCACCGACGGCCAGGGCTGCGGAGGTGACGGCGTGACCGCCGAGCGCACCGAGGGCGCACTCCTGACGGCCTCGGCGATCGCCTCCGACACCTGCGCGAAGGCGACGTGCTCGTCTCCGTGTCGCGGCAGAACGGGGTCGCCGCCACTCCGCTCGAGCTGCGCGTGGTGGAGGAGCCGTCCTTGACCGACGCCGACTCGCTGCCGACGCCGGCCTCGCCCGTGACCTGGGAGGACCCGGCGTCCGGGACCGAGAGCGAGACCGTCGGCGGCGCGTCCTTCGACGACGCCCCCCTGCTGGAGCCGGGAACGTACACCGACACGATCGTCCCCGGCGAGGCCCTGACCTACCAGGTCGACGCGGAGTGGGGCCAGCAGGTCGTCGCGACGGTCGAGTACCCGAAGGCCTCGGGGCGTCTGGCGGAGGCGATCGGGAACCAGGGCCAGATCGGGACCGTCTCGATCGTCAATCCGGCCCGCGCTCGCGCCGGACTGGGAGCCCAGGCGTCCGGTGCGCCGTCGAACCAGTCGCTCGTCGGCGCCGAGGGCCAGACGCTCGGCAACAGCACCGCACCGATCGCCTACCTCAACCGCGAGGTCGGCGGGGCGAAGGGCGCGGCCGCGCTCGCCGGGCGCTACACGGTCGTGGTCGGGCTGGAGGACGATCCGGACGGCGAGGACTACCTGATCCCCGTGACCGTGCGCATCGGTCTCGTCGGTGAGCCGAACGGGGCCCCGCAGTACACCGAGGCGGCAGCCGACCCGGATGCCGCTCAGGGCTCGTCCGAGTCCACCGACGAGGGCAGCCGCGCGTTCCCGTGGATCCTCGGCACGGCGGCCGCCCTGGCGCTGGTGGCACTTGTCGCACTGGTCCTGCGGGCCCGGCGCGCCGGAGGATCGCCCGAGGGACCGCCGGGCGCCTAGCCCGGCTGCCGATCAGGTCGCCGGGCGGTCCACGCGGTCGACGAGCTCCCCCGGAGCCTGCACGCAGTACGACTCGACCAGCAGCTCGCGCAGCTCCGCCGGGTCGACCGCGTCATCGAGCACCAGTCCCACGACGTCGCCGCTGCGCCCGACACGGAAGTAGGGATGGCCGAGGTGCTCGAAGGCGGCAACCTCGTCCATCGGCGCCCGGAAGGTGACCCGCACGAGGCCGTCCTCACCCCCGAACAGGTGGGCGACGTTGTGTCCCCGCACCACCCATCGGGTCCCCGTCCAGGCTCGCTCGCGGCGCGTCTCGGGCAGGTCGGCGAGGACGGCGGCCACCTGCGCCAGCAACGCCTCGGGTACCGGTGCACGTGCCACGACCCAAGGGTTTCACGAGCCACCGACGTCCCGGTGGGAGCGTCGATCAGGGGTGACGACCCACAGCAGCACCACGAACGAGGGCACGAAGGCGAGCGGCCCGACCACGAGCTGGACGATCTCGGCCGAGAACTCACCGGACTCCCCGGTCTCGCCACCTCGCGTCGCGACCAGGGCGCCCACGGCGATCACCACCACCGCGAGCATGCCGAGGCGGGTCGTCCACCCCTTCGCGACGACGACGCCGGCCAAGGCGACCACGAGCAGCGTGACGCAGGCGGCGCGGACGAGCGGCAGTGCCACCTCCGTCGTCCACCCCGTCACGGTGCACGCGAGGGTCAGCCCGACCAGCACCAAGGGAATCGTCCACGACCTGTCCACGTCGCGAACCTAGTCGCCGAGAGGGGCGGCGGGACGACGAAGGGCCCCGGCCGGCGAACCGGTCGGGGCCCTCGTCAGAGGTGGTGCGGGTGGGGGCTCAGGTCTCGATACGCCGTCCGCGGCACGCTCGCAGAGCTCGCGTGGCCACCGACGTCTACTCGACCTGGACTCGCAGAGCGAGTCTCAGAAGCCCATGCCGCCCATGTCGCCCATGTCCGGCGCGCCGCCACCGGCGGCAGCCGGCTCCGGCTTGTCGGCCACGACGGCCTCGGTGGTGAGGAACAGCGCCGCGATGGATGCGGCGTTCTGCAGCGCGGAGCGCGTGACCTTGGCCGGGTCGATGATGCCCGCGGCGATGAGGTCGACGTACTCGCCCGTGGCGGCGTTCAGGCCGTGACCGGCGTCGAGGCCGGCGACCTTCTCCGCCACGACGCCGCCCTCGAGGCCGGCGTTGATCGCGATCTGCTTCAGCGGGGCCGAGGCAGCGGTGCGCACGATGTTGGCACCCGTGGCCTCGTCACCCTCGAGCTCGAGCTTCTCGAACGCGGCCTTGGTGGCCTGGACGAGCGCCACGCCACCACCGGCGACGATGCCCTCCTCGACGGCCGCCTTGGCGTTGCGCACGGCGTCCTCGATGCGGTGCTTGCGCTCCTTGAGCTCGACCTCCGTGGCCGCGCCGACCTTGATGACGGCCACGCCGCCGGCCAGCTTCGCGAGGCGCT
Organism: Aeromicrobium sp. WCS2018Hpa-31; assembly: GCF_031843905.1. Classification (NCBI taxonomy): domain Bacteria; kingdom Bacillati; phylum Actinomycetota; class Actinomycetes; order Propionibacteriales; family Nocardioidaceae; genus Aeromicrobium; species Aeromicrobium sp. WCS2018Hpa-31. Next base: position 235,031 of record NZ_JAVTJF010000002.1, on the reverse strand, counting down.
CCTGGAGCTTCTCGCGGTCGTAGTCGGAGTCGCTGTTCTCGATCTCGGCGCGGATCTGGTTGACCCGTCCGGCGATCTGGTCCTGCGAGCCGCCACCCTCGACGATCGTGGTCTCGTCCTTGGTCGTGACGACCTTGCGGGCCGTGCCGAGCAGCGAGATGTCGGCGTTCTCGAGCTTGAGGCCGACCTCCTCGCTGATGACCTCGCCACCGGTGAGGATGGCGATGTCGGCCAGCATGGCCTTGCGGCGGTCACCGAAGCCGGGGGCCTTGATGGCGACCGACTTGAAGGTGCCGCGCATCTTGTTGACGATCAGGGTGGCCAGGGCCTCGCCCTCGACGTCCTCGGCGATGATCGCGAGCGGCTTGCCCGACTGCATGACCTTCTCGAGCACCGGGACGAAGTCCTTGACCGAGCTGATCTTGCTGTTGACGATGAGGATGTAGGGGTCCTCGAGGACCGTCTCCATGCGCTCGGGGTCGGTGACGAAGTAGCCCGACAGGTGACCCTTGTCGAAGCGCATGCCCTCGGTGAGCTCGAGGTCGAGGCCGAACGTGTTCGACTCCTCGACCGTGATGACGCCCTCCTTGCCGACCTTGTCCATGGCCTCGGCGATGATCTCGCCGACCGTGGGGTCAGCGGCCGAGATGGACGCGGTGGAGGCGATCTGCTCCTTGGTCTCGACGTCCTTGGCCATGCTCAGCAGCTGGCTGCTGATGGCCTCGACGGCGGCCTCGATGCCCTTCTTCAGGCCCATCGGGTTGGCGCCGGCGGCCACGTTGCGCAGACCCTCGCGCACGAGCGCCTGGGCCAGCACGGTGGCCGTGGTGGTGCCGTCACCGGCGACGTCGTCGGTCTTCTTGGCGACCTCCTTGACGAGCTCGGCGCCGATCTTCTCGTAGGGGTCCTCGAGCTCGATCTCCTTGGCGATGGAGACACCGTCGTTGGTGATCGTGGGCGCGCCCCACTTCTTCTCGAGCACGACGTTGCGACCCTTGGGGCCGAGCGTCACCTTGACTGCGTCGGCAAGCTGGTTCATGCCGCGCTCGAGGCCGCGACGGGCCTCTTCGTTGAACGCAATGGTCTTGGCCATGTGGAACTCTCCGGTTCGACGTGGTGGGTGTGACCGGTCGGTGCCCGCGACGGACGAGCCCTGCGCCGCGGCGAACCCTTCCCGCTGCGGCCGTGACCCTCACCGGGCCGGTCTGATGTCTAGCACTCTCACTATAGGAGTGCTAACCAACGGCTGGCAATCGGGTCCCGAGAGTGCCAGTCCGCCCCGCGGGACGACCTGTCAGTCCTCGTCGCCGATGACGAGGCGGGGGAGGCGGTCGCGCCAGGGCCGGCCGCGGGTCTCACCGGGAATGGGATCGGCGGCGGGCACGGGGACCGGCACGGGCGGGACTGGGGCGACGGGGTCGGCGGCCTCGTGCTCGGCGGCCTCGGCCAGCCGGTCCTTCCGCGCGATCCACAGGACCGTCGCGACGATCACCACGACCGGGATGAACGCGGGGATGGCCAGCACGGCCACCGGGTGCGTCGTCAGCACCTCTCCCGCGACCGTCGGCTCCATCCGTCGACCCTAGACCGAGAAGAGCAGGTAGATGCCGGTGAACGTGTAGCCGACCATGAGCACGAGCATGGCGAGCTGGCCGGTGAGCCGGTGCGCACGCGGCAGCAGCGCGAGCGCCCGGTCGTGCGCCGCGACGACGGCCACCACGTGCCCGGCCACCACGAACCCGACCTTGTAGACGGCCAGCACGTCCGGGTGCTCGGACAGGAAGTACGAGACCTCCAGCCCGTTGCCGACCCCCAGCAGCTGGAGCAGGTCGATCGCCGCGGCCTGGCCGCGCTCGAGCAGGTAGGTCAGGTAGTGGGCGAAGATGTACCCCACGACGATCGGCACCAGCGAGTGCGCCATGAGTCCGGGCAGCGCCCGGCGCTGGCGTGGCGTGACCCCGCCCGTGGCCACCGACGCCGCGACGAACGCCACGCCGACGACGACGCAGAACAACAGCAGCACCAGCGACGTCGTGAGCGTGGAGTGCGAGCCCGACTGCCAACGCTCGGACGCCGAGAAGCTGTCGAAGGCCGTGGACCCCAGCAGCACCGCGATCGCGGCCACCAGGCCGGGCGCGACGGGCAGCAGCGGCAGCGAGCGCAACGGGTCGTGCGGGTCGAACCTGCGGTCGCGCACCAGCGGGGCGAGGCGCGCCACGAAGGCGCTGTAGACGTCGAAGGGGTCGGCGCGGTCGAACCAGCGCGGGCCGAACAGCACACCGCCCAGCACCGTGACGCCCACGTAGGCGGCCACCCAGGTGCGCACCGTGGTCACGTCGCCGGCGTCGGGCGAGACCAGCTCGAGCCACACGAAGGCGAACAGCCCCACCGCCGCCGGCCAGTAGCCCCAGACGTCGCGGTAGGCCACGAAGCCCTCCGGACGACCGGTGGCGCGACCCACCAGCCACTGCAGCGATCGCCACGGCGACAGGTCCTTCCACACGTGCCCGGCCAGCAGTCCCAACGGCACCAGCCCCACCCACACGAGGATGTAGAAGGCGGCGATGCCCGGGTTGGTCGCGTCGTCCGGCCCCAGGAACAGGGCACCCAGGAACCAGGCGGCGAGCAGCGCACCCAGCACCGCGAGCCACGGCCGCCGCGACGGCTCTGCCCTCTTCGCCGCCCCCCGCCCGGCACCCCCGCCAGGGCTCCCCGCCACCCCCGGCCCGGCACCCCCGCCGGAGCTTTCCGCCGCCCCCGGCCCGGCGGTGGCAGGAGCGGCCTGGAGGCGCGGCTCCTTCCACGCGAACGCCAGCACGGCGAAGGAGATGGTGAGCGCCCACGACGCACCGACGATCGCGTACAGGAACGGGATCGGCAGGTCCGTCGAGCCGCCGACGCCGTGCATCGGCAGCGGCAGCACGGCTCCCACGAACGGATCGAGCACGGGTCAGGGCCGGACGACGAGCTGCACGATCACGGCGTGGGTGGCGTGCGACTCCACCGCCACCTGGCCGGGGCGGTCGATCGTGAACGTCCTCGACGTCTCGTCACCGGCCTCCAGATCGATGCTCACCTCCGGGTCGGAGTGCACGTGCACCTCGTCGGCCACCTCGGCCGTGACGTTCAGCGTGATCGGCTCCCCGACCTTCACCTCCACCCGCTCGCCCTGCGGCGTCGGGCCGTCGGCGGACAGGGTGACGTCGACGACCACGCCAGGATCGGCACTCGCGTCGGCACTCTCCTCGGCCGACGGCGACGCGCTCGCGCTGCTCGGGGCAGCACTGGGGGCGTCCGTGCCCGGGTCCGGGTCGCCGCACCCGGCGAGCAGCAGCCCGGCAGCCACGGTCGTCACCAGGGCGGCGGTCAGCCGCGCGGTCGGAGTCGTCCTCATGTCGGGTTCCTCTCCTCCCCGTCGTCGGGGGTCTCGCCGGCGTCGGGCTCGAAGGCCCGGTCGATCAGGTCTCGTTCGCGCTGCTCGTCCTGGCGGTCCTTGCGGGCGATGTAGAGCACCACCCCCACGACCACGATCGCCGGCACGAAGGCCGGGATCGCGACGAGGGCGGCGTGGTGCGCCCACAGCACCTCGCCGTGGGCGACCCCGAGGACCGCCGGGTCGGGGGTCACGCCGTCCCGGCTCCGCTCCCCTGGTCCAGGCCCGAGCCGCCGCCCGGGCCGTGCTCCAGCTCGTCGCGCCGACGACGACCCTCACGGGCGATGGCCCCGGAGACGCGCGCCACGGCCGCGCTGATGCCGGCCAGGATCGCGAGGCTGCAGATCAGGACCACGAGGTTCGCCACCCCCCACATCCACGGCGAGGTGTCGAGCTCGCGCTCACGCTGCAGGATCTCGATCTCCGGGACGAACTCGCGGGTCATCTGCGACTCGACCGGGACCTCCTCGGCCCCGAGCGCCTCGTCGGCCGGGAGGAAGATCGGCGCGGCGGTGAGCATGCGGCCGTCCTGAACGCGCAGCAGCGTCTTCCAGGTGCCGCCGATCGGCATGGGCTCGGTGGTCTCCCACGAGTCCGGGCCGGTGCGCCTCAGCGACTGCGTGACGACGCCAGCGCCGCCGCCCTGCCACGCGGTGATCTGCACCCACGTCGGGTTCTCGTCGACGAGGCCCTCGGTGGTGGTGACCTCGACCATGATCTCGGGCTGGGCCTCCGTGCCGACCTGCTGGACGGCGAACGTGGCCTCGGCGTTCTCGGGCACCGTGGCGTTGAGCCCGTTGCCGACGGCCACCGACGTGACGACGATCGACCCGACCACGATCGAGCGACCCACCCACCGGTTGCTCGGCAGGCGGCCGTCGAGGCCCATCGCGAACAGGGCACCGCACAGACCGGCGCCCAGAGCCACGGGCACCACGGTCACCAGGCTCTCGAGCCAGATGTCCTGCGGCCACGGGAACTGGAAGACGGCGTCGTTCCAGAACTTCTCGATGACGGTGCCGACCGTGCCGATCAGCAGCCCGCCGACGGCGCCGAACACGAGCGGCTTGTCCTTCAGCCGGCTGAGCGCCAGCAGCTCGATGATCAGGGCGCTGCCGAGGTAGAGCGGGAACACGTGCGACGCCTGGCCGAAGACGTCGCCCACGATGAACGAGACGACGCCGCGCGTGATGACGAAGAAGAACGCCGCGAACAGGGCCGCCCCCGGACCGGCGTACAGCCGCGCGGCCACGAGGGTCAGTGCGGCGGCCGCAGCGATCATCAGCGGCGCGAAGACCATGCGGAACTGCGCGATGCCGAAGTCGAACTCGGCCTGGAAGACCGACAGGCCGATGAGGAGGCCGCCGAACGCCATCGAGAGGGTCAGCTTGTGCAGCGTGCGCGCGCCGTGGTTGTCGGCCGAGCGCTTCCACTCCTCGGAGAACTCGGCCTCGCGGTGCAGCAGGATGATGCCGGCCGTCGAGAGGCCGGCGCCGCCGATCAGCATGAGGTGCGTCGGGCCCCAGAGCGTGACGTCCTGGCCGAACAGGCGGTGCCACACGTCGTCGAGCGGGAAGCCGATGAGGGCGTAGAGCCCGCACGCGGCGATGAAGATGCCGGCGACGGGGGCGTACCAGCTGCGGGTGATCCGCACCGACGCGATGCCGGGACGCTGCCCGTCGCGCGGGAACACGATCGCGCTCATGCCGGCGATGAACAGGGCGAAGAGCCCGTAGAGGATCAGGTAGTGGGCGGGGTTCGCGAGCGGGCCCTCGTCACGTCCGCGACCGGCGTGCAGGCTCACGTCCCACAGGAACCCGAGCAGCGCGACGACGAGGGAGCTGGCCACGAACAGCGAGGGGATGGACGCCCAGCCGGGCTCGCCGGTGCGCTCGTGCAGTCGGTCACCGAGGGTCTGGAACCACTCGATGCGGTGGGTGCGGTGGGCCCAGGCGATGGCGACGAGGACCGCGGTCACGAGTCCGGCCCCGACGCTCAGTCCGATGACCTGGTCGAGGGCCGCTCCGCCCACGGGGGCAGGCTCTGCGGCGACGAGGATGGCGGGGAACATTCCGGGAGTATGTCAGCGCGCCATGTGACACCGCAAGTGTCAGATGAGGTGCGTCACACCCGGCTGCTCGACGTCGACGAGCGAGCGGTGCGCGTGGTCACGACGGGCAGCGACGGCGCCCGTCACCGGGTCAGTGCCCGATGACTTCCTGGGCCTCCCGGCCCTTGGGGCCGTCGACCACCTCGAGCTCGACCGCCTGGCCGTCCTCGAGCGTCTTGTAGCCGTCGGACTTGATCTTGGACCAGTGGACGAAGACGTCACCCTGGCCCTCGACCTCGATGAAGCCGTAGCCCTTGTCGGCGTTGAACCACTTGACGGTGCCCTGCACCATGACGAACTCCCACCTGGTGACGCGATCGAACCACCTGCCCGGACCGATCTGACGCCGAGCCTATACGCGCCGGTCGCGGCGCAGAAGAGCGCGGTTCACCCGCTGGTCACCCAACGCGCCACCCGGCCCTCGACCCAGCCCCCGGGCAGGCCCTCGGGATCGACCCCGATCGACCCTGACCACACCCTGGCCGCACCCCGGGAACAGGGTGGGACGCTCGGTCGGCGTGCTTCAGTGGAGGCACACGTACACCCGATCGAGGAGCTGGACTCTCATGACCGCCTACCCCCACGAGCCCGCGCCCGGCCAGGGCACCGGGCAGGGCGAGCCCCTGTCCGACGACACCCAGCGCAGCATCGGCGTCGTCGTGCACGCCGTGCCGGCGGCCGCCCTCGTGCTGAGCGCGGGCACCCTCGGCTTCGTGGCGTCCCTCGTGATCTACCTCGTCTACAAGGACCGTGGCGAGTACGCCCGCCGCCAGGCGGCCAACTCCCTCAACGTCCAGATCACCACGGGCATCCTGCTGCTGCTCTCGGTCCCGCTCATGCTCGTGCTCATCGGCTTCGTCACGTACGGGATCGTCATCGTCTGGGCCGTCGTGCTGCACGTCGTCGGCGCGGTCCGCGCCAGCAACGGCGAGTGGTGGAACCCGCCGCTCACCCCCCGCTTCGTCCGCTGACGCAGCTCGGAGATTCCCAGGTCGACCTGGGAATCTCCCGCCACGCACGGCTTCCTCACGCCTGCACGGGTTGCTCCCCGTGCGGGCGTGAGGAATCCGTGCGCCTGTGCGCTGCGTCGACGCCGCATCGGCCCGGGCCGTCGAGGTGGGTGACGCACCTGTCCGCGGCCCGGAAGGTACGAGACCTACCTCCGACGGCTTCGACACGTGCGTCACCTACCTCTGACCCGCCGTGCGACGCAGCCGCAGGAAGGGACCGCGCCACAGCAGCGCAGCCTCAGGACGAGGCGGAGGGATCAGCCGCCGGCGACGGCGGGGATGATGCTGATCTGCGCGCCGTCCTTGACGGGGGTCTCGAGGCCCTGGGCGAAGCGCACGTCCTCCTCGGCCACGTACACGTTGACGAAGCGGCGGAGCTTGCCGTCCTCGTCGACGATGCGGGCCTTGATGCCGGCGTAGGACGACTCGAGCGAGTCGAGCACCTCGGCGAGCGTCGCGCCGTCGGCCTCGACCTTGGAGGAGTCGCCGGTGTAGCTGCGCAGGATGGTGGGGATGCGGACGGACACGGACACGGTGGTCTCCAGTCGATCGAGGGGTGAGGGGCGGGAGCGGTCGTCGGCTCAGGCGAGGCCGGAGGCGACGAACGCGTCGTACGTGGGGGCGATCGTCGCGGCCGGGCCGACGCGGCCCGAGACGGCGTCGAGGGTCTTGAGCCCGTGGCCGGTGTTGATGAACACCGTCTCGAGGTCCGGGTCGAGCTGACCGGTCTCGACGAGCTTCTTCAGGACGGCCAGCGTCGTGCCGCCGGCGGTCTCGGTGAAGATGCCCTCGGTGCGCGCCAGGAGCACGATCGCGTCGCGGATCTCGTCGTCGCTGACCTGCTCGACGGCGCCGCCGGTGGCGCGCGCGATGTCGAGCACGTAGATGCCGTCGGCGGGGTTGCCGATGGCGAGGGACTTGGCGATCGTGTCGGGCTTGACCGGGCGGATCGCGTCGTGACCCTCGGCGAACGCCGTGGCCACCGGGTTGCAGCCCTGCGCCTGGGCGCCGAAGACCTTGTAGGGCTTGTCCTCGACGAGGCCGAGGTCGATGAGCTCCTTGAACGCCTTGTGCACCTTGGTCAGCTGCGAGCCGGAGGCCACCGGGATGACGATCTGGTCGGGCAGGCGCCAGCCCAGCTGCTCGGCGATCTCGTAGCCCAGCGTCTTGGAGCCCTCGGCGTAGAACGGTCGGACGTTGACGTTGACGAACGCCCACCCGTCCTCCTCGCCGGCGATCTCGCTGGCGAGCTTGTTGACGTCGTCGTAGTTGCCCTCGACGGCGACGAGGTTGTCGGTGAAGACGGCCGAGTTCACCTGCTTGGGCGTCTCGAGGTTGCTCGGGATGAACACGACGGTGCGGATGCCGGCGCGCGCCCCGGCGGCGGCCACGGCGTTCGCGAGGTTGCCGGTCGACGGGCACGCGAAGACCTTCGCGCCCAGCTCGGTGGCGGCGCTCAGGGCGCACGCGACGACGCGGTCCTTGAAGGAGTTGGTGGGGTTGGTGCTGTCGTCCTTGACCCAGAGCCTGGTCAGGCCCAGCTCGGCGGCGAGGTTGCGCGCCTCGAGCAGCCGCGTGAAGCCGGGCTCGGTGTTGGGGCTGGACTCGATGTCGTCGGGGACCGGAAGGAGCGCCTTGTAGCGCCAGATGTTGCGCGGGCCGCTCTCGATCTGCTCGCGCGTGACCGTCCCGAAGTCGTAGTCGACCTCGAGCGGGCCGAAGCAGTCGTCGCACGCGTAGTGCGGGCCGAGCGGTCGCGTGGCGCCGCACTCGCGGCAGACGAGCCCGGTGGCGGACCCGAAGGCGCCGTCGCGCAGCGAGCCGCGCTGGGCGACCTCGGCCTGGTCGACGTCGGACGGGACGGCGTCGGATGCCGCGGACGTGGTGGACGGGGCGGTGGTGATGCTCACGAAAGCCTCCTGGTCATCTTTCCCGACCTCTCTGGTCGGGACGGAATGAGCACCTGGCTCCGGCGTCCTGGGTGGACGGTGGAGCTGGTTGCTGGGGCGTCGTCGGGCCGTGTCCCTGTACCCCTCTGGATGAGCAGGTCCAGCGTAGGCAGGCGTCTCACCATGTGTCCAATTGGTCCGCGATGCGAGACGCGACTGTCCACGGAGCGGGCGTCCACAGATCGAGCCGCAGGCGAGCGCGCCGCCCGTGGTCGTCCACAGCCTTCGGCGTGCCTGGGCGTCGCGCCGGCCACGAGGGCCATGTCCCGTCGACCGCACCGGACCGACCGGTGCCGATGTCGGAGGTCTTCACCATGCCGCTCACCATCCGTTCACTCCCCACCCGTGCCGCCACGCTCATGGCTGCGCCCGCGCTCGCCGTCACCGCCGGGCTGCTGAGCAGTGCCGTCCTCGCCGACCCGCCGTCCAGCCGGCACCGCCTGCCGGGGCACACGATCGTGGCCGTGGAGGGCGATGCCGAGAACGGCTTCAGCGCGTTCCGGCTGGACGGCAGCAGCGAGCACCCGCCGACGCTCTCGGAGTCGACGGCGGAGTGCCACGAGTACGACGACCCCACCGACGTCGCGGTGTGCGTGGCCGAGGTCGAGACCCGCTTCGAGGGGCTCGCCGACGTGCAGCTCAGCCTGCGCTGGGCAGCGGGGCGTCGCGGGGGTCCAGGCCCCCGGTGAACCGGGCGCGCGCGTGACGCACGGGACCCGACCCCGGCTCCCGCGGCAGGCCTACGAGGCCTCGGTGAGCGAGTCGGCGACGTCGCCGAACACGCAGTCGGTGAGGGCCAGCAGCGCGGGGTCGCCCGCCACGTGCTCCGGGGCGCCGATGGCCAGCATCACGTTGATGAGCATGCCGTGGGCCACGAAGTCACGGGCCCGGTCGTCGTCGATCCCGGTCCCGCGGACGACCTGGAAGATCTCGGTCATGCGCGACCGCGCGAACGCCCCGATCTCGGGGTCGGTGGCGGCGGCGAACCCGTGGACCATGAGCTGCAGGGCGTCGCGGTCGCGCAGGACCAGGTCGGCGTAGGCCTGGCCGAGCGGCGAGAGGCCCTCCTCGGAGTCGGGGTCGATCACCTGCGTGGCGATGACGTGCTCGAAGGCGTCGATGATGCGACGGGTCGCGCGGTCGAAGACCTCCACGAACAGCTCGAGCTTCGTGCCGAAGATCCGCACGACGTAGGGCTGCGAGACACCGGCCTCCTTGGCCACCGCGTCGGTGCTCGTGCCGGCGTAGCCCGTCCGGGCGAAGGCGCGGGTGGCGGCCTCGAGCACGAGCTCGCGGCGGGCGTCGGCGCTCATGCGGGTCGTCATGGTTGACAGGTTATCACTCGATTACTTAGAGTCGACCTTTAAGTAATCATTCGATGCCTTCCATGTTCGCCCCCCCAGGAGCACTCCCATGACCACCGACACCCTCGACTCCCCCGCCTCGGCCCCACCGCCCACGAGCACGCCGACGGCGACCGCGACCTCCGCGCGCCGACGCACGGCGCTCGCCCTCACGGCGGCGTCGTTGCCGATGTTCATGGCCACGCTCGACAACCTGGTCATGACGAGCGCCCTGCCGGTCGTGCAGTCCGACCTGGGCGCCACCGACACCCAGCTGTCGTGGTTCATGAACGCCTACACGCTGCCGTTCGCGACGTTCATGCTCGCGCTGGCCGCCGTGGGCGACCGGCTCGGACGCCGACGCGTGATGCTCGCCGGCATCGGCGTCTTCACGCTCGGGTCCGTGGCCGCCGCGCTGAGCGGGTCGGCCGAGGCCCTCATCGCGGCGCGGGCCCTCCAGGGCGTCGGTGCCGCGGCGATCGTCCCGCTGTCGCTGACCCTCCTCGTCGCCGCCGTGCCCCCCGCGGCGCGAGCCGCGGCGATCGGCATCTGGAGCGGCGTGGCCGGGCTGGGTGTCGCCGTCGGGCCCGTGATCGGAGGGGCGGTGGTCGAGGGACTCAGCTGGCAGGCCATCTTCTGGATCAACGTGCCCGTGGCCCTGGCCGCCGTGCCGCTGCTCCTGCTCGCCACCCCGGAGTCGCGCAGCTCCGCGCCCGGGCGCGCCGACGTGGTCGGCACGTTCCTGCTCGGCGGCACGGTCTTCGCGGGCGTCTGGGGCATCGTCCACGGCAACGACGACGGATGGTCCTCCGCGGGCGTCGTCGGCACCCTCGTGGCCGCCTCGGCCCTCGCGCTCGGGTACCTGACGTGGGCCGCACGGCTCGACCGATCCACCCGCCCGGGTGACGACGCCGTCCTCCCGCTCCGCCTGTTCCGCCGCCGGGCGTTCAGCGCGGCGAACGTCATCGGCCTCATGTTCAGCCTCGGCATGTTCGGCAGCGTGTTCCTGCTGTCGCAGTACCTCCAGGTCGTGCAGGGCTACTCCCCGCTCGAGGCCGGCCTGCGCACGCTCCCCTGGACCGCCGCCCCGATGGTGGTCGCGCCGATCGCCGGAGCGCTCGTCCCCCGCCTGGGCGCCCGGTCGCTGCTGGTCGTGGGGCTCTCCCTGCAGACCGTGTCGCTCGTGTGGTTCGCGTCGGTCGTCGAGAGCTGGTCGGGCTACGGCGACCTGGTGGTCCCCCTGGTCCTGGCCGGCGTGGGCATGGGCCTGACGTTCGCCCCCATGTCGACCGCCGTGCTCGACGGACTGCCCGACGACGACCTCGCGATCGCGAGCTCGGCCAACAACACCGTCCGCGAGTTCGGCGTGGCGCTCGGGATCGCGGTCATCGTCGCGGTCTTCCAGGGCGCCGGGGGCTCCATCTCGCCCCAGGGCTACGACGGGGCGATCGGCCCGTCGCTGCTCGCCGCCGCGGGCGCGGTCGGCGTGGCGCTCGTCGCCGCGCTGTTCGTCCCGGGGCGGCCGGCCCGGAGCCTGGACTGAGTGCCGCTCACCCGTGCCGACGCCGACGTCGCGTCGTCACGGGCGGGTAGCCGCCGTCGTCCAGGCCCGCGAGCCGCTCGAACGGGTTGTACGACGAGTGGTCGCCCGCGACCACCCAGGAGAAGGCTGCTGCGAGCAGGTAGAGGGGCACCATGACCGGACCGACCAGCCAGGCGTACTGGGTGACGTGCCGGTCCTCGTGCTGCAGGAGCCGGGGCCGGTCGCGCAGCCAGGCGTGGTCGTGGGTGCTCACGACCACGGAGCCGAGCGTGAAGGCACTCGCCACCGGGAAGCGCCAGCGGTAGCCGCCCGCCAGGTAGGTGCCGCGCCCGTTCCGCTCGACCGTGGCGCCGCCCAGCCGCGCGAGCACGAGGCCGGCCACGGTGCTCAGGTTGACCCAGTTCAGAACCGTTCGGACCCGCGTCCACGGCGTGTGGGCCGGCAGGCGCTCCCCGGGGATGCTCACGGCGTGGCACTCAGGCGTCGAGGGCGTCGGCCCAGGCCGTGAGCCACGCGGCGACGCCGTCGGGTCCGGGCAGCACCACGTCGGAGCGACTCACGAGCGCGTCCTGCTCGCCCGACGCCGACGCCACCAGGACGCCGTCACCACCGCTGCGGCGCAGGTTCTCCACCGCCTCGAAGGCCGGCAGGTCGCCCAGGTCGTCGCCGACGTAGACGACCCTCCGCAGGCCGGTCGTCTCCACGAGGTCGCGCAGCGCGACCCCCTTGTCGATCGCGTGACCGCGCAGCTCGAGCACCTGGCGGCCCGGCTCGACCTCGAGGTCCAGGTCCGCGGCGAGCGCCCGGAGCGGGCCCTCGAGCTCGTGGATCAGGTCCGCGTCGAGGCCCCGCGTGTGGATCGCGACCGCCAGGCCCTTGTCCTCGATGCGGACGTGACCTGCGTGGTGGTCGGCGAGCCACTGGGGGAGCATCGACGCGAGCCGTTCCACCGAGTCCGGACGGTCGGGACGCTCGAGCACGTCGACCTCGGCGTCCCACCGCTCCGCGCCGTACTGCCCACAGATGACGAGCCGCTCGAGGCCTGCGAGCCCACGGAACCCGCTGAGCGTCAGCGCCTGCTCGACCGGACGGCCGGTGACGATCGCGACCTGCCCGAGCACGTGGCCCAGACGGGCGACGGCCGTGACGGCGTCGGGGTGCGCGAAGGCCCGGGTCGGGTCGTCGACGACGTGCGAGAGGGTGCCGTCGAAGTCCAGTCCGAGCAGGATCTGCCGGGGGTCGACGAGCAGCGACGCCGGGACGTCGGGCGTGGGGTGGTCTGCCGCGGGCACCCGAGCATCATGGCAGCCGCGGAGCGCGGCTCAGGCGACGGGACCGACCAGCACGATCGTGAGCCGCTGGCCGCTCATCCCGTTGACGATCGGGGCCACGGCCTGGATGCCGAGGTCGTCGGCCAGCTGCCGCGCCTCCGCCTCGCGGCCCTGCGGGTAGTGCACGGTGTTGGCCGCCGAGTAGCCGCGCCAGTTGCCCACCGCGCCGACGGTCCAGCCCTCGGCGGTGACCCGCTGCCCCACCGTGCGGGCCAGGCCCTGGGTGCGCGACGCGTTGAGGACGGAGACCTGGATCGACGACCGGTCGACCGCGGGCTCGGTGGGCTCGGGCTCGCTGGTCTCGGTGGGCTCGGGCTCCGGCGTCTCGCTGGGCTCCGGCTCGGTCGTCTCGGTGGGCTCCGGCGTGGGCGTGGCGGACGGCTCGGTCGCAGCAGGGCTCGAGCTCGCCGACGCGACCGGGGCGTCGTCGCCGGGGCCGGCGACCAGGAGCCAGGCGAGCCAGGCTCCTGCCAGCACGACCACCCCGCCGACCGCGAGCAGCGCCCAGGTGGGCAGCACGAGCGCCCGGCGGGTCACCGTGCGGCGGTGGTCGGACACCCGCGACCGCGACTCAGAGATCGATGCCGAGGCGGCGCGCCGAGCGGCTGCGCTGGCGCTGAGCACGCAGACGACGCAGGCGCTTGACCAGCAGCGGGTCGAAGGCGAGGGCGTCGTCGCTGTCGATGAGGGCGTTCAGCAGCTGGTAGTACCGCGTGGCGGACATGTCGAACTTCTCGCGGATGGCCTGCTCCTTGGCCCCGGCGAACTGCCACCACAGCCGCTCCATCGACAGCATGTCGAGGTCGCGGTCGGTCAACGTGCTGCCCGGACGTGCCGGGTCGTGGCTCGACTGCTCCACTGCGCTCATGGCGTCACCCTAACCCAGGAATGACAGTGGTGTCATTCGCTTCGGCGGACTGCTGCTCTGGTATGCGTGGAGGCATGGCCGAGTCCCCCAGCAGCATCCAGCCCAGCACCGACCAGCACACCGCCGCGGCCGTCCCCGCCGACCGGCCGCTGCGCTGGGGCATCCTCGCCACCGGACACATCGCCGGCAGCTTCGCGCGGGACCTGGCCCTGCTGCCCGACCACGAGGTGGTGGCCGCGGGCTCGCGCGACCGGACGCGGGCCCAGGCCTTCCTCGACGAGCACGGCACGCCGACGGCCCGCGCGTACGGGAGCTACGACGAGCTCGTGGCCGACCCCGACGTCGACGTCGTCTACGTCGCGAGCCCGCACAGCCGCCACCTCGAGGACGCGCTGCTGTGCCTCGACGCCGGCAAGCCGGTGCTGTGCGAGAAGGCCATGACGCTGGACGTGGCGAGCGGGCGCGAGCTCGTCGCCCGCGCACGTGAGACGGGCCTGTTCCTGGCCGAGGCCATGTGGATGCGCACGAACCCCGTCATCCGCGAGGTGAAGCGACTCGTGGACTCCGGCGCGATCGGGGAGGTCGGCGAGCTCAGGGCAGCCCTCGGGTTCGCGGCCAGCCCGGACGTCGCGCGCCTGTGGGACCCCGAGCTCGGGGCCAGCGCACTGCTGGACATCGGCATCTACCCGCTCACCTTCGCCCACCTGGTGCTCGGCCACCCGCACACCGTCACCGCCGCCGGCGCGCTGCACGCGCGCGGATTCGACGTGGCAGGAGGAGCCACGCTGGTGCACGAGGCTCGGGGGTCCGATGGCTACCAGCCCGTCTCGAGCATCGCGTGGACGCAGCTCGCGCAGTCCGACAGCACGGCCTCGATCGCCGGCACGGACGGCCGGATCGAGATCGACGGCCGCTTCCACCACCCCACGTCCTTCACGCTCGTGCGCGGCGACGAGCGCGAGCGGATCGACGTGCCCGTCACCGGACGCGGGTACGCCCACGAGGCCGAGGAGGTCGCAGCGTGCCTGCGGGACGGCCGGACAGCGTCGGCGCTGCTGCCGCTCGAGGCCACCTTGCAGATCCAGGAGCTGATGGACACGATCCTCGAGCAGATCGGCACGGACGCCCATCGCTGACCGGAGCAGTGCTGACCGGCCGGGGCTGACCGACCCGGCCCGACCGGCGCGGTCGACGGGCGCGGTCCCGCCGCTCGCCTAGGGTGGAGCCATGGCGGCAACGGCTGATTTCGTGGTGATCGCCAACCGGCTGCCCGTGGACCGGGTGGTCCAGCCCGACGGCAGCACCACCTGGCGCACCTCACCCGGCGGCCTGGTGACCGCTCTCGAGCCCGTGATGCGCCGCAACGGCGGAGCCTGGATCGGGTGGCACGGCGCTCCCGACGAGAAGCTGCGGACCTTCGAGCACGACGGCATCACGCTCGTCCCGGTGCACCTCACGAGCCAGGAGTACGAGGAGTACTACGAGGGCTTCTCCAACGGCACGCTCTGGCCGCTCTACCACGACGTCGTCGCCCCGCCGGAGTTCCACCGCGAGTGGTGGGACTCCTACGTCGAGGTGAACCGGCGCTTCGCCAAGCGGGCCGCGAAGGTCGCACGCAGGAACGCCGTGGTGTGGGTGCAGGACTACCAGCTGCAGCTCGTGCCGCAGATGCTCCGCGAGCTCCGCCCCGACCTGCGCATCGGCTTCTTCCTGCACATCCCGTTCCCGCCGAACGAGCTGTTCCAGCAGCTGCCGTGGCGTCGCTCGATCCTCGAGGGCCTGCTCGGTGCCGACCTCGTCGGCTTCCAGCTGCCCGGCGCCGCGCAGAACTTCGTGCGGCTCGTGCGGCAGCGCGTCGGCAACAAGACCCACCGCGACACGGTCTACCTCGACGACGGCCGGATCGTGACGGCCCGCGCCTACCCGATCTCCATCGACTCCGCCGGCTTCGAGGAGATGGCGCGACGTCCTGAGGTGGCGGCCCGCGCCGCGGAGATCCGCGAGAGCCTCGGCAACCCGCGCTGCGTGCTGCTCGGCATCGACCGCCTCGACTACACCAAGGGTCTGCGGCAGCGGCTCCGCGCCTTCGGCGAGCTCATCACCGAGGGGTCCGTCGACGTCGAGGACGCGGTGTTCGTGCAGGTGGCCACGCCGTCGCGCGAGCGGGTGGGCCAGTACAAGATCCTGCGCGACGACATCGACCGGCTCGTGGGCCGCATCAACGGCGACGTCGGCCGCATCGGCGCCCAGCCGATCACCTACCTGCACGCGTCGTACCCGCGCGAGGAGATGGCCGCGCTCTACCGGGCCGCCGACGTCATGGTCGTCACGCCGCTGCGCGACGGCATGAACCTGGTCGCCAAGGAGTACGTGGCCTGCCGCTACGACGACGACGGCGCGCTGGTGCTCAGCGAGTTCGCCGGCGCGGCGGCCGAGCTGCGCCACGCCTACCGGGTGAACCCGTACGACATCAACGGCCTCAAGGAGGCCCTGGTCGAGGCCATGCAGGCGCCCGAGAAGGAACGCCACCGCCGCATGAAGGCCATGCGCAAGCAGGTGGTCGAGAACGACATCGACACCTGGGCCAACAGCTTCCTCGACGACCTGCGCAACGTCAGGCGCACGCACGACAAGACGCCCCGACCGGCGCGCAGCAACCCGGAGACCAGCACACGTCGGCGCTGACGGTCCGGCGGTCTACCCGCCGGTGAGCCGCTGCAGCGCGTCGGCCGCCACGAAGAAGCCGACGATGCCGATCACCCAGCTCATCATCGAGCCGGTGCGCGCCGACATCCAGGCGTCGACCCGCTCGAGCCACGGCTCCACGAGCCGGGCGGCCGCGAGCCGCAGCACCAGCAGGACGAGTGCCGGCAGCACCATGACGAGCACGTAGCCCACGAGCACGACCAGCTGGACCGGACGGTCGACGTCGGCACGCGAGAGCAGGCCCATGGCGGCCAGGTACGGCAGCATCGTCGCGACCTCGAGCACGGTGGCCACCAGCGCGATGCCTATGGTGGTCCGCGCGGGGACGCCGTCACCCTGCAGCGCCGCCCGCCAGCGTCGAGCGCGCGGACTCGGTCCGGGCTGCTCCTTGGCCTTCTTCTCGACGCGGAAGCTCCAGAGGAACAGCCCCACGCCCACCACGAGCTGGGCGATCGTGAGCGGCCGGTTGTCGGCGAGTGCTCCGCCGACGTCGGACGCCGCCTCCACGGCGACGTCGATGCCGAGGAGCAGCAGGACGCCGACCGCGTAGTAGAAGACCACGACGGTCCCGAGGAACAGCAGCACCCGACCCGGCCGCACTCGCGGCGCGAGCAGCATCCAGAGCGGGATGAGCAGCGTGCCGAAGCTGGTGCTGTCCACCAGCGCGAGACCAGCCAGGCCCGCGAGCTCCGCCCACGTCATGCGTTCCCCCTCCCGCGCGCCACGTCGCGCGCCCCACGCCGACCGTGCCACATCACATCGCGTCACGTCATCTCGCCCACCGTCCCGCCGTGCGGGCCGAGTCCGCCCACCCTGCACGGGTGATCGGAGGTACGGAGATCTCACCCCCGCACGGAGAGCAATCCGTGCAGGGGTGAGGAATCCGTGCGGGGCGGGAGATTCCCAGGTCGACCTGGGAATCGTCCAGACGCGTGGGGCCGCCGGTGGCCCCGGCCTCGCCTAGCCTGACCGCCATGACGTCGACGCCGCTGCCCCCGCGGGTCCGGCGCGGCTACGCGCTCGGCAGCGTGGCGACGGGCACCTTCGGCACGGTCCCGGGGCTGCTCCTCCTGCCGTACCTCACCGACACGCTCGGCATCGCCGCCGTCGTCGCCGCGGTGATCGTCTTCCTGCCGAAGGCGTGGGACGTGGTGCTCAACCCCATCGCGGGGCGCATCAGCGACGCGTCGTCCCACCCCCAGGGCCGACGCCGGCCCTTCCTGCTGCGGGGCGGGCTGCTGCTGGCGGTGTTCTTCGCGCTGATGTTCGCCGGGCCCACCGAGCCGACGGCGCTGGCGGGCGCCTGGGTCGTGGTGATGTTCCTGGGCTGCGCGAGCGCGTACGCGTTCTTCCAGGTGCCGTACGTGGCGATGCCGGCGGAGATGACGTCGGACTACGCCGAGCGCACGCGCCTGATGACGTGGCGGGTCGCGGTGCTGGCGCTCGCGATCCTGCTCTCGGGCGCCACGGCGCCGATGGTGGTCGACGCCGTGGGCGACGGCGACTCCGACGCTGCCGGGTACCGCGTCATGGGCGTCTACGTGGCGGTGCTGCTGGTGCTCGGTGTCGTCGGTGCGTGGCGCGGCACCCGCGAGGCGCCCCAGCTCGACGTGGCGCCACCGGCAGGGGGTCTGCGCGAGCAGCTCGCCCTCGTGTCGGGCGACCGCGACTTCCGCGCACTGCTCGGCTGCTTCGTCCTCCAGGCGCTCGGCATCGGCGCCATGCTCGCCGGCGTGGCGTACGTGGCGGACGAGCTGTTCGACTCCGCGGCCGCCTCGACGTTCCTGTTCGCGTCGTTCGTGGGCCCGGCCCTGCTCGTGACCCCGCTCTGGGAGCGCCTGTTCGCCGAGCGCGGCAAGCGTGCCGGGTACACCGTCGCCACGCTGCTGCTCGTCGTCGGGGCGCTCGGTCTGCTCGCCGCGCGCGACGCCACGGCCCTCGTCGTCTACCCCGCCGCGGCCTTGGTCGGCATCGGCTACGCCGGTGCCCAGGTGTTCCCCATGGCGATGCTGCCCGACGTCGCCGCGCGCGATGCCAGCCGCAGCGGGCAGAACCGCATCGGCGTCTACACCGGTGTCTGGACGGCCGGCGAGACGCTCGGCCTCGCACTCGGACCGGGGCTGTTCGCCGTGGTCCTCGCCGTCGGCGGCTACGTGTCGTCGACGGGCGGGCAGGACGTCGTGCAGCCCGACTCGGCCCTCACCGCGATCACCCTGGGGTTCTCGCTGGTCCCCGCCGCGATCATCGCGGCCAGCCTCCTGCTGCTGCGCCGCTACCGCCTCGACGAGGAGCTCTCCCGTGCCTGACTCTTCCCCCAGCCATCCCACTCCCGAGGCCGTCATCGCCGAGCTCGAGGAGCTGCGGTCCGGCGACCTGCCCACGCACGGCGGCCGGACCCTGGCGTACGTCTACGACTCGGGCATCGCCGAGGCCGACGAGCTCGGCCGCCGGGCACTCGCGATGTACGGAGCGACGAACGGGCTCGACCCCACCGCGTTCCCGAGCCTGCTGCGCATGGAGCGCGACCTCGTGACCTTCGCGCGCGACGCGCTGCACGGACCGCCCGAGACGGTCGGCACCGTCACGTCGGGCGGCACCGAGTCGATCCTGCTCGCCGTCAAGGCCGCGCGCGACGCCTCGCCCGTCGACCGCCCCGCCATGGTCGTGCCCACCACCATCCATGCCGCGTTCCACAAGGCCGCCCACTACTTCGGGGTGGAGCTTGTAGCGGTCGACGTCGACCCGCGGACCCGCCGCGCCGACGTCGGCGCGATGGTCGAGGCGATCGACCGGCTCGGCGACCGCGTGGTGCTCGTGGCGGTCTCGGCCCCGTCGTACGCCCATGGCGTGGTCGACCCCGTCCCCGAGATCGCCGCCGAGACGTCCGCTCGCGGCCTGCGGCTCCACGTGGACGCCTGCATCGGCGGCTGGGTGCTCCCGTGGGTGGACGACGCACCGGCGTGGGACCTGGCGGTCCCCGGTGTCACCAGCGTCTCGGTCGACCTGCACAAGTACGCCTACGCACCCAAGGGCGTCTCGCTGCTGCTGTTCGCCGACCCCGCACCCCGGCGGGCGCAGTTCTACGCGAGTGCCGACTGGCCCGGCTACACGATGCTCAACTCCACCGTGCAGTCCACCAAGTCCGGTGGACCCCTCGCGGCGGCGTGGGCCGTGGTCCGCTACCTCGGTGCCGACGGCTACGCCCGGCTCGTGCGCCAGACGGTCGACGCCACCCGGACGCTCGCCGACGGCATCGACGCGATCGACCACCTGCACGTGGTGGTGCCTCCGGACTCGACGCTGCTGTGCGTCGGCGCCGACGACGCGCTCGACGTGTTCACGCTGAGCGACCGCATGCTCGCCCGCGGCTGGTTCGTGCAGCCGCAGATGTCGTGGCGCGACGAGTCGGCCACGCTGCACCTGACGATGTGCGCCGCCACCGCCCCGCAGGTCCCGCAGCTGTTGGAGGACCTCGCCGCCGCGACGGCCGACGCGGTCGCGGCCGGTCCGGTGACGGTCGACGCCGAGCTGCGCGCCGTGGCCGAGTCCCTCGACCCGGCCACGCTGGACGACGCGACGTTCGACCTGCTCCTGCAGACCGCGGGCCTCGGTGACGGCAGCGGCGAGGTGTCCGTGCCGCAGGAGATGGCGCCGGTGAACGCCCTGCTCGACGTCGCGCCCCCGCGCCTGCGCGAGGCCCTGCTCGTCGCGTTCCTGGACCGCCTCACCCGCTGAGACATGGACCGGGGTCCGACCCCAGGGAACGCCGCCCCGGCACCTTCAGGACGACGACCCGCGCCGCGCGCGGAAGGCGAGGGAGAGCACCAGGGCCAGCGCCGTGGCGGTGACGGTCACCGCGAACGCCGGGGTGTGGCCGCCGAGGTCGGCGAGTCGGCCCGCCACCGTCGAGCCGAGCGCGTACCCGATGCCCGTGGCACCGGCGAGCAGCGTCATGGCGGTGCCGACGCGCTCGGGCTCGACCACGGATCCCGCCATCGCGAAGTTGCTGATCATGTACGGCGCCACCGCGAAGCCCAGCAGGGCGATCACGGCGACGAGCTGCCCGATGGTCTGCACCAGGAGAAGCGGCACCGACAGGACGAGCAGCGCGGACGCGGACGCGACCATGCGCGTCGGGTAGCCGATGCGCTCGGGCAGGGCGGCGATCGCGAGGCCGGCGATCGCGCTGCCGACCCCGAGCGTCGCGTGGATGAGACCGGCCTGGCCGGGCTCGCCCGCGGCGGTGGCCAGAACGGTGGACCCCGTCTGCGTGGCACCGAACAGCATGCCGATCAGCATCTGGGCGAGAGCGAGCACCACCAGGACCCCGGTGATCACGGGCGCGTCGGACCGGACGGCCCCCGGTTCGGGTCGGGTGAGCGCGGCGGTGGGGTGGAGTGCGAACCACGACCCGAAGGCCACGAGCAGCCCCGCAGCCACCAGCAGCGCGTCGCCCGGGGCCACCACGACCGCCAGCAGCCCGACCGTGGCGGGGCCGAGCACGAAGGAGACCTCGTCGGCCGCTCCTTCGTAGGAGAACGCAGCGTCGATGAGCCGGCGCTGGTCGGGAGCTCGACGGGTGATCGGCTGCCACCGCACGCGAGCCAGCGGACCGATCTGGGGCGTGGCGAGCCCGGCCAGGGCCGCCACCACGATGATGGCGGCAGGCGACGCGTCGGACTGCGTCGTCCACACGATCGCCGCGAGTCCTGTCCCTCCGGCCCACGACTGGGCGAGCACGACGGGACGCTGACCGATGCGGTCCGCCAACGACCCGAAGAACGGCGCACCGACGGCGTTCGCCACGGCGAGGGCACCGGCGGCCGCACCGCCGAGCGCGTAGCGACCCGTGGCCCCGCTGACGAGGAGCAGCGTGCCCATCTGGCTCATGGCAAGCGGAACTCGCCCGAGGAAGGCTACGACGACGTAGGCGGGCCCGACGATCCGCAGCAGCGTGCGGTACGCGGTGATGGCTGACACTGCGCCCCAGAGTCTAGGGCGCGCCGTTCTCGGAACGCCATCGCCCTCACGAGGTCGCCGGACGGGCGACCACGTCCCGATCCTGCCTAGGGTGAGGCCATGCCGAAGTCGTTGCACGAGCTCGTCGCACCCGACTGGGCCGAGGCGCTGGCGCCGGTCGCCGACGACGTGACCCGGATGGGCGAGCTCCTGCGGGCCGAGACCGAGGCCGGCCGACCGTGGCTGCCCCACGGCGACGCGATCCTCCGGGCGTTCCAGGAACCGGTCGCCGACGTGAAGGTGCTCGTCGCCGGCCAGGACCCGTACCCGACGCCCGGTCACGCCATGGGTCTGTCGTTCTCGGTGCACCCCGACGTGCGCCCCCTTCCCCGCAGCCTCGCCAACATCTACACCGAGCTCGAGGCCGACCTGGGCATCCCCCGCGCGCCCCACGGTGACCTGACGGCGTGGTCCGAGCAGGGCGTCCTGCTGCTCAACCGGGTGCTGACGGTGGGCACCGGCGCCCCGGCCAGCCACCGCGGGATGGGCTGGGAGCGGGTCACGGAGCAGGCGATCCGGGCCCTCGTGGCCCGCGGCCGCCCGCTCGTCGCGGTGCTCTGGGGGCGGGACGCCCAGAACCTGCAGCCCCTGCTGGGCGACACCCCCGTGGTCGCGAGCGCCCACCCGAGCCCGCTCTCGGCGTCGCGGGGGTTCTTCGGCTCGCGGCCGTTCAGCCGCGTCGACGCGCACCTCGTCGAGCTGGGCAGCACCCCGGTCGACTGGCGGGTCCCGCAGACCCCACCGACCGCGGCGCCTACGCTTCACTGATGAGCACTCCGACCGTTCGCGATCGCGCCGTGGTCATCGACCAGGCGTTCGCCGTCCTCCAGCGCTGGGGGCTGCGCCTCGTGGTGCTGGCCGCCGCCGTGTACGTGCTCGGCTGGATCGTCGGGCACCTCTGGATGGTGTTCTTCCCGCTGTCGCTGGCCCTGCTCGTGGCCACCGTCCTGGCGCCCCCGGTCACCTGGCTGCGTCGGCACAAGGTGCCGAGCGGCCTGGCCGCGGCCCTCGTCATGATCGGCTTCATCGCGGCGATCGTCGCTGCGATCGCGGTGCTCACGCCCCAGGTCGCAGGTCAGGCGCCGGCCATCGCGTCGCAGGCCTCCGACGGCCTGCAGCGGGTGCGCGACTGGCTCACCGACGGGCCGCTCCAGCTGTCCGACGGGCAGATCACCCGGGCCATCAGCGCCGTCCAGGACAAGCTGCAGGAGAGCGCCGCGGCCATCAGCTCGGGCATCTTCTCGACGTTGAGCGCCGCGACGAACGCCGTCATCAACCTGGTGCTGGTCCTGATGCTCACGTTCTTCTTCGTCAAGGACGGCCACCGCTTCCTCCCGTGGCTGGCCACGCTGGGCGGCCGCCGGGCCGGCGAGCACGTGACCGAGCTGCTCAGCCGCACCTGGAACACCCTGGGCGGGTTCATCCGCACCCAGACCCTCGTAGCCTTCATCGACGCCGTGATCATCGGCATCGGCCTGGCGATCCTGGGCGTGCCGCTCGCGATCCCGTTGGCGGTCATCACGTTCTTCGGCGGCTACATCCCCATCGTCGGTGCCTTCGTCAGCGGCATCCTCGCGGTGCTCGTGACGCTGGTGACGAACGACTTCAAGGCCGCCGTGATCGCCGCGCTCATCGTGCTCGGCGTCCAGCAGCTGGAGGGCAACGTCCTGTCACCGTGGCTGCAGGGCAAGAACATGAACCTGCACGCCGGGGTGGTGCTGCTGTCGGTCACCGCCGGCGGCACCCTGTTCGGGGTCACGGGCGCGTTCCTGGCCGTGCCGGTCGCGGCGACCACCGCCGTGCTGCTGCGCTACGTCAACGAGCAGATCGACGACGGCGTGGACCCCGAGGCTCCGCCCGAGGACTCCCACGCCGCGGCACTGCTGGCCGAGGGCAAGGTCGCCGACGACGTGGGCTGACGGGTCGGTCGGCGGCGCGCCCACGCCGGCCGTAGCCCTGAACGCCGATGAGCCGACCCCGATGCGTGGGGTCGGCTCGTCAGTGCTGCCTGGTCGTGCTCGCGCGCGGGGCGCGGGGCGTCAGGCGGGGACGTCGGCGGAGCGCTGCAGGATCGCGGTGCGCTCGTGCTCGGTCAGTCCGCCCCACACGCCGTAGGGCTCACGCGCGGCGAGGGCGTGCTCGCGGCACTCGGTGATCACGGGGCAGGTGCCGCAGACGGCCTTGGCCGCGGCCTCACGGTCGCGACGTCGCGAGCCGCGCTCGGCATCGGGCGAGAAGAATCGCGCCGACTCCAGGCCCTGGCAGGCGCCCTGGTACTGCCACTCGTAGACCTCCTGCAGCGGGAGCGGCAGGTTCTTGAGGTTCGCCATGGTGGAGCTCCTTCGCTGCGGGGACGGGATCGGGTCTCCCGTCCGGGGTTGTTCAGAACGTACCCCGAACTTGTTCACCTTGGCAAGCGGGTGAACAAGTTCTATAGTGGGGGCATGACACCGCCCGATCCGAGCACTGCACAGCGGGAGGAGATCCTCCTGTCCGTCGGTGAGGTCGCGGCTCGTCTGGGGGTTCCCGCCTCCACGTTGCGCACGTGGGAGCGCCGGTACGAGCTCGGTCCGACGGCTCGCAGCGCGGGCGGTCACCGTCGCTACGACGCCACCGACATCGAGCGGCTCGAGCGCATGAACCTGCTCATCAGCAGTGGCCTCGGGCCCGCGGCCGCGGCGCGTGCCGCGCTCAGCGGTGACCCGGTCGAGGTCGACGGTGATGCCGCCGACTTCGGTGACGCCATCGTGGCCGCCACCCGGGCGTACGACGCCGAGGGCCTGCGCACGCTGTTCACGCGCAAGCTCGACGACCTCGGCACCCTCCACGCGTGGAGCGACCACATCGCCCCGAGCATGCGACGCATCGGCGACGAGTGGTACCAGGGCACCATCGGCGTCGACGGCGAGCACCTCGTCAGCGACGCGCTGCACACCGCCCTGCGGGCCCGCTTCGCCGCCCGACGCCTCCGGCACCAGGACCACCGACCCGTGCTGCTGGCCTGCGCCGAGGACGAGCACCACGTCCTGCCCCTGCTCGCCCTGCAGTGCGCGCTGGCCGAGGAAGGCGTCGGCTGCCACATGCTCGGCCAGCGCACGCCGTTCAGCGCCATCTCGGCCATGACCCTGCGGCTCCGACCTGCGGCCGTCTTCCTCTGGGCCTCGATCGTGCACTTCGACGCGGGCGCCCTGTCGTCGGTCGTCGACGCTGCCGGCGGCCAGTCCGAGCTGATCCTCGGCGGACCGGGGTGGAGCGTCGACAGCCTCCCGGTCGTGGGCGACCTGGCCGACGCCGTCACGGCCGTCAAGAACGCCATCGCCCTGCACCCCGTCGACGCGTGACCGGCGCCCCTCCCGCCGTTCTGACACGATTGACGACGTGGCCGACCTGACCTTCCGCGGACGCCGCGTCGTCCAGGACCGGGCCCTCGTGATGGCGATCGTCAACCGCACGCCCGACTCCTTCTACGACCGCGGCGCCACGTACGACCCCGCCGTCGCGCTCGACGCCGTCCGGCGCGCGGTCGACGACGGCGCCGACGTCGTCGACATCGGCGGCGTGAAGGCCGGCCCGGGCGACGCGGTCGACGCCGCCGAGGAGGTGCGGCGCACCATCCCGTTCATCGAGGCGGTGCGCGAGACCGCGCCCCACGTCGTCATCAGCATCGACACGTGGCGCGCCGAGGTGGCCGACGCCGCCGCCGCAGCCGGCGCCGACCTGCTCAACGACACGTGGGCCGGGCACGACCCCGACGTGGTGGCCGTGGCCGCTCGACACGGTCTCGGCTACGTCTGCTCCCACACCGGCGGGGCGCTCCCCCGCACCCGCCCCCACCGCGTCCGCTACGACGACGTCGTGGCCGACGTCGTCGCCACGACCACCCGGGCGGCGGAGGCCGCGGTCGAGGCCGGCGTGCCACGTGAGGGCGTGCTGGTGGACCCCACCCACGACTTCGGCAAGAACACGTTCCACAGCCTCGAGCTGGTGCGCCGCGCCGACACTCTCGTCGCCACCGGCTGGCCGGTCCTCATGGCCCTGTCCCGCAAGGACTTCGTGGGCGAGACGCTCGGGCTCGGGCCCGACGACAGGCTGGAGGGCACCCTCGCGGCCACGGCCCTGACGGCTGCCGCCGGGTGCGCCATGTTCCGCACCCACGACGTGACGGCCACCCGGCGCGTGCTGGAGATGACCGCCACGCTGCGCGGTGAGCGACCGCCGACCAGGGCGGTGCGCGGCCTTGCCTGACCTGCAGCCCTGGTTCGCCACCCATACCCACGCCGCGTCCGCCCCGCTCGGCGACCTGGTGGCGGCCAAGCGTGGACGCCGCGTCGGCGTGGTGCTGCCCGCCCGCGACGAGGCCGCGACGATCGGCGAGATCGTGCGACGCGTCCGCACCGCCTGGTGCGACCTCGTGCCGCTCGTCGACGAGGTGGTCGTGGTCGACTCCCGCTCCAGCGACGACACCGCCGCCGCGGCACGCGAGGCCGGCGCCGTCGTCGTGACCGCCGAGGACCCCGATCCCGCGTTCGACGGTGGCAAGGGATCGGCCATGCGCACCGGCATGGCCCACCTGACGAGCGACGTCGGCGTCTTCCTCGACGCCGACGTGCGCGGCTTCGACCCCGCCTTCGTGGCACGACTCGTCGGACCCCTGCTCACCGACCCCTCACTGGTGCTCGTGAAGGCGTTCTACGACCGCCCGACGCACGACGGCGGCGGTGGACGGGTGACGGAGCTGGCCGCCCGGCCCGAGATCGCGCGACGAGCACCCGAGCTGGCCGGCTTCGTGCAGCCGCTCGCCGGGGAGTGCGCGTTCGTCCTCGACGCGTTCGTCGACCTGCCCGTGGTCAGCGGCTACGGCGTCGACGTCGGCATGCTGCTGCAGGCGGTGCGCAAGCACGGCCTCGACGCGACGGCACAGGCCGACCTGGGCCGCCGCGAGCACGACCACCAGGGCCTGCGCGCCCTCGGACGGATGGCGCTCCAGGTGCGTGCGGCGTTCGACCTGGTCCTCGACGACCGCGACGTCGTGGTCGACGAGCGCTGGGTGCCCGGTCGTGACGCCGACGGCGCCGCGACCCTGGTGGCCGAGCGGGTGGAGACGCGCCTGCTCCCCCCGCCCGTCGCCTGAGCCCGGAACCTCGCCGGGGCTACCAGCTCGACTTCGTGATGCCCGGCAGCTCGCCCCGGTGCGCTCCTTCGCGGAACCGGATGCGCGAGAGGCCGGCGACCCGCAGGTGGCCACGCGGCCTGCCGTCGACCTGGTCGCGGTTGCGCACCCGCGACGGGGAGGAGTCACGCGGCAGCCTGGCCAGGGCACGCGAGGCCTCCATGCGCTCGGCCATGGACAGCGACGTGTCCCGGGACGCGGCGCGCAGGGCGTCACGTCGTTCCCGGTAGCGCTCCACGACCTCCTTGCGGCGTTCGTTGGCGACGATCTTGCTGCGCTTGGCCATCAGCGCTCCTCCTTGAACTCGACGTGCCTGCGGATCCTCGGGTCGTACTTGCTCAGCACGAGCCGGTCGGGGTCGTTGCGACGGTTCTTGCGCGTGACGTACGTGGTGCCGGTCCCGGCGGTCGACCGCAGCTTGACGATCGGGCGGACGTCGTTGCCTCGCCTCGCCATCAGAGCCGCTCCCCTCGAGCGAGGATGTCGGCGACCACGGCGTCGATGCCGCGCACGTCGACGGTCTTGATCCCTCGGGCACTGAGCGTGAGCGTGACGTGCCGGCCGAGGGTCGGCGCCCAGTAGCGCTTCTTCTGGACGTTGACGTCGAAGCGCCGCTTGGTGCGCCGATGCGAGTGGGACACGTGGTGGCCGAAGCCCGGGGTGGCCCCGGTGACCTGGCAGGTGCGCGACATGGCGACCTCCTGTGTAGAATGACAATCGTTCTCATCAGCCTACCGGAGACGTGACGTGAAGAAGAACCAGCACCCCCGCTACGACGAGGTCGCCTTCCGCGACCGCTCGGGCGACCTCCTGCTCGTGACTCGCTCGACCCTGCCCGAGCGCCTCCCTGCCGACCACGGTGCACACGGCCGCCCAGGGCCCGGCACCCCTGCCGAGACGGTCGAGGTCGACGGCCGCACCCTGCCCGTGGTCGACGTCGAGGTCTCCAGCGCGAGCCACCCGTTCTGGACCGGCCGCGGCCGCGTGGTCGACACCGAGGGACGCGTCGAGCGCTTCCGTCGGCGCTACGGGCAGGTCGACGCATGAGCCCCGTCGGCCGCGGACGCCGGCGCGTCCTGTCGCGCACCACCCCCGCCGTGCTCGTGACCGGCGTCGACGAGGTGGCCATGGAGGCCGTCACCGTCGGCCTGCAGTTCGACCTTCCCTCGGCCGTCGTCGTGCGTCACGTGCTCGACGTCGAGTCCCAGAGGCTCGTGCGCGTGGTCAGCGACTGCACCGGCGTCCTGGAGCGGCACGTCCACGAGCTGGAGCACGCCTGCGTGGCCTGCGCCCTCCGCGAGGACGTGGTGCCCACGATGGAGCGCCTCGCAGCCAGCGGTCGCTGGGGCGCGGTGGTCGCCCACCTGCCGGTGGCGGCCGAGGCCCTGCAGGCCTGCCGGGTCATCGAGACCTACGTGCAGGCCGCGCCGCACGTGCACGTGGCGGCCGTCGTCGCAGCCCTCGACGGCCAGACCGTGCTCGCCGACCTGCTCGGGGACGACCTGCTGCACGAGCGCGACCTGCACACGAGCGAGGACGACTCCCGCGGCGTCGCCGAGACGGCCGCCGCGATCGTCGAGTACGCCGACGCCGTGGCGCTCACCGGACCGTGCGACCCCGCCGGGCTGGACCTGCTGCGTGCGCTCGTCCGTCCGGGCGTCACGGTCGTCGACGACCCGTCGGCGCTCGACGCCACCCCGCTCGTGGCCGGAGCACACCGCCACGACGTCACGGAGGCGTGGGTCGACGTCGTGCGACGCGACGAGCTGCCGCTGCACGGCTCCCCCTACGTGTGGACGCTCGACCTCCGCTCCGACCGCCCGTTCCACCCCAGACGCCTGCTCGAGAGCATCGAGAAGATCGGCGGCGGGCCACGCCGCTCGCGCGGTTCGTTCTGGCTGCCGAGCCGCCCCGCCGACGTCTGCGTGTGGGACGGGGCGGGCGGACAGCTGAGCGTCGGGACGGCCTCCCCGTGGGGCACCGACACGCCCCTGACCCGCATCGTCGTGCACGGCCTGGCGTCGGGACCGCTCGCCAGCAGCCCCGACGACGTGCAGGAGGCCTTCGAGCACTGCCTGCTCAGCGACGCCGAGCTGGCCGACCGCGGCCCGTACTGGGAGGTCGCCTCCGACGGACTCGAGCCCTGGCTCGGCGACGTCCGCCGCGCCGCCTGAGCTGGACTCGACGCCACCTGTCGCCGCTCACCCCGATCGAAGGAGCCCCCTATGGCCGTCCCCAAGCGCAAGACCTCACGCAGCAACACCCGCCACCGGCGGTCGCAGTGGAAGGCGACGCCCGCCGACCTCGTGCCCGTCACCGTCGAGGGCCGCACGGTGCAGGTGCCGCGCCGGCTCGTCAGGGCCGTGCACCGCGGCCTGGTCGACGTCGACCGTCTCTGACCCACCGCCCCCGAGCCTGTCTGAGCCTGTCGAAGGGTCGGGGGCCCGAACCCATCCCACCCACAGGAGGAACCATGAAGGTCCGCAACTCCCTGCGCTCGCTCAAGAACCATCCCGGCTCGCAGGTCGTGCGCCGACGCGGGCGCACCTACGTGATCAACAAGCAGAACCCGCGACTGAAGGCCCGCCAGGGCTGACGACGCCCCCGGACCCACCACGGTTCCCTGCCACTCACCATGGCGTGCACGCCATGGTGAGTGGGACAGGACCGTGGTGGGTTCGCGATTCCCATCAGGTGATGGGAATCGTGGGGCCGGTGGGACGGACTTCAGCCGACGAGCTGCTGCCAGGTGTCCCAGCCGATGCGCACGACGAACGCCGACACCACGACGATGAACACGATGCGGATGAACCGGTTGCCGCGCGCCACGGCGAGGCGTGCGCCGAGGTAGCCGCCGGCCACGTTGCAGACCATCAGCACCGCGGCGACCTTCCAGATGACCGCACCCTGCGGGACGAACACGACCAGGGCGGCCAGGTTGGTCGCGAAGTTGGCCAGCTTCGCCTTGCCGCTGGCCTCCAGGAACCCGTAGCCGAGCACCCCCACGAGCGCGAAGACGAGGAACGAGCCGGTCCCCGGCCCGAGGGCGCCGTCGTAGAAGCCGATGGACACCCCGACGAGCATGGCCGCCCCGTAGTGGCGCCGGCCGGTGAAGCGGATGGCCGCAACCTGGCCGAGGTCGGGGCGCAGCACCGTGAAGGCACCGACGACGACCAGGACCACGAGGATCGCCGGGTTGAAGGCGGCGCGCGGGATCCACGAGGCCACGACCGCACCCAGCAACGAGCCCACGAACGCCGCACCCGCCAGGGGCGCGGCCGTGCGCAGGTCGAGCCGGACGCGTCGCAGGTAGGTGATGCTCGACGTCGTCGTGCCGGCGATCGAGCCGATCTTGTTGGTGGCCAGCAGCTGGACCGGGGCCGCCTGCGGGAAGGCCACCATGAGGGCGGGCAGCTGGACCAGCCCGCCACCACCCACGACGGCGTCGATCCATCCGGCGAGGAACGCGGCCACGCCGAGGAACAGCAGCACTCCCCCGGTGAGCTCCTCCACCCGGTCAGGCTACGCACCGGCCGGACCCGGCCACGAGGCGGCGACGTCATGAGGAACGACCAGCGCACTCCTCACCGTCGGGACCAGTAGCCTGAGTCCCGCCAGAGCCCCTCCACGGAAGTAGGCCCCATGCGACTGATCGCTGCGCGCGTCCGCAAGGTCATGTCGGTGCACGACTCCGGACGTCTGGCGCTCGACGAGGGCATCACGACCATCGTCGGGAAGAACGAGTCGGGCAAGACGGCCATGCTGCAGGCGCTGTACCGGGCCAACCCGCTGCCGAGCGGTCACGTCACCGCGTTCACCGCACGACGCGACTACCCCCGACGCGACCTCGGGCGCGACCGCGAGGTCATCGACCAGGTCCGCCCCGTCACCCTCGAGATCGAGCTCGACTACGACGACCGCCAGGTCCTGGAGCGCGCCGGCGCCCTGCTGCCGACGACCCCGCTGTTCGTGAGCCGCTCGTACGGCGACGGCGAGCTGCACTGGGCGTCCGACGAGGAGGGCACCCCGCTCGAGGCGTCGCCCGAGGCGATTGCCCGGCTGACCGCGATGCTGCCGGGCTTCCAGTACTTCGACGACCACAACGTGCTCCCCGGCAGCGTGTCCATCCGGCGTCTGCAGGAGATGGACTCGGCCGACCTCTACCCGTCCGAGCGCACCGCGCTGGCGCTGCTGAGGCTGGCCGGCGTGGCCGACGCCTCGTTCGACGAGGACGACTACGAGGTCCGCAAGGCCGCGCTCGAGGCCGCCGCCGCACGGCTGTCGGACCAGCTGCTGGAGTACTGGAGCCAGAACCGCGAGCTGTCGATCGAGCTCGACCTGGAGACGATGGGCATCTCCTCGCCCGACCCGTGGCTGCACATCCGGGTGCGCGACGACCGCCAGCGGATGAGCCTCAACGTGGCGGAGCGCTCCAAGGGCTTCATCTGGTTCTTCTCCTTCCTCGCGGCGTTCTCGGAGTTCGCCGACCAGGACCGTCGCGTCATCCTGCTCGACGAGCCCGGCATGAACCTGCACGCGAACGCCCAGGCCGATCTGCTGCGCTACATCAAGGAGCACCTCGGCCCCTTCCACCAGGTCGTCTACTCCACCCACTCGCCGTACCTCATCGACTCCGGTCGCCTGAGCCGCTGCCGCGTGCTCGAGAACGTCGGCGACGAGGGCAGCAAGATCAGCTCCGACCTGTGGCGGGCAGGGTCCGAGACCACGGTGCCCCTGCTGGCGGCGCTCGGTGCGGACCTCACGCGCAAGCTGGTCAGCGGGCCGCACCAGCTGCTCGTCTCGTCACCGTCGGACATCACGTACCTGACGGTCATGGGTGACCTGCTCCGTTCCGAGGGCGGACGCGCGCTCGACCCGCGCTGGAACCTGACGCCCGTCGGCGGCGCCTCCGGCATCCCGACGATCCTCGCACTCCTGGGCACCACGGCCGTCTCTGCCACGGTGCTCATGGACGGGCCGGCGGGGGCGCGGGGCGCCGTCGAGGAGCTGGTGAACCGAGGCGCGATCTCGTCCGACCACATCGTCCCGCTCACCGACATCACCGGCACCCTCGACGCCGACCTGGAGGACCTCTTCGATTCCTCCTGGTACGTGGCACTCCTGGAGGAGTCCGGCGGGCCGAAGGTCTCGCACCGCAAGATCACCGGCAAGCGGTTCCTGCGCAAGCCGCCTCGTCGGCGCATCGTGCACCAGGCCGAGACGGTGATCGGTGGCGCCTACGACCGCTTCCAGCCCGCCGGCCACCTGCTGCGCAACCGATCGCAGGCGCTCGCCTCGGTCGACGCCGAGACGAAGAAGCGGTTCCAGCAGCTCATCGACCGGCTCAACGCCCTGCTCTGACCGAGGGGCGCGCCCGCTGCGTCTCCGGCTGATCTCGATACGTCGACACGTGCTCGCTGGCGCTCGCCGTCCCGACTACTCGATCAGCAGGAGAGACTCCCGCTGGTCGAGTGCCTCCACGAGCGCCGGCGAGGGGAGGTGTATCGAGACCACCCGCCACGATCCAGCGCGACGGATCCGGTACTCAGCGACGCAGGACGCGCAGCGAGCCGGTGTGGCCGACCTCGGTGAAGCCGTCGTCGAGAGCGCGCAGGTAGATGCGGTAGGGCGCCTGCCCGCCGTCGGCGGGGTCGGGGAAGACGTCGTGGATGACGAGCACGCCGCCCGGCCGCACCCACCCGGCCCAGCCCTCGTAGTCGCCCTGGGCGTGCTCGTCGGTGTGCCCGCCGTCGACGAACACGAGGTCGAGCTCGCGGCCCCACCACGACGCGACGTCGGGCGAGCGGGCCACCACCACGTCGACGACATCCTCCAGGCCGGCGCGCGCGAGGGTCTCGCGCAGGAACGGCAGGGTGTCCATCCGGCCGTCGGTGCCGACGAGGGTCTCGTCGTGGTACTCCCAGCCGACCTGCTGCTCCTCCGAGCCGCGGTGGTGGTCGATCGTCACGAGCCGCGCGCCGCGCTCGCGTGCGACGTGGCCGAGGTGCACCGCGGACTTGCCGCAGTAGCTGCCGATCTCGACGGCCACCCCGCCCGCGCGCAGGTGGGCGGCGGCCGCGGCCCGCAGGGCATCGGCCTCGTCGGCCGGAAGGAAGCCGCGCACCTCGTCGGCCACCGCCTGCAGCGCCTCGGGCAGCGGCGGCGCACTCATGCCACGCACGGCTGGTCGCACTCCCCGTCGGCGGCCAGGAGGGGCAGGCCCTCCCCGCGGAACAGCCCGTTGGCGGGTGTGGTCCGGGTCAGGGCGTCGACGGCGAGGAGCACGGTGCCCGCCGTCCAGGTGGTCTGCTCGATCGGCCAGTAGGTCTCGTCGGGATAGACGTAGCCGGTCCAGTACGTGGCGTCCTCGCGGCGCAGGACCTGGATGTCGGCGAGGAGCGCCCGGGCGTCCGCGCCACGGCCCACCGCGTCGAGCGCCAGGACGAGCTCGCACGTCTCGCCCCCGGTGACCCAGGGGCTGTCGTCCACGCACCGCGCGCCGAAGCCGGGCACCACGAAGTCGTCCCAGCGCCGCTCCAGTCGGGCCAGGGCGACGGCGCGCGGCAGCGCCCCGCCCAGCACGGGGTAGTACCAGTCCATCGAGAACCGGGCCTTGTCGGCGAACCGGTCCGGGTGGTGGTCCAGGGCGTGGCGCAGCCGCACCGCCGCGTCCTCCCAGCGCGGCACCCGCTCCCCCACGACGTCGGCCAGCGCCACGCCGCACCGCAGGCTGAGGTGGATGCTGGCGTTCCCGGTGACGAGGGCCTCGTCGGCCACGCACCCGTCGGCGCCACGCGACCAGCGGACCGGACCCGCGTCGTCCTGCAGGACGAGCACGGCGTCGAGCGCACCCTGCACCGACGGCCACATGGAGCTCACGAAGGCCCGGTCGCCGGTCAGCCGCCAGTGGTGCCAGACCGCCGTGGCCACGTAGGCGGTGAAGTTGGCGTCGGTGGCGGGCTCGACCACCTCGCCCCCGGCGTACTTGGTGGCCCACGTGCCGTCGGGTCGCTGCTGCGAGCGGCTCCAGGCGTAGGCGGCCTCGGCCTCCTCGCGGCGTCCGGCGACGGCGAGCCCCATGGCGGCCTGGAGGTGGTCCCACGGGTCGAGGTGCCCGTCGGCCTCCCACGGGATCGCCCCGTCGCTGGTCTGCACGGCCGCGATCGTGTCGGCCGTGGCCTGCACCTGGGCGGCGTCGAGCACGCCGGGCAGCGCGAGGACGGCCGGCGATCCGGTGACGGCGGGGGTCACGGCGACCTCAGACCGCGAGCGGCTTGGTGTAGTACAGCGCCACGCTCTTGCCCAGGACCGGGTCGAGGAGCTTCTCGGCCACGCGGGTGGTGCGGGGCGCCTTCATCATGTCCCACACGAGCAGCTGGTGGTAGGCGCGCACGGCCGGGTGCTGGTCGCGCTCCACGCCCACGGCGCACTTGATCCACCAGTACGGCGCGTGCAGGCCGTGCGCGTGGTGGGTGTGGGTGTGCACCAGGCCCTCGGCACGCAGCTTCGCGTCGAGCTCGCTGGCCTTGTAGATGCGGATGTGCCCGCCCTCGTTGGCGTGGTACTCGTCCGACAGCATCCAGCACACCTTTTCGGGCCAGAAGCGCGGGACGGTCACGGCCAGCGTGCCGCCGGGCGCCAGGATGCGCACGAGCTCGCTGATGGCCTGCTCGTCCTCGGGCACGTGCTCGAGGATCTCCGAGGCGAGCACGACGTCGAAGGAGGCGTCGGCGTAGGGCATGTCGAGGATGGTCCCGGCCTGCACGGCACCACGCCCGGTCCTGGGCACCTGCCCCTCGACCCGCATCGCCTCGAACATCTCGTCGACGCCCTTGAGCTCGACCTCGTCGAGGTCGAACGCGGTCACGTCGGCACCGCGGCGCAGGGCCTCGTAGCTGTGCCGGCCGGCGCCGGCACCCACGTCGATGAATCGGGTGCGGGCGCCCACCCGGAGGCGGTCGAAGTCGACGGTCAGCACGTCACTGCTCCTTGCCGGCGAACCTGCGGATCGCCTCGTCGTAGACGTCGGCGGTGGCCTTGGCCACCGAGGTCCAGCTGTAGCGCTCGAGCGCACGGGCACGGCCGGCGGCACCCAGGGCCGCGCGGCGGTCGGGGTCGTCGAGCAGGGAGGAGACGGCGGCGGCCAGCTGCTCGGCGTCGCCCGGCTCGACGAGCACCGCGCACGGCTCGCCGCCCTCGGCGTCGCCCACGACCTCGGGGATGGCGCCGGCGCGGCTCGCGACGACCGCGGTGCCGCTCGCGAGCGCCTCGACCGTCGGCAGCGAGAAGCCCTCGTAGAGCGAGGGGACGCACATGATCTCGGCCGAGCGCAGGAGCTCGGCGATCTGCTCGGACTCCAGGCCGCTGTGGGTGGTCACGCAGTCGCGCAGGTCGAGCGCGTCGATGCGGCGGTCCGTGGCGCCGCCCGGCTCGACGCTCGAGACGAGCTGCAGCTCGACGTCGGGGTGCTCGACCCGCACCTTCGCGAGTGCGTCGAGGAGGTGGGCGACGCCCTTGAGCGG
The DNA here is from genome assembly GCF_031843905.1 of Aeromicrobium sp. WCS2018Hpa-31. NCBI lineage: Bacteria > Bacillati > Actinomycetota > Actinomycetes > Propionibacteriales > Nocardioidaceae > Aeromicrobium > Aeromicrobium sp. WCS2018Hpa-31. The sequence goes on along the minus strand of NZ_JAVTJF010000002.1, from coordinate 200,027 downwards.
CTTGTCGGCGCTGGCGACGGCCACGATGCGGCCGGGCACGCGGGACTCGGCCGCGGCAGCGGCATCGGCGGGGGTGCCGGGCTGTGGGCGGCGAACAGGACCGAAGGTCTCGGTGTCGACGCCGAGCGGCACCACGCGGATGCGGGCCGGGTCGATGCCGAAGTCGGTGACGGTGTCGTCGGTGGCCACCGTGGAGACGCCCACGACGAACGGCAGCCGCCGGGCGACGCGGGCCTGCATGCCCACGAACGAGTACCACCGAGCGACCGAGAGCTTGCGCCACCCACGGGCAGCCTCGAGCTCGACGATGCGGTCCCGGCTGATCGGGTGGTGGATCGTGACGACGAGCGGCAGGCGTCGGCGCAGGGCGAGCAGCCCCCAGCCGAGGCTCTGGTTGTCGTGGACCACGTCGAAGTCGTCGAGCCGGTCCCTGAGGTGACGGTCGGCGCGCAACGTGAACGAGAGCGGCTCGCCGAAGGCGCCGGTGACGCTGAGCAGCCACTCGACGACGTCGGGGACGCTGCGCAGCGTCCAGGGCGCCGGGGGCTTGAACGGGTCGGGCTCGTCGTAGATGCCGAGGCTGGGCAGCCTGGTCAGTCGCACCCGCGGGTCGAGACCCTCGGGATAGGGCTGTCCGGAGATCACCTCGACGTCGTGGCCGGCCTCGACGAGACCCCGGCTGAGGTGCTCGACGTAGACGCCCTGGCCACCCACGTGCTGCTTGCTGCGGTACGACAACAGGGCGACGCGCACGTGACCACCTTCCTGTGACGTCGCACCGACAGCGACCGTTGAGAGACCAACGGTATCCGAATCACCGCCGATCGCCCCCGCCGGTCGTGCCCGCTAGGAGTCGAAGCCGAGGCCGAGCCGGTCGAGGGTGCGCAGCAGCAGGTTGCGGCGACCCTCGTCGTGGTCGGCGCGATCGAGCGACCAGCGGGTGGCCTCGATGCCGATCGTGGCCAACGGCTCGGGCGGGAAGGGCACGGCCGGGCGTCGCACCATCGCGAGCCGGGTGCGCTCGGTGTCGTCACCGGCGAGGTGGTCGAGCATGACCTCCGCGGCGAACCGGGTGGCACCGACACCGAGGCCCGTGAAGCCGGAGGCGTAGGCCACGCGACCGCGGCGGGCGAGGCCGTGGAAGGCGCAGAAGCGGGTGGAGGTGTCGATCGCGCCCGCCCATCGATGGGTGAACGCGACGCCCTCGAGCTGCGGGTAGGTGGTGAGGAAGTGCGAGGCCAGCCGACGGTAGGAGGCGTCGCGGTCCTCGTGCTCCGGGCTCACCTGCCGCCGATGGATCGCGTCGTAGCCGCCGTAGAGGATCCGATCGTCGGCGCTGAGCCGCGAGTAGTGGAACTGGTGCGCCAGGTCGGCGACGCCCTGGCGACGGTCCCAGCCGATCGACGCCTTCTGCGCGGCGTCGAGCGGCTCGGTCATGAGGACGTAGTCGTAGACCGGCACGGTGGACAGGCGCGTGCGGCGCAGGAGGGGCCGGAACACGTTCGTCGCGAGGGCCACGGCACCGGCGCGGACCACGGCACGCTCGGTCCTCACCCGCACCCCACCCGCACGGCCGGAGGACAGCCCCGTCACGCGGGAGTGCTCGAAGACCTCCACGCCGAGCTCGCCCGCGACCCGGGCGAGCTCGTGCGCCAGCCGGGCCGGATGGACGAGGGCGGTCTCGTCGCGCTCCCAGCGACCGGCACGGTAGATCGGGCTGTGGATCTCGGCCTGCACGGCGGACTCGTCGAGCCAGTCGCCGGTCTCGTCCTCCTCGAGCCAGCGCACCTGGTGCGGCTCGTAGGCGACGGACAGCGTGCCCGTGCGCTCCAGCTGCACGTCGAGACCGAGGTCGAGGACGTCGCGCTCCAGGGCGTCGAGGTTCTCGCGACCGAGGCGGTGGAGGGTGTCGTACTCGTCGGGCCACCGGGCCCGCCCGTTGACCTCGCCGTGGGTCAGGCTCGCCTCCACGAAGCCGCCGTTGCGTCCCGACGCCGCCCAGCCGATGGTCTCGGCCTCGAGCAGCACCACGCGTCGCCCCGGGTCGCGGCGCTTCGCCAGCACCGCGGTCCACAGGCCGCAGTACCCGCCGCCGACGACGACGAGGTCGGCCGTGGTCGAGGCGGTGAGCTGCGGGTGACCGGCTCCGGGAGCGTCTTCGAGCCAGTAGGAGCCCAGCCGGCTCGGTCGCAGCGCGGCATCGATGGCCGCCTCGCGGGGAGGCTGCCGCTCGAAGACCGTGCTGTGCCGGCTCATGGGCGCTCGGACGACCCGTCGGCAGGTTCCAGCTCGCTCGCCTCCGCCGCGTCGTGACCCGGCCCGCCCGCCGTCACCGTGACGAGGTGGAGCCGCATGATGCGACGCCCCTCCACCGCGGTGACCGTCAGCCGGTAGCCGTCGAGGTCCACGACCTCGCCCTCGACCGGGATGTGACCGAGGCGGTCGAGCACGAGACCGGCGACGGTCGAGTAGTGGGCGTCGGGGAGCTCCAGGCCCGTCAGCTCCACGAAGTCGTCGAGGTGCATGGCGGCGTCGATGTCGTCGCCGTCGGAGGAGTGCAGCAGCTCGGCCACCTCGGCGAGGTCGTACTCGTCGCGGATCTCGCCCACCAGCTCCTCGATGATGTCCTCGAGCGTGACGATGCCGTCGGTCCCGCCGTACTCGTCGACCACGAGCGCGATGTGCACGCCCTCGCTGCGCATCTGCGCCATGGCCGGGAGGATGCGGTTGGTGCTGGGCAGCACGGGGATCTCGCGCACGATGTCGGCGACGGACCCGGTGCCGGCGCCCTCGGGCACGGCCAGCAGGTCGCGGACGTGCACGAACCCGATGACGTCGTCGGTCGAGCGTCGCCGGGTGACGGGGTAGCGGGAGTGCGGCATGGCGAGCGCCTCGCCGGCGGCCTCGGCGAGACTCATGCCCCCGTCGAGGAAGTCGACGGCTCCGCGCGGACGCATCACCTCGCGCAGCGTGCGGTCGGTGGCGGTGAACACGTCCTGCAGGATCTGCCGCTCGTCGTCCTCGAGGCTCTCGTGGGCGCCGACGAGGTCACGCAGCTCGTCCTCGCTCATCTCCTCGCCCGCGGCGTGCGGGTTGCCGCCGAGGAGACGGACGACCATGTTGGTCGACTTCGACAGCAGCCAGATGACCGGTCGCATGAGGGTGGCGAACCGGGCGAGCGGCGGCGCGACGGCCAGCGCGATGGGCGCCGACTTCTGCAGGGCGAACCGCTTGGGCACGAGCTCGCCGAAGACGAGGGACAGGTAGGCGATGAGCAGCGTCATCGCGACGAGCGCGACGCTCGACGCGGCGCTCTCGGACAGGCCCAGCGCCTCGAAGGTCGGCGCCACGTCGGGCGCGAGGGTCGACGCACCGTAGGCGGCGGACAGGAAGCCGGCCACCGTGACGCCGATCTGCACGGCCGCGAGGAACGTGTTGGGGTCGCGCGCGAGCGTGGCGACCTTCGACCCACGTGAACCGGTCTTCTCCAGCTGGTTCAGCTGGCTCTCGCGCAACGAGACGAGGGCCAGCTCCGTGGCCGCGAACACCCCGCCGACGAGCACGAAGACCATCACGAGGCCGAGGTTGAGCAGGGTGTCGGTGTCCATCAGGCCCTCCTGGCGACGCAGCGGAGGAGGGCCTGGCAGGTACTCGGAGGTTGGTCCACGAGGTTCATTCTAGGGAGGCTCCCCATCACGGCGAGGTGGAGCGGTCGGCGGTGGCGCCGTCGGCCACGACCACCCGCGCCCGACCGGCGTCCTTGGCCGCGTAAAGGGCACCGTCGGCCCGGGCGACGACGTCGGCGAGGTCGTCGCCGCGACCGACGAGGGTCATGCCGTAGCTGACCGTGGGCAGCACCACGCCGCCGGGGAGCGACGTGGCCTCCAGCCCGACGGTGATCCTCCGCACGACGTCGTGCGCCTCCTCGACGGTCGCCTCGTCGAGGAAGAGGACGAACTCCTCGCCGCCGAAGCGGCCCACGATGTCGGCACGACCGACCGTGCTGCGGCAGGCCGCCGCGAAGACCTGCAGGGCGACGTCGCCCGCCGGGTGGCCGTACGTGTCGTTGATCTGCTTGAAGTGGTCGAGGTCGGCCATGACCAGCACGCCGTGGACCTGACGACGACGGTGGCCGCGCCAGCGCCGCTCGACCAGGCGCACCAGCTCGTCGCGGTTCAGCAGGCCGGTGAGGCCGTCACGGGTGGCTCGCGCCTGCAGCTCGAGGGTGTCGTCGGCGTAGCTGAGCGCCGTCATGCTGAACGAGACGGTCGCGAGCATGACCGTGGTGACCAGCGTCGTGACCTCGGTGCCGAGGTAGACCGCGAACGCGCGTCCGTCCTGGCCGACCAGGAGGTAGGCCACGAGGCGCAGGCCGTAGAAGGTCGACAGGCCGGTCGACATGACCGCCAGCGAGCGCAGGATCGGCCGGTACATCCGTTCACGAGGGCCCGGACCGAAGGACCCGCTGCGACCCGACTGCCACAGCTCCACCGAGGCCAGGGCGATGAAGATCGTCATGAGGCCGAGGAACACCGGCGCACCGGACCACTCGTTGGTGCCCGGGTCGTCGAGCGCCGACGTGACGAGCAGCCCCACGAGCGTGGCGCCGACGAGCCACCAGCTGACCGACCGGCCCTCGACCGCCCGCGCGCCCGACCACACGGCCGCGGCACCCGCGACGACGCACACGTTGCCGGCCGGGTTCGCCCACCACTGCTGCGACGTGCCGTCGAGCAGGTAGGCCGCGGAGCCGGCGAGGAACAGCCCGAGCGCTGCGCACCACCAGCCGGCGTAGGCCGAGCGGGTGGAGCGGTAGGCGACGAAGTAGAAGAGCGCGAGCAGGGTGACGGCCACGATGGCGAACGAGACGCGCAACGAGATCGGGTCCAGCATGTCGCCCCTGGTCGGTCGGCACTGAGGTACCGGTCATCCTCGCACAGGGACCTGCCTGCACGACCGTGGTTCCAGGCAGGTCGCGGCCACGTCCGCGGACCGGCGACGACCTCGCCACCGGTCCGCGCGGCGGCTCACTCGAAGTGACGTCGTGGGTTGGCCACGAGGATCGTCTCGATGTCGGCCTCGGTGAGTCCACCCTCGAGCAGGGCCGGGATGACGTCCTCGCTGATGTGGCGGAAGTGCCAGTTCGGGGCCGCGTGCGCCTTGGCGTCCGGGCTGAAGTAGTCGATGAAGCAGTTGGCGTCGTGCGCCAGGGTGACGTGCTCGACGTAGCCACGCCGCACGAGCTCGATGATGGTGCCGATCCGCTCCTGCATCGGGTTGAACAGGTCGAGACCGAACCGGTCCATGCCGAGCATCGACCCGGCGTCGGCGACCTTGCAGAGGTAGTCGACGTCGTTGGTGTCGCCGGAGTGGCCGATGATCACCTTGGACAGGTCCACGCCCTCCTCCTTCAGCACCTGCTGCGCGACGAGCCCGGACTCGTTGGCCGGGTTGGTGTGCACGGTGATCGGGGCACCGGTCTCGACATGGGCCTGGCCGACCGCCCGCATCACGCGCTCGACGCCCGGGGTCAGCCCGGCGAGCTCGATGGCGCACTTGAGGATGCCCGCGCGAACATCGGTCCCGGCGATGCCCTCGCGGATGTCCTTGACGAACATCTCGGTCAGGGGCTCCGGGACGTCGACCAGCAGCCCCGGTCCGCGGTGCTCGAACTGGTGAGGCACGTCGTTGTAGGTGTACAGGCCCGTGGCCACGACGATGTTGAGCTCGACCTGGGCGGCGATCTTCTGGATGCGTGGGATGTAGCGACCGAGTCCCAGGACGGTGGGGTCCATGATCGAGTCGATGCCGACGCCCTTGAGCTCGGTGAGCTTCTCGACGGCGTCCCTGATGCGCTCCTCCTCGTCCCAGTCGTCCTGGTAGTTCTGGTTGTACTCGGTGTTGAGGACGAAGACGTGCTCGTGCACCAGCGTCCTGCCGAGCTCGCTCGAGTCGATGGTGCCGCGTGCGGTGGGGATGGTCGTCATCAAGGCTCCTGGTTGTCGTGGTCGGGGTTGGGGATGTGTCGGTCTGGGGTCGGCCGTCCGGCGTCACGCCGACGGCAGGGGTCGGGGGTTCAGGACGGATCGGTCAGGAAGTCCACGACCCGCGGGATCACGAGCGCAGGCCGCTCGAGGATCACGCTGTGGCCCACGTCGGGCAGGCTCCACAGCTCGCCGTGCTGCACGCCGTCGACGACCTCCTGCGACCACTCCGGCGGGCGCGCGACGTCCTCACCCCCGCTGACGACGAGCGTCGGGGCCGTCACGGCGGGGAGCAGGTCCACGGCACTGCGGCGCTCGACCACGCCGCGCACCGCGTGCACGAGGGTCGGCGGGAGTGCCGCGAACGCGGCCCGCGACTCCGCGACGAGCGCTGCTCTCCCCGGGTCGCTGCGACAGGACTCGCCCAGCATGATCTGCATGATCATCTCGAGCAGGTCGCCCTGGAAGCCCGAGCGCTCGACCTCGTCGGCGATCGGACGGAAGGCCTCGAGCTGCTCCGGAGGTTCCGCGCGCACCGAGGACCCCAGCATGACCAGACGGTCGACCAGCCCCGGACGTCGTGCCGCGACCCGGACGGCGACGTCGCCGCCCATCGACTGCGCGACGACGTGGACGCGGGTCAGGCCGAGCGCGTCGACCACGTCCAGGACGTCGTCGGCGCACTGCTCCATCGTCACCGTGGCGTCGGCGGCGGGACTGGAACCTTGGCCCCTGAAGTCCGGCCGCACGACCCGGAGGCGACCCTCCACCGCCTCGGCGAAGGCGTCGAACATCGTGTGGTCGAGGAACAGCGAGTGCAGGCAGAGCACGACCGGCAGGTCGGTCTCGCCGGAGTCGACGACGTGCAGCGCCGCGCTCACGACGAGACCGCCGTGTCGAGCGACGCGAGGTGCCGCTCGAGCAGCTCGGTCACCTCCACCGGGTTCTCCAGCGCGTGCACGTGACCCGTGCGCTCCATGGTCACGAGGGTCGCTCCCGGGGTGAGGTCGACGATCTGCTGCGACTTCGGCGGCGGGTAGGTGTGGTCCTCGGTGCCCGCGACGACCACGACCGGGACGGCGATGCCGCCGAGCTCGTCCAGCACCGGCTTGCGGTGGGCGATGTGCCAGGCCGCGTCGGCGTACTCGGGCGTGCGGCTCCGCAGCAGTGCGGTGACCTCGGCGAGCACGTCGGCGCGCGACGGGTCGGTCAGCGTCGTGTCACCCATCATGAACTGGAGGACGCCGTCGAGGACCGGCTCGATGCCCTGCTCGGCCAGCACGTCCACGAGGGCGTCCATGTCGTCCGCCTGCTCCTCGACGTCGGCCGACGTGCCCATCAGCACCGCGGAGGCCAGGAGGTCGGGCCGGCGGGCCGCGAGGCGGAGCCCGACGAAGCCGCCCATCGAGTTGCCGACGAAGGTGACCCGCCCGAGGTCGAGCGCCTCGATGAGGGCGGCCGCGTCCTCGGACAGCGTGTCCATGTCGAGGTTCTCGCGCACGTCGCGCGCGCTCTCCCCCTGACCGCGGTGGTCGTACCGCACGACCCGGTAGCGGTTGCCGAGCGCCTCGGCCTGGTGCCGGAACATGCGGACGTCGAAGAACATCGACGGGCTCATGACCACGGCGTGCGCGTCGCGAGGTCCCTCGTCCTCGTAGCGCAGGGTGGTGCCGTTGACGTCGATCATGGCCATGTCGGACTCCTGGGGGGTGTGATGGCGGTCACGCTACCTGCACGCTACTTGAACCCGGTTTCGGGTTCAAGTACGTTTCGGTGCATACCGTGATCCCCATCACGCTGGCCCCCTCCGGAGGACGTCATGACCGAGACCACCGCCCCCATCCGACCCACGACCATCCAGGACCTGGTCGACCTCGTCGGGACACGCCTGGGCCCCACCGCGTGGCACGACGTCACGCAGGACCGGATCGACGCCTTCGCCGACCTCACCGGTGACCACCAGTGGATCCACGTCGACCCGGAGCGTGCGAAGGAGAGCGCGTTCGGGTCGACCATCGCGCACGGCCTCTACAGCCTGTCGATGGGTCCACGGTTCATGGAGGACCTCATGGCCTTCGACGGCTTCGCCCACAGCCTCAACTACGGGTACGAGAAGGTCCGCTTCCCCGCTCCCAACCCCGTCGACTCGCGCATCCGCATGCACGCCGAGATCGTCTCGGTCGACGACGTCGGGAACGGAGCCGCGCGCATCGTCACGGTGCAGACCTTCGAGCGCGAGGGGTCCGACAAGCCGATCTGCGTCGCGCAGTCCATCGGCCAGTTCACCGAGTACCCGACGGAGGTCTGAGCGTGCCGATCACCGCCCGCAGGGTCCACCTCGCCGCGCGCCCCGTCGGCCTGCCCGACGCGTCCACCTGGGACGTGTCGGACGACCGGCTCGACGACCCCGCCGACGGTGAGGTGCACGTCGCCGTATCCCACCTGTCGCTCGACCCGGCCATGCGCGGCTGGTTGAACGACGTCCGGTCCTACGTCCCACCCGTCGGGATCGGCGAGGTCATGCGTGCCTTCGGCATCGGCACGGTCGTCACCTCGCGCGTCGAGGGCCTCGCGCCGGGCGACACCGTGATGGGCACGATCGGAGCGACCGACCACGCGGTGGTCGCGGGAGCCGACCTCACCAAGGTCGACCTCGCCGTGGCCCCGGCCCCGACCTGGCTCGGTGCGCTCGGCATGCCGGGCATGACGGCGTGGTTCGGCCTCTTCGACGTCGCTCGAGCCCAGCCGGGCGAGACGGTCGTGGTCTCGGGTGCGGCCGGTGCGGTCGGCTCCGTCGTCGGCCAGCTCGCGAAGGCCCGCGGCTGTCGCGTCGTCGGCATCGCCGGCGGTCCCGAGAAGTGCGCGTGGCTCACCGACGAGCTCGGCTTCGACGCCGCCGTCGACTACCGCGAGGGCGCGGTGCACCGCGCCCTGCGTCAGGCCGCGCCCGACGGGATCGACGTCTACTTCGACAACATCGGCGGCGTGGTCCTCGATGCTGCGCTCCGCACCCTGCGACTCGGCGCACGCGTCGCGATCTGCGGCGCGATCTCGACGTACAACGCGACCGAGCCTGCCCCCGGACCGGCGCACTACATGTCGCTCCTGGTGAACCGTGCGTCGATGGCCGGCTTCCTCGTCTTCGACTACGAGGACCGGTACGGCGAGGCGGTCGACGGCATCGGCGCGATGATCGCCGACGGCTCGCTGATCGCGCGCGAGCACGTCGTGACCGGGGGGATCGACGCGTTCGGCGACACCCTGCTGATGCTGTTCAGCGGCGCGAACACGGGCAAGCTCGTGCTGGCGCTCTGACTCAGCGCTCGGTGGTGAGCCCGAGCGCGTTGGCCCACAACCGCGTCGACGTCTCGACGAGGTCGTCGACCGACCAGTTCTCCCCCAGCGCGAAGCTCGAGTAGGCCAGCCGGCTGACCATGCCCGAGAGCGCCCGCGACGTCATCATCGGATCGAGCGTGGCGTCGACCCGGCCGTCCTCCTGGAGCTTCTGGATGCTCTTGGCGTTGCGGCGCGCGAACGCCTCGCCGCGCTCGAGCCGGCGCCGACGGAAGTCGTCGTCGATCGTGGCGACCTGCTCCTGCAGGCGCATCAACCGACCGTTGCGCTTGTAGGTCTCGAAGTAGGCGCGGTTGCTCGCCTCGATGACCGCGACGGGGTCGTCGGCCTCCTCGACGTGGGGCATGCCCGGGTGGAGCATCTCGTCGCGCGCCGCCTCCATCACCGCCAGGAAGATCTCTTCCTTGCTGTTGAAGTAGGTGTAGAACGTCCCGGTCGAGCAGCTGGCCTCGGCGGTGATGTCCGTGAGCCTCGAGGCGAGGAAGCCGTCGCGCTCGAACACCGTCCGCGCGGACGCCACGAGTGCCGCCCGCGTGCGCAGACCGCGGCGAGTGGTCGGCGGCTCCTTCAGGCCGGAGGTGTCCGCCAGGGCCGGGACCACGTCCTTCCTCGCCGCGGGCTGCTCGCTCATGGTGCTGTTCTACTGGCGACGGCGTGGCGGTGCAAACCGGTGTCGCCGTTCCAGAGCCCCTCGGGGCTCATGAGGGGTCCGCGACGTCGACCGCCTCCAGCACCCGGACCACCGGCGCCGCGGCGAGCAGGGGCGCCAGCCTGGCCGAGGTCTCCTGGAAGTGCTCGGCCGCTCCGTGCGCCTTGAGCGCCTCGACCGAGGACCACCGCTCGAGCATGACGAGCTCGTCCGGTCGACGTCGCACCCGGTGCAGGTCGTAGCGCAGGCATCCCTCCTCGCCACGGACCGTCACGAGCGACGCCTGGAGGATCTCCGCGAGCTCGTCACCGCGCCCCTCCTGCGCCTGGATCGTCGCGACCACGTCGAACGCGCTCATCGCACGACCACCGGGTTCACGGGGGCGCCCGTGCCACCGACGACCTTGAGCGGTGCGGCAGTGTAGAGGAACGTCCAGCGCTCGTCCGCGGCACAGGCGGCGGCGAGGTCCTCCAGCCACGCGATCTCCGTGAACGCGACGCCCAGGTTGCGCATGAGGGCGCTGTGCAGCGGCAGCGTGACGCCGCTCGAGGGCTCCAGCGTCACCTCGTTCGCGATCGTGTCCGTGACGAGGTTCGGGATCTCCATCGCCTGGAACCACTCGACGAGCTCGGGGCTGTAGGTGAGGCCCGGCTCGAGGAAGCCGTCGTAGAACTCCTCGGCGCTCTGCCGGTAGAAGGACCCGACGAAGCCGGTGCGGACGACCAGGATGTCGTGCTTCTCGATCGTGCAGCCCTGCGCGGCAGCGATCTCCAGCAGGTCCTCGTGGGTGAAGGTCTCCCCCTTGTCGAGCGCCGCCTTGCCCCGGTGACGCGCGACGTCGATCAGCACGCCGCGCCCGACCACACCGCGTTCGGCGATGGGCAGGACCGACGCCTTCTCCATCGCGCCGTCGGTGGTGGCGGCGTCGTAGCCGTTCCAGATCTGGCCGTCGTACCAGACGTGGCCGAGGGAGTCGTACTGCGTGGACGCCTGCAGGTAGAGCGTCGCGACGTCGTCGGAGTAGTGCGCTCCGCCGGGCGTCTCCACGCCCTCGCCCCGCTGGAAGAAGCCCTCGTCCATCACGTTCGTGCGCTGGATGCTCTCGCGGCCCGGCCACACCGGGTCGCCGGACGGATCGCCCATCCGCACCTGCAGCGTGAACACCTCGCCCGACCGGACCTCGGCGACGCCGCGGAGCACCTCCGCACTCGTGAGGTAGTTCAACGAGCCCACCTCGTCGTCGGGCCCCCACTTGCCCCAGTTCCTCGGGGAGTCCTTCAGGAAGTCGCCCACGTAGGGGGTCTCGGTCATGTCGTGCTCCTTCGGTCGTGGATCGGGTGGGGTCGGATCATGGGTGGGCCGGTCAGCGGTCGAGACCGGCGGTCTCGACGACGACCCAGGCGCGCTCGACCAGCTGGTCGATGGCCTCCGGCACGGGTGGGCCGCCGTCGGCGGCGTTGCTCGGCTCGTCCAGGGCCCGCCGCATCACGCCCTCGGCGATGACGGCGATCTTCCAGAGGCCGAGGGCGTGCCAGTAGTCGAGGTCGGACCGCTCGCGGCCCGAGGCCTCCAGGTAGGTCCTGGCGATCTGCTCGCGCGAGGAGAAGCCCGGCAGCGCCGACGCGGCGAACGCGTGGGTCGCACCGTCGGAGGCCTCCGGCCAGTAGGCGAGCAGGCTGCCGATGTCGGCGAGCGGGTCGCCGAGGGTGCTGAGCTCCCAGTCGAGCACGGCACGCACGTCGCCCAGCTCGGGGTCGACGATGACGTTGCGCAGGTGGAAGTCACCGTGCACGAGGGCGACGTCGCGCCCACCGTGCGTGGACTGCTCGGGCATGCGCCGGCGCAGGAGCTCGGTCATGGCGTCGAGCCGGGGCAGGTCACGCGTGCGCGAGGCCTCCCACTGCCGGGACCAGCGCTTGAGCTGGCGGGCGGCGTACGGCGAGCGGCTCGCGAGGTCACCCAGCCCCACCTCGTCGACGTCGACCTCGTGCACCGCCGCGAGCGTGCGTGCGAGCGACGGTCCGATCGCGGCCCGCAGCGAGAGGCCGAGCCCCTCCGCCACCTCGTCGCGGTCGACGACGAGCCCGTCGACGTGCTCCATGACCACCACCGGGGTCTCGGCGAGGGCGTCGTCCACGTAGCGTCCCAGGACCTGCGGCACGGGCACGTCGGTGTCCGAGAGCGCCGCGAGGATCCGGTGCTCGCGCAGCACGTCGTGCGCCGAGGCGAGCAGCTCGCCACGTGGCGGGCGCCGGACGATCCAGCGAGCGCCGTGCTCGTCGCGCACGAGGTAGGTCAGGTTCGACTGGCCACGACCCACCCGGTCGGCCACGAGGCCTCCCTGCACCTCGTGGCCGTCGGCACGCAGCAGCGCGGCGAGCACGTCCAGGTCGAGCGCGACGTCGGTCGCGGTCCCGGGCACGACTCAGCCCTCGACCCGCGCCGCGAGGGCATCGGCCGCCGCACCGGACCCGATCATCTGGCCGCCGTCGATGACGAGCGTCTCCCCGGTGATCCAGGACGACGCGGACGACGCGAGGAACAGCACGGCCGCCCCGACGTCGTCGGGCTCGCCGATCCGGGCGAGCGGCGTCCGCTCCACCACGGCTCCCTCGTGCTCCTTCCACAGCGCCTCGGCCAGCTTCGTCCGCACGACACCCGGCGCGACGGCGTTGACCCGGATCGACGGTGCGAGCTCGATCGCCAGCTGCTTCGTCAGGTGGATGAGGGCGGCCTTCGACACGTGGTAGATCCCGAGGTCGGGACCGACCGACAGGCCGCCGATGGAGGCCGTGTTCACGATCGAGCCGCCGTGCTCGCCCATCCAGGCGTCGACCACGAGGCGTGACCACAGGATCGGCGCCCACAGGTTCACGTCGAGCGTCTTGGCGAAGCGGCCGTGGTCCTGGGCGAGCACCGGGCCGTAGGCCGGGTTGGTGCCGGCGTTGTTGACCAGCACGTCGACACTGCCGAACGCCTCCATCGTCCGCTCCACGCACGCACGGGCGAGGTCCTCGTCGGTCGCGTGGGCCCCGATCCCGAGCGCCCGCGGGCCGACGGAGTCGGCGGCCGCCCGGGCCGCCTCCTCCGTCCGCGCCGTGAGCACCACGTTGGCGCCTGCGTCGTGCAGCGCCGCCGCGGCCGCGAGGCCGATGCCGCGCGAGGCGCCCGTGACGATCGCGGTGCGACCCGCGAGCGGCTCGCTCACCTCTTCTTGTTCCAGTCGGCGTTGATCCGGCGCAGCTCGACCTGGGCGATGGTGCGCTTGTGCACCTCGTCCGGGCCGTCGGCCAGACGCAGCGTGCGCTGGTGGGCGTAGAAGCTGGCGAGCGGGAAGTCGTCGGTGATGCCGCCACCGCCGTGCACCTGGATCGCGCGGTCGATGATCTTGAGCGCGACGGCCGGAGCGGCCACCTTGATCGCCGCGATCTCGGTGCGCGCCTTCTGGTTGCCCACCGTGTCCATGAGCCACGCGGTCTTGAACGTGAGCAGACGGATCATCTCGATGTCGATGCGCGCCTCGGCGATCCAGTCCTGGATGTTGGACCGGTTGGCCACGGGCTCGCCGAAGGTGACTCGGTTCTGCGCGCGCTCGATCATCAGGTCCAGGGCGCGCTCGGCCATGCCGATCGACCGCATGCAGTGGTGGATGCGACCGGGTCCCAGGCGGGCCTGGCTGATCATGAAGCCGTCACCCTCGCCGGCGAGCAGGGCGGTCTTGGGCACCCGGACGTCCTCGAACAGGATCTCCGCGTGACCCTCGCGGTCCATGTAGCCGAAGACCGGGAGCCCTCGGACGATCGTGATGCCGGGAGTGTCGAGCGGGACCACCATCATCGACTGCTGGCGGTGCTTCGCGGCCTCGACGTCGGTCTTGCCCATGACGATCAGGACCTTGCAGTTGGCGTGCAGCGCGTTGGAGGCGAACCACTTGCGGCCGTTGAGCACGTACTCGTCGCCGTCGGCGTCCATGCGCAGCTGGACGTTGGTGGCGTCCGAGCTCGCGACCTCCGGCTCGGTCATGCAGAAGGCGGAGTTGATCTCGCCGGCGAGGAGGGGCTTGAGCCACTTCTCCTTGTGCTCGTCGGTTCCGAAGAGCTCGAGCACCTCCATGTTGCCCGTGTCGGGGGCGTTGCAGTTGATCGCCTCGGGCGCGATGTAGGGGCTGCGCCCGGTGATCTCGGCGAGGGGCGCGTAGTCGAGGTTGCTCAGGCCGGGGGCTCCCCAGTCCTCGCGCTCGTGCGGGTGGAAGAGGTTCCACAGACCACGCTTCCTGGCCTCGGTCTTGAGCTCCTCGAGGATGGGCGGGTGGAAGTTGGCGTTGCCCGACTCCGCCATCTGGGCGGCGTAGACGGACTCGGCGGGGTAGACGTAGCCGTCCATGAACTCCAGGAGCTTCTCCTGGTACTCCACGGACCTCTGGCTCGGTGCGAACTCCATCAGATCTCCTTGCGAGGTAGCGGTGCGAACACCGGCGGGCGCCGTTCGGTGAAGCTCGCGACGCCCTCGGCGATGTCGGAGCCCCGGAAGGACTCGCGCATTAGGACGTCGGCGGCCTGCACCGACTCGGCGAAGCTGCGCTCGGCGTCGAGGAGCAGCTGGGACTTGATCGTGGCCATCGACCACGGGGAGCAGGACGTCGTGAGGTCGGCGGCGTAGGCGACGGCCCGCTCGAGCAGCTCGTCGGCGGGCACGAGGTGCTCGACGAGCCCGATGCGGTGCGCCTCGTCCCCGTCGACGCGTCGTCCGGAGAGCAGCAGGTCCGCCGCGCGTCCGGGCCCGACGAGCCGCTGGAGCAGCCAGGCCATGCCGTACTCGGCCACGAGACCGCGACGCGAGAAGGCCGTGAGGAACACCGCGTCGGGCGAGGCGAAGCGCACGTCGCAGTAGAGCGTCTCGACCATGCCGAGACCGGCCGCGGCCCCGTTGACCGCGGCCACGAGCGGCTTGCGGAGGGTGAGCGGCAGGTGCCGCGGGAGCGGGCGGTCGATCTCGGCGTCGGTGGCGTCCGCCGCGCCCGCCAGGTCGCCCATGTCGGCGCCGGCGCAGAAGCCTCGGCCTGCACCGGTGACCACCACCGCGCGCACGTCGGGGTCCTCGTCGGCCGCCAGCAGCGCGGCGAAGTACGCGTCCTCCATGGCGTTGGTCCAGGCGTTGAGCCGCTCGGGCCGGTGGAGGGTGAGGACGAGCACCGCACCGCGTCGCTCGGAGAGCACGGTCGGCTCGGACCTCGTCTCCTCCGGGGACGTCGTCGTCATGACTCGACCTTACATGAATCTGAGTTCAACTTCATAAAATTGGTCCTGCCCGCGCTAGGCCATCGAGGCACGGCGGCGAGCCAGCGAGCCCACCCCGACACCGAGGATCAGGAGCAGACCCTGGAACAGGTACTGCCAGTAGGTCTCGAGCCCCACGAGGGCGATGGCGTTGAAGCCCACCGAGACCGTGACGACACCGATCAGCGTGCCGATGACGTGGAACTCGCCGTCGCGCAGGACCGCGGACCCGAAGAAGGCTGCGGCGAACGCGGCGAGCAGGTAGCTGTCGCCGCCGGAGACCGCCGCGCTGCCGGTGCGCGACGCCAGCAGGATGCCGGTGAGGGCGGCACAGATGCCACAGATGACGAAGGCGAAGACACGCACCCGGTCGACGCGGATGCCCGAGAGCTGGGCGGCCACGGCGTTGCCGCCGACCGCCTGCATCGACTGCCCGAGCACGGTGCGGTTGAGGATGAACCACAGCACGGCGGCGAGGCCGAGCATCATGAACACCGGGTACGGAATCCCCAGGAAGCGGCCGAGCGTCAGCTGGATGAAGCCGGCCGGGTCCGGCAGGCCCACCGGCGTGCCACCGGCGACGGCGTAGTTGATGCCGACCGCGACCGTGCCGATGCCGAGGGTCGCGACGAGCGCGTTCACGTTCAGCAGCGTGACCACCAGGCCGTTCGCGAGTCCGACCACGGCACCGATCACGACGGCCAGCACGAGCGCGGCGACGACCCCGATCTCCTGGTCGACCATCGCCGAGAGGCAGATGACGCCGGACAGGCTCGCGACGTTGCCGATGCTGAGGTCGAACTCGCCCGTGACCAGCGCGAACGTCAGCCCCATCGCGATGATCGCCGACAGGGCGCTCTGGTTCAGGATGTTGATGAAGTTGTCCCAGGTCGCGAAGGTGTCGGGCTCGAGGATGCTCGTGCTGACGACCAGGACGGCGAGGACGAGGAGGGCGCCGTAGCGGCCGAACCACTTCCACACGCGTGTGCTGGTGGAGGGGGTGGCGACGACGGCCGTGGGGTCGAGCGCGGTGACGGTCATGCGAGGTCCTGTTCTGTCGAGCCGAAGCAGAGCGAGGTGAGACGGTCCTTCGTGGCCCGGGCGGCGGGCACCGTGGCGGTGATGGTTCCTTCGCGCATCACGACGACGCGGTCGCAGATGGCGAGCTCCTCGAAGTCGCTGGAGATCATGAGGATCGAGGTCCCCTCGGCGGCGAGCGCCCGGATGATGTCGTAGATCTCGCTGCGGGCGCCGACGTCGACGCCGACGGTGGGCTCGTCCAGGATCAGCAGGCGTGGGCCGGCGAGCACGTTCTTGCCGACGACGATCTTCTGCTGGTTCCCGCCGCTGAGCTCACCGACCTTCTCGTGGACGGAGCCGGCCTTGACGCCGAACCGGGACACCGCGTCGCGGGCGATGCGCGCCGCCCTGCGCGGGCTGAACGTGCCCAGCCGCTTCTCGGGGTCGCGCAACGAGGCCATGTTGAGGTTGGAGCTGACGGAGTTGCGCAGGATCAGGCCCTGGGAACGACGCTCCTCGGGCACGAGTGCGACACCGGCGCGGATCGCCTCGAAGGGCGAGCGGGGTGCGTACGGGCGTCCGTCGAGCGTCATCGAGCCGGAGCCGACCGGGTCCGCCCCGATGAGCATGCGCGCCAGCTCGGTGCGACCCGCCCCGACGAGGCCGGCCACGCCGAGGATCTCCCCCCGGTGCAGGGTCAGGTCGACGTCGTGCACCCGCGGCAGGCGGGTCAGGCCCTGCACGCGCAGGAGCTCAGGAGCCTGCGTGGGGTCGCCCTCCGTCTCGCGGTGGGTGACCTCCTCCACGTCCCGACCGACGATGTGGCGGGTGAGCGCGGGGACGTCCAGGTCGGCCGCGGCGAAGCTCCCGACCAGTCGGCCGTTGCGCAGCACCGTCACGTCGTCGGCGACCTGCAGCACCTCCTCCAGGCGGTGCGAGATGTAGAGGATCCCGACGCCGTCGGCCGTGAGCTCGTCGATGATGCCGTAGAGCCGCTCGGCCTCCTCCTGGGTGAACGACGCCGTCGGCTCGTCCATCGCGACGATGGTCGCGTCCCGCATGAGCGAGCGGCCGAGCGAGACCATCCAGCGGTCGGAGACGGCGAGGTCCTCGACCCTGGTGTCGAGCGGGACGCGGTAGCCGATGCGCTCCTGGACGGCCAGGGCCTTGCGACGCAGGCCGCGCTGGTCGATGACACCGGAGCGGTGGTGGTCCGCGCCCATCGCCATGTTCTGCAGGGCCGTGAACTTCGGGACCAGGTTGAGCTCCTGGTGGATGAAGCTCAGGCCGAGCCGCGTCGCGTCCTGCGGCGCGTGGATCGAGACCTGCTCGCCGTGGACGTGGATCGTGCCGGCGTCGGCCGACTCCGCCCCGGCCAGGACCCTGACGAGGGTCGACTTCCCGGCCCCGTTGGCCCCGCACAGGGCGAGGACCCGCCCGGGGCGCAGGCTGATGGACACGTCCTCCAGGGCCTGGTGCCCACCGAACTGCTTGGAGATGCCGGACATCTCCAGGCACGTCGGCTCGGGCACCGGGGCGACCTCGCGGTCGTCGAGGGCTGTTGCTTCGCTCATGCACACTCCTCTGGGGTTCCAGGGCGCCGGCCCTGGAGGACGTGGACGGGACTACTTGGTCGAGTCGGGGTACTCGGCCAGGAAGTCGTCGATCGTGTCGGTCGTGACCAGCACGTTGGTGAGAGGAACCTCCTGCGGCTCCGCGTCGACGCCGCCCTCCACGAACTCCGGGACGAGCTTCGCGAAGTCCTCGCCGGCCTGGTCGGCCAGCAGGAAGACGGTGGCCCGCATGTCGCCGGCCTTGATCGCGTTGACGGCACCCGGCTGTCCGTTGATGCCGTAGACGAGGACGTCGTCACGGCCGGCCGACTTGAGCGCGGCGATCGCGCCGAGGGCCGGGTCGTCGAAGCATCCCCAGACCGCGAGCTTGCCGCTGCCCTTCGGGTGCTTGGCGAGCCAGGCCTGCGTGAACTGCGTGCTGCCCTCGACCTGGCCGGGGATCGGCACCTCGTTGCGCGTGGTCTCGATGTCGGTGCTCTTCAGCGCCGTGTCGAGCGCCTCCTCGCGGCCGATGCACGGCAGGCCGCTCTTGTAGCCCAGGACGAGCAGGTCGCCCGCGCCGCCCATGTCCTCCACGAGCTGCTTGGCGACCGGCTCACCGTTGGAGACGCCGGCGTCGAGGTTGGCGGTGATGCCGTCGGCCGTGCCACCGGAGATCGAGACCACCGGGATGCCTGCGGCCTTCGCAGCCTGGGCGCCGGCGGTCAGGGTGTTGCTGTCGAAGACCGCCGTGACGATGAGGTCGACCTTCTTCTGGACGTAGTCCTGCATCGCGCCGTTGGCCTTGTCGACCGCACCCTGCGGATCGACCGCGCTGGTCTCCCAGCCCTGCTTCTTCGCGTACGCCTGGAAGGAGGCGATGGCCTGCTCGGACGTCTGGTCGCTGGAGGCGAACTTGACGATGCCGATCGAGTAGCTGTCGTCGCCTCCGTCGCCGGACCCGCCCGAGTCGCCGCTGCCACAGGCAGCGGTGACGGTCAGGGCCGCGGTGACGACCAGACCGATGCCGAAGCGTCGAACGTTCATGGGTTCCTCCTGAGGGTGGTCCGCCCGGGTGGGCAGACAGTGCTGTCGGAACGACCGGACGGCCGCGCCGGGGTGCTGCTCGATCCCCCGATCACTGCACGGTGGAGGTCCTCCTCGCCCCGACCTCGAGCAGCTGCGAGAGCTGCGCCGCGGTCTCCTCCGCCTCGCGGTGCACGACGCCGGCCATCCCGAGACGCTCGGCAGCGACGATGTTCTGGGCGAGGTCGTCGACCATGACGGCCTCGTGGGGCGCGACGCCGAGGCGTTCGCACCCGATCTCGTAGAGGCGGCGTGACGGCTTGCGCACGCCCTCCTGCCCCGAGATGGTCACGGCGTCGAACATCGCGGGCAGGTCGAATCCCGCGTAGCAGTCGCGTCCGAGCGAGTTGGACACCAGGCCGACCGGCACACCGTCCTCCCGCAGCGTCGCGACGAGCTCGACCATCGCCTCGTCGCGGACCAGGCGTGCCTGCATCCGACCGATGAGTCCCTCGGTCTCGACCTCGACCCCCTGGGCGCGAAGGCGCTCGGCGAGTCCCGCCTCGAACGGGTCGTGCCCGAGGCGCCCCTCCTCGTGGTCGACCAGCAGCTGCCGGGCGGTGGGGTCCTCGGCGAACAGGCGCATGGGAAGCGTCTCGTCGCCGCACTCCTCGCGGCCGAAGGCGGCGAAGCCGTCGAGGACGCTCGAGGTCAGCACCCCACCGAAGTCGAACAGCACCGCGCGACGAGCGCTCCGGGCGCTCATCCGAGCGACTCCTGGTAGCGCCGCATGCCGGCGATCCATCGGTCGTAGTCCGACCCCTTGCGCCGGAAGTACTCCAGCACCTCGGGGTGGGGAAGGATGAGGAAGCGCTCGGCGTCGATGCCCTCGAGCACGATGTCGGCGACCTCCAGCGGCTCCAGCACCCCGCCCGCCTCCGTGACGGCCTTGGCGCCACGGCGCGCGGTCTCGTCGTCGGACTCGGCGCCACCGTTGAGCATGTCGGTGTTGACCCCCATCGGGCACAGGCAGCTCACCGCGACGCCCCGCGACCCGTACGTGACCGAGAGCCACTCCGAGAACGCGACCGCGGCGTGCTTCGTGACCGAGTAGGTGGCCGAGCCGATCTGCGTGACCAGGCCGGCCGCCGACGCGGTGCTGAGGAAGTAGCCCTCGCCCCGCTCGAGCCAGCCCGGGACGAGCAGACGGGCGGCCCGCACGTGGGACCGGACGTTCACGTCGATCGAGGTGTCCCACTCGGACTCCGTGGCCTCGAGTCCCTGGCCGAGGCCCACCCCGGCGTTGGCGGCGTAGAGGTCGACCGGGCCGAAGCGCTCGGCCGCGAGGTCGAGGACGCGGCGGATGTCGCCTTCGTCGGCACAGTCCCCCGCGACTCCCGCAACGCGACCTGGTGCGACGCCGTCCAGCCGTTCCACGACGTCCTTCACGCGCACGTCGTCGAGATCGGTGACCACCACGCTCGCACCGTGCTCCAGCAGCCGCTGGGCCAGGGCCGCGCCGATGCCGCCGGCGCCGCCGGTCACGACGGCGACCCGCCCCTGGACCTTCATGCGGTCACCTCCGCGGCCGCGACCCGGATCGCGTCCCGGTCGATCTCCCGCTTGAGGATCTTGCCGGTCGCGCCCTTCGGCAGGACCTCGACGAACTGGTAGAGCCGGGGCACCTTGTAGGCGGACAGCTGGACCTTGGCCCAGGCCCGCAGCTCCTCCCCGGTGAGCCGTGCACCGGGGCGCAACGAGACCACGGCCGCCACCTCCTCACCGAAGTGGTCGTCCGGGACGCCGACGACGGCGACCTCGACGATGTCGGGGTGCTCGTAGAGGACCTCCTCGACCTCGCGCGGGTACACGTTGTAGCCGCCACGGATGATCAGGTCCTTCGCCCGGTCGACGATGCTGAGGTAGCCGTCGTCGTCGAGCGAACCGAGGTCACCGGTCTTGAGCCAGCCGTCCTGCAGGTCGGCGGCGGTCGCGTCGGGGCGGTTCCGGTAGCCCTTCATGATCGTCGGCCCCTTCAGGAAGACCTCGCCGACCTCCCCGGCCTCGAGGACGCCTCCGTCGACGGCGCGGACCTCGATGGAGGTCCCCGGCAGGGCGGGTCCCACCGTCCCGGCCTTCTGGGGGCGGTTGATGTCGTTGAAGGTCGCGGCACCCGTGGACTCGGTGAGCCCGTAGCCCTCGAGGATCGTGCAGCCGAACCGGTCGAAAAACGCGCGCATGACCTCGGCGGGCAGCGAGGCGCCGCCCGAGGTCGCGAGCCGCAGCTGCTCGAAGTCGGACGGGCCGAACTCGTCGGTGGCGGCGTGCAGCATCGCGTTCCACATCGTCGGCACGCCCGCGAGCACGGTGAGGCGGTCGCGGCGCACCATCTCCAGCATCTGCGTCGGCTCGAACGGCGCGAGCAGCGAGAGCGACGCTCCCTGCACCAGCACCGTGTTCATCACGACGGCCTGGCCGTAGACGTGGAAGAGCGGGAGACCGGTGCCGAAGCGGTCGTCGGGCGTCAGGTTGAGCACGGGCATGAACGACGCGGTGGTGTCGACCAGGTTCGTCGCCGTGAGCTCGACGCCCTTGGGGCGGCCGGTGGTGCCCGACGTGTAGAGGATGATCGCCGTGTCGTCCGGCGCGTGCTCGTGCGCCTGGGGCACCGGCTCGGCGTCCAGACGAGCGCCCTCGTCGAGGCGCCAGAACGCGATGCCGCGCTCGGACGCGGCAGCGGACGCGGCGTCCTGGCACTCGTGCCAGGCGACGACGAGCGACGCCTCGGAGTCGTCGAGGACGTAGCCGATCTCCGGGCCCGTCGCCATCGTGTTCATGGTGATGACGCTGATGCCCGCAGCGTGCAGTCCCAGGTAGGCGACGGGGAACTCGACGATGCTCGGGGCGATCAGCACCACGCGGTCGAGCGGTCGCAGCCGGGCCGCCACGACGGCGCCGGCGAACCGGGCGCTGGCTTCCTTGAGCTCGCCGTACGTGAGCCCTCCCCGCGGGGAACGGAGGGCGACCCGCTCGGGGTCACGATCCGCGATGGACCAGACGTCTGCTGCCACGTTCACCATGCGCTGCCACTTTCCTCGGTCGGGATCGGTGTGACCTGACTCACGCGACGGACGCTAGTTGAATCCGGGTTCAGGTTCAAGTAGGTTGCGGAAAAATCTCTCCCCGCCGACCCAGGAGCGCTCCCGTGAGCCGTCCAGCCCCTCGTGCCGCGATCGTCTCGACCGCCCGCACCCCCATCGGGAAGGCGTACCGCGGCGCCTTCAACAACACCCCGGCCGCCGAGCTGGCAGGCCACGCGATCTCGCACGCGGTGGAGCGGTCCGGCGTCTCACCCGCTGAGATCGAGGACGTGATCCTCGGCTGCGCCCTCCCCGAGGGCTCGTCCGGCTTCAACGTCGCGCGTCAGGCGGCCCTGCGCGCCGGGCTGCCCGTGACGGTGCCGGGATCGACCGTCGACCGACAGTGCTCGTCCGGTCTCATGGCCGTGGCCATCGCCGCCAAGCAGATCCTCGTCGACGGCCAGCGGGTCGCCGTCGGCGGCGGGGTCGAGTCGATCTCCCTGGTCCAGAACGAGCACATGAACACCCACCGCGCCGGCGACCCGTGGCTGCGTGAGCACGTGCCGGGCCTGTACATGCCGATGCTGCACACCGCCGAGAACGTGGCGGCGCGGTACGGCGTGAGTCGTGAGCGCCAGGACGAGATGGGGCTGCAGTCGGTGCAGCGCGCGGCGGCTGCGCAGGCGGCCGGTCACTTCGACGACGAGATCGCTCCCATCACCGTGCGGACGCTCGTGCTCGACAAGGCGTCGGGAGAGACGAGCGAGGTCGAGCAGACGGTCTCCGCGGACGAGGGCGTGCGCGCCGGCACGACCGCCGAGGGCCTGGCCGACCTGCGCACCGTGCTCGAGCCGGGCGAGGTCACGGCCCACCCGACCGTGACGGCCGGCAACGCCTCGCAGCTGAGCGACGGCGCCTCGGCCAACGTGCTGATGGACGCCGAGCTCGCCGAGGCCCGCGGCATCGCTCCGCTCGGCTACTACGTCGGCATCGCGGTGACCGGCTGCGAGCCGGACGAGATGGGCGTCGGTCCGGTGACGGCGGTCCCCCGGCTGCTCGAGCAGCACGGCCTCGCCGTGGAGGACATCGGGGTGTGGGAGCTGAACGAGGCCTTCGCCTCGCAGGCCGTCCACTGCCGGGACGTCCTGGGCATCGATCCCGCCCGGATGAACGTCGACGGTGGCGCGATCGCCCTCGGCCACCCCTACGGCATGACGGGGGCCCGCGGCGTGGGCCATGCGCTCCTCGCCGGGCGTCGGCTCGGTGCGCGCTACGTCGTCGTGTCGATGTGCGTCGGGGGTGGGATGGGCGCAGCCGGCCTCTTCGAGGTCGCGCCGTAGCCGGCCCGCGGGCGTCGAACCCGCGACATCCTCATGACACGTGCGGCGCACTCATATCCACGCGCCTTACAGGAGAGCCTCCGACAGGAGTCGAACCCGCGACATCCTCATGACACGTGGGGCGCGCTCATATCCGCCATCGGACCAGAGCCTCCGACAGGAGTCGAACCCGCGACATCCTCATTACAAGTGAGAAAGAACGTGGTACAGTCCTTCCCATCGCAGGAAGAACGCTGGAAAGACAGCGAAACCGACTGCACAGTAATGACACACCATGACACACCATGGCTACAGGGTTGGCTACACCATCACCCCGGACCATCACCCGGGAGTAGCGCCTGAGCCATGGGAAGAATCCGAACGGAGAACCTCCCATGCGTTTCCTGCGCACCCTCATCCCGATCCTGACCGCCGCGGCGCTCGCCCTCGGCGTCGCCTGCTGGCCCTCCACGGCACAGTCCACGACCTCACCCAAGATGCTCGTCTACGGCGACTCGACGTCGTCCTGGTACAACGAGGAGCCCGGCTCCCCGTCCGAGGGGTGGTGGGCGATCGTGGCCCGCCAGCTCGGCGCCGACGTCACCCTGTCCGCCGAGCACGGGTCCGGCATGTGGGCCCGCGGCAACAAGTGCCAGGGCACCCGCCTCGCCGACCGGCTCGGCGAGGTCGGCCGCGTCCGCCCCGACATCATCATCGTCGCGATGGGCTTCAACGACGACCACGGCTGCGACGCGAACAACCGCAAGGTCCCGATCTACGAGTCGTCGTCCAAGCGGGCCGTCGACATCGCGCTCACCGCGCTCGCCGCCCGCGTCGACGCCGCCGGCCTCGACCGCTCGACGGTCTACGTCACGACCCCGTGGGGCAGCTCGAAGATGGACGTCCACTACTGGATGTGGCGCGAGCAGAAGGCCGTCGCCGAGCGTCTCGGGTTCACCTACGTGACGACCATGCGCTTCAACGACCGCGAGCAGACCGTCGACACCGTCCACCAGAACCGCCCGGGCAACCTCAACATGGCGGCGCGCTTCCTCGCCGGGATGCCCTCGTGAAGCGGCGCATCGCGCTCGCGCTGCTCATCGCGACGCTGGCACTCGCGCTACTGCTCACCGAGCCCGCCGAAGGCCCCGGGTACGTCTGCGACCCGGCCTACTCCGAGACCTGCCCCTGACCCTCTCGCCCCATCACACCCACCCGAACGGAGCAACACCGTGGAGAACACGCACACCCGAGTCGCGATCAACGACCCCGAGCTCGGCGTCATCGTCGTCATGACGGCCGATGACGGCACCACCACCACCGGAGCCGGTGACGGCTGGGAGCCCACGCCCGCCGTGGCCATGCTGCTGCGCACCATGCGCCACGCCCGCCCGGGAGCACCCCGATGACCGCGTGGCGCGACAGCCAGGGCGACATCTGGACCGAGGGCGACGACGGGCTAATGCACACACCCGACACCCAGCCGGCCACCCGCGAGCGCGTCGAGCGGAAGTGGGGCCCGCTCGAGCCGGTCCCCGACCTCATCGACGGCGACACCATCCCCGCGCACGCCCACCCGAACAACACCACCACCCCCACGAAGGAGAACAACATGACCACCGTCAACCTCACCAAGGCCCGCAGTGTCCTCGACCTCGACGGCGCTTTCGACACCTCCCCGACCTTCACTTCACGCGACGAGGACAACGGCTTGATCCGGCGCGGCCTCAGCATGTCGGAGCAGGACTACAACGACATGGGCCGGCCCGAGCGGGTGACCGTCACCATCGAGCCCGGGGACCGTCTCAACGCCCAGGAGCTCCACGACGGCGACATCATCACCAAGGTCCACCACGCACTCGCCGAGAGTGTCCGGATCGACGTCGGCGAGGACTGCGACGACTACGCCACAGACCTCATCACCGCCATGCAGAACGCCGGCATCTTCTTCCGGACGCGCCGATGACTACGAACGGCCGCGAGTCCTCCGGGCGAACGCCGGACGAGTTGCGCCGGCCCGACACGCGGACGCTGGCTCAGAAGATGCACGCGGCCGACATGGCTGTGGTGAACGAGCACCTGGGTGGGCCAGCGCGCCCCGATTCGCAGGAGGTAAAGACGTTCTCGGCAGACGAACTCAAGGCGCTCTGCGACTTGATCCGCGGCGACGTTTCGCAGCGGACGAATGGCGAGTACGTGAAGCTGCTCGAGAAGATCGAGGCATCGCTCAACGTTGCCCCCCGCCCCGAGCCCGTCGTGGCCCCGCTGCCGAGCGAGGCGCGCAACGAGTTGGTACACCTCCTGCGGCAGCACACGCCGATAGTCCGCAGCGACAGGCCCCGCCACACCACCAAGTGCGCCTGTGATTACCCGGGAAGGTGGGGAGTCTGGCACCTCGCCAACGTCCTGTTGGACGCTGGCTACCGCCTGGTCCCGGAGGACGGCGACGACACGGTGCGGGTGCCGAGGGAGGCGGTCGAGACGCTGCGGAAGGTTGCAGCCGATGACCCGGACTCCGGCCGGATGACCTCCTTCCGTGCGCTGACCTACGGCCGCGCCGTGACCGACTTTCTCACGGCCCTGGACGGCACCCCGTGACCGCCCGCAGCGAGGACCGTGGCGTGCAGGTCGAGGCGCGGACGCTGTCGGGGGTGCACATCGGGTGGGAGGTAGAGGTGCCAGCGCAGTGGGCAGCCGAGACGCCGGACCGGTGGCGCGGGGAGCTCAACCACGTGTACCACCAGGCCGAGAGGACGACCGTTCGGCTCTGGCACTACCCGCCCTCCTGCGAACGGCCGTTCGTGCAGACGTACTACCTCGCGCCCACCGACCTCGTCACCCTGACCGATGGGGGTGCGTAGCCCGTGGTCGTCATCCTGTTTCCGCACCGCAAGAAGTGGGATCGCATCGTGAGCACGGCGTGCACGGGCTGGCCTCGCGGGGTCTGCGGACCGGGCTACCCGGCCGACCACGACACCTGCAGCACGCCCAGGTGCGCCTGCCCGTGTCACGCCGTGGAGGACATCGAACCGACTGATGAGGCCGACCAGTGAGCGCGGACGACAACGCCCCCGAGCAGGCGCGGGAGGTGGAGGTGGTGCGCGAGAACCTTGCGCACACGCTCTGGCTCGAGCGGCACGTCGAGTGGGCCAGGAGCGCGGTCGACCCCTGGGACACGCTGCCCGAGTACGAGAAGGTCGACGGCTACCGGCTGGCCGATGCGGCTCTCGCCGCCCTGGCCCCGATCCGCACTGCTGAGCGACAAGAGGCGGCGCGGGAGGCTGTCTCTGAGCTGCGGACCATCGCGGCCGGCTACACCGTGCGCGACGAACGCGGCGCCGACCCGACGAACCTCACCGGACTCTGCCGGTTCGCGATCACGGTTGCTGCCAACACGCTCGAGGAGCGGCTCCGCGGCCGCGCCGACGTCCAGTGCCGGACCTTCTGGGGCACCCACGGTTGCGACCTGCCGCGTGGCCACGACGTCGAGAAGGACCCTCACGCGTGCGGGTGCTGCGACTGCGACGACCACGAGGCCAACGCCGGCCAGCGGTCCGATGATGACGGCGAGTGGGTCTGCGTCGCTCGCCCGCCCTACTACGGGCCGGACACCAAGTTCTACGGCGAGGACGCCTCGCCCGAGACGACCAGCCAGGAGGCCACGTGAGCACCCGACGTCCGCATGGGACCGGTGGCGTGTACCAGCGCCACGACCACCCGTCCTGTCCCCCGGTCGACAAGAAGTCCGGCGAGCGGCCCGAGCACCCGTGCAAGGGCAGGTGGGTCGGCACGGTCGAGGCGGGTATCTCGGACAAGGGGACCCGGCGCCGGCTGCCGGTCTACGGGAAGACGAAGTCCGAGGCGAAGGCGAAGCTCGTCGAGAAGCAGCGCGCCATCGCCCGCGACGGGGTGCCGTCGGCGTCGACGACGCTGACGGTGCAGCGGTGGGCTGAGCGGTGGCTCGACACGATCGTGCACACGCAGCGGCCGAAGTCGTTCGGGACCACGAAGGGGTCGATCAACAAGTGGGTCATCCCCACGATCGGGCGGCAGCGGCTCGACCGGCTGACCCGTGCGCACCTGCGTGCGGTGCAGGACGCGCAGCGGCAGGCGGGCCGGTCGTCCGCGACCCTGCGGCGCACCCACACGGTGCTGGTGAAGATGCTCAAGGACGCGCAGGCTGAGGGTCACCCGGTGCCCGCGAGCGTCCTCGCGATGCCCGCGCCTGAGGTGGGTGAGTCGGACCGGACGTCGCTGACGCCGGAGCACCTGGCGAAGATGCTCGCTGAGGTCGCGAACGCGCCGGACCCGTCCCGGTGGATGGGGGTCCTGTTCCAGGGTCTCCGTCCTGCGGAGCTGCTCGGGCTGACGCGTGAGTGCGCGGACCTCGACGACGCGATGATCGACGTGTCGTGGCAGCTGCAGGCGCTCCCGTACATCGACAACCGGAACAAGCACCTGGGGTTCAGGGTGCCGGACGGGTTCGTCTCCCGGCACCTGGAAGGCCGGTGGCACCTCGTGCGGCCGAAGACCCGGACGGGTCGCAGGTGGGTGCCGATGACGCCGTGGTTCCGTGCTGCGCTCATCGCGTGGCTCGAGGTCGCCCCGGAGTCCGAGCACGGGCTCGTGTGGTGCCGCCCGGACGGCGGGCCGCTGGACCCCGTCGACGTGCTCGCCGAGTGGAAGGCGATGCAGCGGTCGGCCGGGGTCCAGCACGCGTCAGCCAGCCGCGAGTCCTACGTCCTCCACGAAGGACGCCACACGACGGCGACCCTGCTCCGCGAGCTCGGCGTGTCCGACGACGTGCTCACGGCGATCCTGGGGCACGCGTCGATCAACTCGTCGAGGGCCTACCTGCATGCCGACGTGCTGCAGGAGGCTCGCGAGGCTATGAGCGCCCTGCACGAGCGTGTCGCGGGCGCCCCGCTGGCCGGCGTGCTCGAGGCCGGTCCGCGGTCGGACGATCGGGAGCCGGTGGCGGGGGAGGTCGTCGAGGGCGACGTCGAGGAGAGCCCGCTCGGCGAGTGAGAGGGTCTTGAGCCGGTCGGTGAAGGTGGCGCGGTCGACGTTCAGCCTGGCGGCGGCGTCGGCCGCGTTGCTCGTTGCGGCGAGCGCGTCGACCAGCTCGAGGATCGGCATGAGCCGTCGGGCGGTCTCGGCGCGCACGTAGTCGGCGCGAGCTGCTCGTCCGGCCGCGGTGACGGTCGGTTGCTCGACCTCGACGAGGTGCCGGCCGAGCGCGCACCGCGACTCCGCGCTGGTGAGGTCGACGCGCAGGCTCACCACGTTCCGCAGCACGTTGAGACGGCTGCGGGGTCCGTGCTCGTGGACGGTCAGGGTCAGTGCTCGCCGGGTGCGCTGCTGGCGCCACGGCTCCCACGCTGCCGTGAAGATGATCGGCAGGAAGACGGCGGTGACGGTCGACATGGTCGTGCTCATGGGGGGAGGCCCGCTTTCGTTCGGTGGATGGGACAGGTCCGCCGACGAGCGGGATGTCGGCGAGCCGGACGTAATTGGACGTCCGGCCAACTCCATCCCAACACCGCCACGCCGTACTCGCGAGTTGCCCTCCACAGGGCTGCGAATGTGGTAGACCGCGTCAGTTCTCGGAGACGACCTCAAGGCCGAACGCTTCGCCGCCCGCGGACGGCGAGGGCGTCGTCGGTTGCGCGATGGCCCGGCTGAGCTCGAGCACGACCCGACGGAGGGCCTCGCCGCGTTGTGCCGCGGGGACCTGCTGCAGGAGCGGTCCGATGATCGACGACAGGTAGGTCTCGACCTCTTGGTCGAACGCGGGCGCGGCGTCGAGGCCGAGGACCTTGAGGATGCGACCGAGGGTGCCGGGCTGCGGGTTGGTATGCCCGCGCTCGAGCGACCCGATCGTGCGGCGCGTGGTGCCCGCAGCTTCGGCAAGGTCGTCCTGACTCATCCCCGCACGACGTCGAGCGTCGCGGATTGCGGGCCCCCATGAGCCACGGTGATCCTTCTCCATGCCCTCAACGTAGCGGCATGTTTCCCATTTGCCTAGTCAATGGGAAACATTCGCGTGTCGTCCTTGCGAATGGGAAGAAACCGTCTAGATTCATTCCCATGAGGGAAACAGCGAAGCGGGGACGGCCCGCCGAGGCCAGGCAGCAGGAGGCCGAGCGACTCGGCGTCGCGCTGCGGGCCCTTCGGCTCAGCGCCGACATGACCGTGCGTGAGCTCGCCCTCGAAGCGGGCGTCAGCCTGCGCTACCTGTCCCAGGCCGAGAACGGTCTGGTCAACGTCACCGACGGGTGGGTCCGAATCGTCACCGAGACGATCGGTCGCCACCTCGCTGCCCAGCGAGACCTCGCCGCCACCGGCTGACGGTCTCCCACCGACTCAGACGCACGCCCCTGCCGGGACGTGGGTCTGGCGCACTACGCCCCGATGCGGGCTCGCACCCATCACAACTCGACAGCGTGAGGCCCCACACCGGGGCCGGAATCGACAGGCAATCCAAGGAACGCAGGGCACTCCTCTGCGGCGGTCCTGGCCTGTCGCGGACCAAGAGGTCACCGCCACCGGAACGTGCGGCCCTCGACGCGGCCCGTCAACCACCACCAACGACCGAAACCTCCTGCGTCGCGCCCACCGCCACGACCCCTCCGGGGCGAGCGGATCACTGGGTCAAAGACGACGGCAGGAGCCCGGCACGCCCGCACCCCCGACATGGGGGACGGGTCACAGATGCCGGGTACAGCCGTGCCTCGCACGCCGCGACATGCGGCCGGCGGGCAGCCCGTCGAGCCGGGCCACGGCACTCCATCACACCAGCACGACCGAACGGAGACACCATGTCGACACCTTCCGTCGAGCAGCCCTCACCCACCGTCGACGACGGCATGGAGGCGCGGCTCGCAGCATTCGCCCAGCTCGACGGCGGTGCCCGCGCCGACGCCGAGACGCCCCTGCTCCGCGAGCTGATCCTGGCCACCGGCCGAGCGGCCAACGGTGGCGAGTTCACCTCCGACGACATCCGCCCGCACCTGCCGATGGTGAACATGAACCGCATCGGCCGCGTGTTCGCGTCGCTCAAGGCCGAGGGGCGACTGGTCGAGACCGGCTGGCGGTCCTCGAAGGTGCCGTCGGCCCACGGCCGCAAGGTCGGCGTCTACAGGTTGGCCGAATGGCTGCAGTGACCACCGACGACGCGGACGCCGAGTACCTGCCGCTGCTCATGAAGCGCAGCCGCGCCGCGCTCGAGCTGTCCATGTCCGAGCGCGAGGTCATCCGCCTCATCCACGCCGGTCAGCTCCGCGAGAAGTGGGTCGGCGGCAAGAACGGCTCCGCACGGATCACCCGCGAGTCGCTGCTCGCCTACATCGACGCGCAGCCCGACGAACGTCCCACCCCAACCACGTGAGCCAGGAGGCCACCCATGGAGACGAACGAGACCAGCACCGCACCCCAGCTACCGCCGCGCAGCGGCAAGGGATCGAGCACCGAGGCGTGGGCGGCGTTCGCGGCCGACCACGGCATCACCGTTGCCGACGACGCCGACCGCGACACGATCATCGCCGCCGTCGACGCCGTGTTCCTCACTCCTCGCGGGCCGTGGACGGTCGACGACCCCGAGCAGCCCGACGAGAGGACCGTGCTCGCCGACGGGCCGGGGCGGACGTTCGCGATGACGCCCGCTGGGCTCACGTTCACGTACGCCCTGGACACCGGCAGCACCGTCCGGGTGTGGCAGTACCCGGCGCCCAAGCCGAAGGCGCTCGCGACGCTCGACGAGTCGTCCGCCGCGTCCGTCACCTCCTGGCGCGTCAGGGTGCTCGACGCCGACGGCAAGGTCGCCGCGACGTCGTCGTCGAACCTCGACCGCACCTACTCGACCGCCGAGGTGAACACGCTCATCGAGCGCCTCACCACGCCGTCCTGACCCACCCCAAGACCAGGGGCCCGGCTCGCACTTCCCCGCGAGCCGGGCCCCTGCGGCATCACCACACCATCACCGGAAGGAACACCATGCCCAACCAGACCGCCAAGACCGCGGCCTCGCCGCCCGCCAAGGAGGGGCCCAAGGCGACGCGCCGCGACCTGCTCCACGTCGCCTACGTCCCCATCGCGAAGTCGGACAACACCACGTCGTTCGACGACATCGTCGTGTTCGGTACCCGACTCGAGGCCGTCGAGTACGGGCTCGAGCACGGGGCGAAGGTCGCCACGCTCACGAAGGGCCAGTCGCTCCGCGAGTCGCTCGGCAAGGGTCAGTCGTGAGCGCCGACGACCTGGCCGAGGACGAGCAGCACAACCGCCCGTTCACCGCGTGGCTGCGGGAGGTGCAGAACGGCCGGACGCACGAGGAGCTCACCGAGAAGCTCGCCGACGTCGTCGCGGCCGTCCGGGAGACCGGCAAGGCCGGGAAGCTGCAGCTCACGCTCACGATCAAGCCCATGAAGGGCAACGTCGACATGCTCCTCGTCGACGACACCGTCGTCGTCAAGGCGCCGCAGCACGACCGGAAGTCGTCGCTGTTCTTCCCGGACGAGAACGGCAACCTCACCCGGTCCGACCCGAACCAGCTCACGTTCGATGAGCCGCTCAAGGCGGTCGCGTCGAAGGACGAGCCCGTCAAGAACATCAAGGAGAACCAGGCATGAGCATCACCCATCTGGACGACGAGACCGTCGCGTCCATCACCAGCCTCGCCGAGCACGCCGCGAAGCCAGTCGAGGTGTGGGAGGGCAGCCGCTACGCCGTGGTCGTGCCCGCCGGTGCCAGCCTCGCCGAGCTGGACCTCGACCGCGACGAGTTCCGCAACCACCCGCGCCGCAAGAAGGGCACCGTCCACGTCCACGACATCGACGGGTTCGCCGACTACTTCGCCCGACACTACGAGCCCGCCGACGCCGAGGTGTGGGCCGACATCCTGCAGCGTCGCATCACCGGCGTGCTCAACGGCCACGCCAACGGCGCCGCCGGCGCGGCCGGATGGCGCGACCACCGCGTCGTGTTCGAGGCCAAGCCGACCGACCCGTGGAAGGCGTGGCTCGCCGTCGACGGGAAGCTGATCCCGCAGAAGGAGTTCGCGGACTTCCTCGAGGACAACGCGCAGGACATCCGGGTGCCCGACGCGGCCGTCATGCTCGAGGTCGCGCAGACGCTCGAGGGCTACACCGGCGTCGAGTGGCAGTCGAGCCAGCGCACCTCCAACGGCGAGCGGAAGTTCGCCTACAGCGAGACCGCGACAGCCCGCGCCGGGCAGACCGGAGACCTCGTCGTCCCCGAGAAGCTCGAGCTGGCCCTGCGGCCATTCGAGGGCGCCGGCCTCTACAAGGTCGAGGCGCGGTTCCGCTACCGCATCAGCAACGGCCAGCTCACGCTCGGCGTCCGCCTCGACCGCCCCGACGAGGTCCTCGTCCACGCGTTCGAGGACGTCATCGTCGCGCTCGGCACCGCGCTGCCCGACGACGCGCAGATCACCCGCGGGTCGATCGGCTGACCTGCAGCGCACCGCACCACCCCCATGAGGGCCCGTCCGAACCATCACGTCGGACGGGCCCTCGTGCTTCCCCTGAACGGAGACCCCATGTTCAACGGCTACACCCTCCTCGCCGTGCTCGCCGCGTGGCCGCTCGCACACCTGATCGTCGCCGCCCTCAACGGACGCCGCGCACGATGAGCGACCTCACGCAGGCCGACATCGACGAAGCCATCGCCGATTACCAGCAGCGCATCGACGACCTCTGTCGACGTCGCGAGGCGCCCCCGTGCCAGGACGTGTCCATGGCTGGCCGACCCCGCACAGACGAGGCGCAGTCGGGGGCCGTCGCCGCCATCGATCGGTCCCACAGGATCATCGCCCACCAGGTCTACGTCCCCACGCTCACCGTGCAGGGTCACCCCGACGCCGTCGTGCTCCCCGACGGGTCCATCGGCCTCATGTGGTCCGACGGCTCCATGCCCGCCATGCTCACGGATTCCGTCGTCCGCGTGATCGCCGCCGCGATCCTCTCCACCGGCGAGGCGACGTGATCCCGGCCAGCGAGGCGCTCGTCGACTACGTGGAGCTCATGCGGACCCTGCCCGACGGCCCCGGCAAGACCCAGCGGATCGAGTGGTGGCGTGAGCACGCGCCCACTGTCGAGGCGCAGGCGTTCGTCCTCGGGTTCCTCACGACGCTCGCCGCCGACATCGCCATGCGGGTCACCTGCGGGTGCGCGATGCACCAGGGGAAGCCGCTCGAGGTCTCCGAGGACACCGGGCGCGCAGACGCCACGATCCGTCGGCTCATCAACGCGAGCCGGTTCGGTGACCGGCCACTCGTGGTCTCCCTCATCACGCTCGTCCTCGACGCCTACCAGGGCAAGCACGGCACCGACGGAAAGACCTTCGCAGTCGATGTTCGCGACCGACTCGAGCGCATCGTCATCAACGGTCAGAAGACGCTCGGCTGGTCGACGTGGTGACCGTGCACGAGTTCGTGCTCGTGGTCCCGATGGCCAACGTCGTCACCCTCAACGACCGACTCAACCGCCGCTACGACGGCGCCCGGAAGATCAAGGTCCTGCGACAGATCGGGCGGCTCGCCATCCGTCAGCACCGCGTCCCGGCGCTCACGGGCGCAGACCTGACCGTCCGAATCGGGTGGCCGAACCGGCAACGCCGCGACGCCCACAACCTGGTCCTCACGCTCAAGGCGCTGATCGACGGGATGGTCGACGCCGACCTGCTGCCCGACGACGACGACGCCCACCTCACCGGCCCGGACCTGCGGACCTACATCGCCCGCGTCCCGAAGTCCGTCGTCCTCACCTTCACGTTCACCGAGCGGCCCGTGGCCGTCGTCCCCGAGGAACCCCACTCATGACCCTCACCGTGACCGATCTGTTCGCCGGATTCGGCGGCGCCTCGTCCGGCGCGATCCTCGTCCAGGGGGTGCGCGTCGCCATGGCCGCGAACCACTGGCAGCTCGCCGTCGACGTCCACACCGCGAACCACCAGGACACCGACCACGCCCACGTCGACCTCCACCTCGAAGACCCGTCGTTCTTCCCCACCACCGACATCCTGTGGGCCTCGCCCGAGTGCACGCAGTGGTCGCAGGCCAACGGCAAGAAGGCCGACCTCGCGCCCATCCTCGGCGGCTGGTCCCTGTTCGACGACCTCGACGACGACCTCAAGGTCGACGCCGACGAGGACGTCGCGACCCGCTCCCGCCTGCTCATGTTCGACGTCCTCCGGTTCGTCGACCACCACCGCTACCGGTACGGCGTCGTCGAGAACGTCGTCGACATCGCCACCAAGGCCGCGTACCGGCCCGCGTGGGAGGCGTGGCAGCGCGGGCTCACGAACCTCGGCTACTCCTACCGGGTCGTGTCGCTCAACAGCATGCACGCCCAGGCGCTCGGCGACCCCGCCCCGCAGTCCCGCGACCGGCTCTACGTCGTGTTCTGGCGCAACGACCAGCCCGCCCCCGACGTCGACCGCTTCATGCGCCCCCGCGGCCACTGCTCGCGCTGCGACACCGTCGTGGAGACGTTCCAGGCGTGGAAGAACGGCCGGACCGTCGGCAAGTACCGCCAGCAGTACGTCTACCTGTGCACGACGCCCGGGTGCGGCACTCAGGTCGAGCCCGGCTACCTGCCCGCCGCCGCCGCGATCGACTGGTCGCTGCCCGGCAAGCGGATCGGCGACCGGAAACGGCCCCTAGCCGACAAGACCCGCGCCCGCATCACGGCCGGCATCGCGAAGTACTGGTCGCTGCCGCAGGTCGTCGAGGCTGCCGGGAACACCTACGACGCCACCAACCATCGCCACCCCGGGCACGGCGACCCGAACAGCTACTACCGGTCCTGGCCGGTCGACCAGGTCCTGCGGTCCCTGCACACCACGGCATCGAAGGCGCTCGCGGTGCCGCTCGAGGGCCGCGACGGGAAGTCCGCGAAGCCGCTGTCGGACCCGTTCCGGACTCAGACCGCCCGCCACGACCTCGCCCTCGCCTACCCGCCGTTCATCGCGGAACTGCGTGGCGGCGGCTCGAAGGCACGGTCGACCGCAGACCCGATGTCGACCGTCACGGCGTCGGGCAACCACCACGCGCTCGTCATGCGGAACAACGGGTCGAGGGGCGCCGGCGGCGAAATGGTCACGCCAGCGTCGGAGTACCTCCGCACGCTCACGACCGCCGGCCACCAGTCGCTCCTCGCGCCGTACTACGGCAACAGCGAGACGGCCCAGCCCGTCGCTGACCCGGTCGGCACGCTCACCACCCGCGACCGGTACGCGCTCATCATGCGCAACAACGGCGTCCGCGGCGGACACCCCGCCCGGCACACCACCCCGGCCGACGAGCACCTGCGGACGCTCACCGCGTCGGGTCCGATCCCGTCACTGCTCACGCCGGGCGACATCGAAGCCGCCGCGGCCCAGGTCGACGACTGCCTGTTCCGGATGCTCGAGCCCCACGAGGTCGGCGCCGGGATGGCGTTCGCGTCCGACTACATCGTGCTCGGCACCCGCCGCCAGCAGGTCAAGGGCTACGGCAACGCCGTCACCCCGCCCGCCGCACGCGACCTCATCGGCGCCATCGCCGAGGTCGCCCACCAGGAAGAGGCCACAGCAGCATGAACTCAACGTCGAACCTGCCCGAGGCGCTCGCGCTCACCTTCCTCGTCATCATCGTGATCGTCGTCGCCGCCGTCGTGTGCGTGCTCATCGTGTCGTTCGCTCAGCACGAAGCCGACGAGGTCCGAGCGCACCGCGCCGACCTCGCTGCGGCGTCCGAGGAGAGGTCCGCGACCCGCTCGTGGGCCGCATGGCTGTCCGGTCCGTGCAAGACGTCGCTCGCGGAGAACGAGGAGTGGGCCAGGGCGCGACTTCACGACGCCGCGTCCGCCCGTCGCCACGACGAGAGCGTCGAGTGATGGCCGACGCCTACCTCGAGCGGCTCGAGGGCGCGGAGCGTGACGCCATGCGCCGGGCGAGTGCACCGCGTGACGTCGTGCCCGAGGAGTACTGGCAGGACTACCCGCCGTGCAAGCGGTTCGGCTGCACGCAGCTCGGCGAGGTCGGCGGGTTCTGCCCCGACCACGCGCCCGCGCACGTGATGCAGGAGTACCTCCCGTGAGGGCCATGAACGGCAACACGTCGAACCGGGTCGTGACCGACGACGGCGTCGTGATCGTCGGCGGACACCGCCAGGGGAAGGTCATCCGGCTGCGCACCGGGCGATGGATTTTCGCTCGTCCCGGCGGCGAGTTCACGAGCAAGTCGTGGCCGAACCAGGAGGAGGCCATCGACGCGCTCCTCAGCACACCACCCCCCAAGAAGGACACACCGTGACCGACAGTCCGTCCCTGTTCCTGCCCGCCGTGCGCGAAGCCCGCCACGCCCGCGTGGCGCTGTCCGGCCCGTCCGGGTCCGGGAAGACGTACACCGCGCTGCTCATCGCTCACCAGCTCGGAGAGCGCATCGCGGTGATCGACACCGAGCGCCGTTCCGCCGGCACGTACGTCGGCGTCAACGGGTGGTCGTTCGACCACCACGCTCCCCCGTTCTTCGCGCCCGGGTCGCTGACCCAGCTCCTCGGCGACGCGGCCGAGTCCGGGCACGACGTCGTCGTGGTCGACTCACTGACGCAGTACTGGTCCGGGCCCGACGGGATGCTCGAGCTGGCCGACAGCCTCAAGACCCGCAACGACGTCCGGTCGGGATGGAACGAGGCCCGGCCCATCGAGCGGCAGATGTTCAACGCGCTCGCGACCTACCCCGGGCACGTGATCGTCACCCACCGGGTGAAGACCGAGCACGTCGTCGACGTCGCCGAGGACGGCCGGAAGGTCGCCCGCGTCATCGGCCTCAAGCCCGAGCAGCGCGACGGCATCGAGTACGAGTTCGACATCGTCGCCGACCTCGACGAGCAGCACCACCTGCAGGTCACGAAGTCCCGCGTCCCCGAGGTGCCCGCCGGCCGCTACCCGGACGCCGCGTCGCCCGCGTTCACGGGCGCGCTGACGACGTGGTGCGCCGACGGCGTCCGCGTCGACTCCCCCACCGAGGTCCGCGACCGCGTCCTCAACACCGACGACCCCGAGGTCGTCAACGCGGCCGGGTTCTACATCACCCAGCACGGCCTCACCGAGGCGCCCGTGCGCGACCAGCACGGCGAGACCGTCCGGCTCATCGACCTCGTCATCGCCCGCCACCAGCAGATGCAGCGCGCCGCCGCTGCCCGACAGAACGGACCGACCCCATGAAGCAGCCCATCACCACCGAGGACATCCGGCCCGGCGACCTCATCCGTTGGGAGTCGACCACGATCGACGGGCTCGCCCGCGAGTACCGCGCCACCGGCAACGAGAAGCAGAAGCCTGGTGAGTCCGGCAACCTGTTCCGCATCGGCCATCCCGTCGCCGACAGTCTCCCGTCCGAGCTGACGCTCGGACGGCTCGAGTGGCAGCTCGACGGGCGCCCCTTCGCGGAAGTGGCCGAGTGGGTTGTGTTCCGCCAGCAGATGATCGGGGGCAGCACCGGCATCCCCATCGCCGCCGTCACAAGGTTCACCCCCGTGGTCGCCGTCGACAAGGCCCTGATCGAGTCGCTCGTGAACTCGCACCGCGAGGCCGGGCACTACATCCCGGCGCACGACCGGAACCTCTCCCCGGGCAGGCTCTACTTCGACGTCGTCGACCACTTCCTCAAGACGCTCGCCGCGACCGACGCGCACTACGCAGCGAAGAACCCCCGGTGAGCGCCCGCAACGCGGCCGTCCGCGCCGCCATCATCAAGTTCCTCATCGACCAGCTGCGTGCGGCCGAGACCGTCGTCAAGGCCGAGGTCACCGAGCACCTCGACCGAGGAGACCGGAAGCACGCCCGGCTCGACGACGACACCGACGTCGCGACCGTGTCCGTGTCCGATCCGAAGGGCACGACGAAGGTCGTCGGCCGCGAGACGTTCCTCGCGTGGGTCGAGGACAACTACCCGACCGCGATCGTCACCACCAAGAACGTGTCGCCCGCGTGGGAGAAGTCGTTCCTCGACAGGCTCGACGTCGGCGACCACGGCGCCGTCGACACCGACACCGGCGAGCTCGTGCCCGGCGTCGAGCGCCGCGTCGGCGACCCGACCGTGTCCACGCGCATCAGCCCGGCGCAGCTCGCCGCGCTCGCCGAGGCGTTCCGCGATGGCCGCATCGGCGACCACGTCCGCGAGATTGTCACCGACACTCTCGCCATCGAGTCGTGAGCACCGTCGCGCTGCTGCCCCCGCTCACGTCGGGCGGGGGCGCGTGGCCCGGCGAACCTCTCACCGAAGCGCGCCCGTACCTGCGGACCCGACGAATGGGCCGCTGGCACCAGCCGAGGTCCGGCTACCGCATCGACCGCGTCGACCGCACCGTCGTGGCCCTGTGGTGCGGACAGCACATCAACGACCTCGAGCACGCCGTCGCCTGCGACACCCCACCCGACGGCGAACCCGCCTGCGGGACGTGCGCCGGTCGACGCGCTGGGTACGCGGGCGACGACGGCCTCATCTTCCAGCCGTGGACCATCGACCGCCCGGACACGTGTCCCGGCTGGCGTGGGCTCTACGAGGCCCTGCCGCGCACTCGTGTGGCCCGGTGCCTCACCTGCGGTGCGCTCGCGCCTCTGCGGGCCGTCGGCGGCTGGCACACCGGCGACGAGGTCATCGCCCGCCACGAGACCGGCGAGCAGCTCGTCGACCCGTGCCCGTTCCACGCCTGGCGCAACCTC
The DNA here is from genome assembly GCF_031843905.1 of Aeromicrobium sp. WCS2018Hpa-31. Taxonomy (NCBI): domain Bacteria; kingdom Bacillati; phylum Actinomycetota; class Actinomycetes; order Propionibacteriales; family Nocardioidaceae; genus Aeromicrobium; species Aeromicrobium sp. WCS2018Hpa-31. The sequence goes on along the minus strand of NZ_JAVTJF010000002.1, from coordinate 161,038 downwards.
GCCCGCGACCCCACGAGCCCGACCCCGACGGTCGTCTGCTCGTGCCTGCTCGCGGGCCTCTACTGACCCATCAGGAGACCCACCGTGACCACCATCGCAACCAACGACCCCCGCCACGGCCTGAACTCCGGCTACGTCGCCGGGTGCCGCGCCCCATGCTGCGCGCTCGCCCACTTCCGAGCGAACAAGGAACGCACCCTGCACCGGAGTCGCTACGGCTCCTGCCGCCACACCCACGACGAGGTTCTCGCCGTGCTCGGGTACTGGCTGCAGCAGGGCCTCACGCCACACGCGCTCGCCGAAGCCGCTGGCCTGGCGCGGACCGACCTCGCGCAGACGTTCCGGCTCAAGAGCCCCGTCAACCGCGGCACCTTCGCGAAGCTCCGCGACATCACCGAGGACGACCTGCCCGACACCGCGCTGGTCAACTCCGACCTGACACGCCGCCGCATCTACTCCCTCATGGCCGGCGGCATCAAGCAGCAGGACATGCCGCTGAACCCCCGAGGCACGTGGCGGGATCGACCGAAGGTGCAGGTCCAGATGGCGCGCACCATCCGAGAGTTCTTCCAGGCCAACGAGTTCGTGGTCGGACCGTCCGCACACACCGCGGCGCGGGCCCGCAACGCCGGGCACCTCCCTCCGATCGCATGGGATGACCCCGGCTCCCTAGCCGACATCCACGACACGTTCGACGTCCTCGACGACGCGACCTACGTCGACAGCGTCGTCGTCGAGCGGCTGCTCGCTGGCGTCGTCGTGCCGACCACCCCGGCCGAGCGCCGGGCAGTCGTCGCGGCGTACCGCGAGTCCGGGAAGTCGCTGACCCAGCTCGCGAAGGCGACCGGGTGGAACCCGCACCGCTACACCGCTGAGCCGGAAGAGGAGGCCGCGTAATGCCCTGGTTCCGGACCGACGACAAGTTCCACGACCACCGCAAGACCCGACGTGCCGTCCGCTCCGCGAAGCCCAAGAAGCGCGACGCCGCCGCGATCGGCCTGTGGACCCTCGCGGGCACGTGGTCGTCGGACCACCTGCGTGACGGGTTCGTGCCCGCCGACGAGCTCGACCGATGGGACGACGACGGGGAGGCCCTGGCCGAACGTCTCGTCGAGGCCGGGTTCTGGCAGCACGCGACCGACGAGGACGGCGAGCCCGGCTACCAGTTCGTCAACTGGTCCGAGCACCAGCCCACGAAGGCCGACGTCGAGGCGAAGCGCGCCGAGGCTCGGGACCGGATGGCACGACACCGTCAGCGCCAGCGCACGTCCCCCGAACGTGAGTCAGATGTTCGTGCGAACACGGAGCGAACTTCGCGAGGTGTTCGTGAACCCCGGCCCGAGCCCGGCCCGACCCGACCCTCTGCTGCTGCCGCAGCAGACCGCGAGCGCAGCGGCGGCGGCGATGCTCCGCGACCTCTTCCGGGCGACGTGGACATCCTGCGGTCGAAGATGGCTGCTCACGTCGCCCTGGCAGGGCTCCGGTGGGACATCGACGACGACCGGCTCAAGGCCATCAGCGCGCTCATCGCACGCCACGGCGACGACCGGCTCGTCGAGTGGGCGCTGCGGACTTGCCAGAACCCGCCCCCGCGTTTCGCGTCTGCGTTCATCGGCACGTGGGAGGCCATCGGCGCTCCTCGAGCCGTCGAGGCCACCCGCCCGGCCGTCACGTGTGACGTGTGCGGGCAGTCCAAGCGGTCGTGCGAGCTGGCCGCATCCACCCAGCCGAAGAACGACCGACACGTCTTCCAACCGAGGAGTGCATGACCATGACCGCCACCCACATCGCCACCGTCTATGCCGTCGTCCGAGCCGAGCGCCGCCGCTACGGAACGGCCCACCCTGACACCGGGTTGCGGCCCGTCGACTCGATCAAGGTCGAGCGGGTCACGCAGACCTACCCGCGTACGGTCCACCCGAACACCGTCGTGGTGAAGCTGCAGCTGCAGGTGCCCGACAGCGCGTTCGCGCCGCTGCTGCCGAACGCGGTCATCGCGGTGCCCGAGTCCATGATCGACCAGCCCGTACACGTCGAGGCCGTCACGCCGTCCGAGGACGGCCGGTGAGACGCGTGGTCGACGCGGTCCGCGACATCATCCGCACCGCGGCCCGCCGGCGCCGCCCGACAGCGTCGCCGCTCATCGCCGGGTTCGACGGCTCGAGAGATGCCCACGGGCTGTCGTGGCTCGGCATGCGCGTCCGCGACACGTTCGGCGTCCGATCACCGTCCGCCGAGCAACTCGCGAACCCGGCGCTGCGCGACTACGTCGAGCGGTGGGCCGCGGGCATCCGGCAGGCCCTCAAAGCGCAGATCACGGTCGTGGCCGACGTGCAGCCCTTCATCCGACGGATGGAGAGCGTCGGGCGGCAGATGAACGACGCCGCCTACCTGCGGGCCGTGAAACGTCGCGAGCTGGCCGAAGCCCGCGACTGGTTCGACCAGCACGTGCAGGACATCTACGACGACCTCGGACTCAAAAGGCCCACCCCATGATCCTCCGCAACATCCTCGGCGTCACCGCCGCGCTGCTCCTGCTCGTCATCCTGTTCTTTGGGAGCGTCGCCCTCGCGCAACGTCGGTTCGGCGACGCGGGCGCCGGCGCAATGCTCATGTCGTGGGTCATCGCGGTCCTCGTGTGGGTCGCCGTGTGGGGGCTCGGATGAGCACCCCCGCAGCGATGTCCGGCCCCGACCACTTCCGCGAGGCCGAGAGGCTCCTCGGCGAGGCGTCGGTCGAGACGTGGGAGTCGGCCTCGGTTGCGTCCGTGCTCGCCGCCCGGGCGCAGGTTCACGCGACGCTCGCGCTCGCCGCGGTCACCCTCGACACCCACACGTCGCCGACTGCGCTCAAGGCGGGGAAGGGCGAGCGCGAGTGGGTCCGCCTGCTGCACACCGCCTCGGACACCGAGGCGGTGCCGTAGTGCGCCGGCTGCTCATCGCTCGACTCATCTGCGCCCGACGCGGTCACGACTGGTGGCCAACGTCGGGCGCCGTCATCTGCTGGCGCTGCACCACTTCCCACCCACTCACGAAGGACTGATCCACCATGACCAAGAAGCTCACCACCATCACCGCCGTGCTCGCGCTGCTCCTCGGCGCCGCGGCCTGCACCACTGAGGCCGACACCGTCAACGAGAACCTGTCGAAGGAGGCCGAGGGGTTCAAGGTCGAACGCCGCATCGTGTTCGTCAACGGCATCACCGACAAGTACCTCCTGACCATCCAGGGCCGATGCTCGATCGAGAACGACGGCCGGAAGGTCGACGTCATCTGCAAGGTCGGCGACGGCCAGTACAAGCGCAACACCCTCGGGCTCTCCGACAACGTCACCTACGTCTCGGAGCAGGTCGAGACGTCCGACGTCGACCCGTTCCGCTACAAGCTCGTGTTCCGTCCCGAGTCGATCGTCCCCGACATCGACCTGCAGACCAGCGGGGACGCGCAGTGAGCGCGGCGGCCACCCTCGACCGACCCATTGTCGAGACCAACACGACCACCGACCCTGTCGACGCGACGCACATCGTGCAGACGCCCGCCGGCGAGCCCGACGAGACGCCGCACGCGTACGTCATGCGCGCCCGGATCGAGGGATTTCCCATCGTCGCGCTCTGCGGGTACGTTTTCGTCCCCCAGCACGACCCGGCACCCCGGCCCGTGTGCGAACCGTGCAAGGCCGAGTTCGAGCGTGACCCACACGGCCACGGCGACCGCGACCGTCTGCCTGACGCATGAGCACCCTCGACCTCGACGGGATCACGTGGACTCTCGCCATCTGTGGCGAGTGCTCTGAGCCGCTGTCGCTCGTGAACGGGCTGCCCGCCTCGCCGTGGACCCTGCACGTGAACGAGAAGCGGCAGCACCTCATCCGCCCCCACGATCGGACGTGCGCCGCGCTGCTCGCGACCGTCATCGCACAGAAGCTCGGCCGCGCACACCGCGGCGACGACGTCGTCGCCGCCCGAGCGGTCGTCGAGTTCATCCGCGACACGCTCCTCGCCCGCGGGCAGGAGTCGGCCGCGCTGCACATCGACGCGCACGCCGACGCCGAAGCCGAGCGCACCGGATGGGACGGCTCGCCCGGCCTGCTCGGCAACTGGGTCAACGGCATCCGTGACGGCGCCCGTCTGCTGCGTGGGGAGGTGCCACGCGCACCTGAGGAGGCGCAGTGAGCACGCTCGTCCATCAGCTCGTGCTCGCGTCGCCCGACCGCGGCGACGGCCACGACGTCACCGGCGAGCCGGGCGACTGCTGGCGCACGTGCATCGCGAACATGCTCGGCGTCCACCCGTCGACCGTCCCGAACTTCGTCCGCTACCGCTCGTGGATGGACGAGGCCCGCCGGTGGCTCCGCGCACGCGGCTACGACTACGGCTACGTCATCGGCGGCGTCGAGGGCCTGCGGAACCTCCGCGACGACCTCGACGAGGGCGCCTGGTTCATCGTGACCGGGCCCAGCCCCCGCGGCCCGTGGCGGCACTGCGTCCTCATGGACCGCGACCTGCAGCTCGTCCACGACCCGCACCCGTCCGGGCTCGGGATCATCACCGACGACGAGACCGAGGTCGAGGTCGAGCTGGTCCAAGAGGGCCTGTTCGACCGGGCGCCGCAGCCGATGCCGATGCTCACCGCCACGTCGCGCCGGACCGCGGCATGAGCGACCTCGACGAGCAGCTCGAGCGCATGCAGGCCGACGGCCGGATCACCGTCCACGACGCCGACGAGGTGCGCAGGTTCGCTGCGTTCCTCGCTGACGCCCCATCCCACGCCGACCGAGGCACCGAGCACGGCCGGCGGTCCTTCCTCAACGCGTGGGCCCACTACTACCCCGACGACTACGCCCGCGCCCTGCAAGACGGCAGAGCACGTCCACACCACACCGGAGGAACCATGCACGCCATCACCACGCACGACGAGAACACCCTCAACAAGGTCTATGAGGCGCTGCTTGGCAGCGACTACGTCTACCTGTCCAGGCAGCAAGCAACCGACCTGATCAACCGGATGCAGAATGCCGGCCTCGTGTTCCGGGAGCGTGTCGACCACCCGACCACGGTCGCGCTCTACGAGACCGAGGAGGCGTTCTACGGGGCCGAGCCGAGCGACACCGTCGTGATCCGCGACAACGGCGGCGAACAGTGGCAGGCGTGGTCCACCGAAGACGGCGACTGGTACGTCACCCGCCCCCGGAACGAGGACGACGGCCACGGCCCCGACGAAGACATCAACCGGCCCATCGGACCTCTGCCCCTCGACGCGCTTCCTCTGCCCTGGACTGTGTGGCAGCTCGGCTACAGCGAAGTGTCCTGACCGTGGCGTGCCAGTTCGCAGCCCTCCCCGAGCATCGGGCGTCGGAGTGCCCGCGATGCAACCCGACCGGGTGGATGAAGCCATCCGCCCCGCGGCCCACGACCACTGAGGAGACCCCATGATCACGACCAGCACGGGCACGACCATCACCACCGAGCCGTCACCGGCCGGCGAGCTCGTCATCCTCTCCAGCCCCGACGCGCCCGCCGACCTGCGCACGATCGAGGCGGGACGCTTCGCCACGTTCGGCGACGGCCTCGGGTTCCAACCCGCGCCGTTCTTCCCCGGCGTCCTGTCGGCCGAGACGCTGCGCGGCATCGCCGAGCTGCTTGAGCAGTCCCGATGACGGCGCGACCTGTGGTGCGCGACGTGTCCCAGTACCGGGCGTCCGAGCTGCGGACCACGCTCGCCGTGCTCGGCGACCGGGCCGCGGAGACAGCCGCCGAAGTGCAGGCGGAACTCGACGAGGTGACGACTCACCTCGAAGCGCTGTCCGCGTTCAGGGAGCGGATGAAGTTCGGAAGCGCCATGCCTCACCATCCCGGGGCAGTCATGACGTGGCTCATCGAGCAGGGATGGACTCCACCACCGGGGGTGCTGCTTCTCGACTACCCCGACGAGGTCGAGCCCGACGAGTCGATGGAGGACACCGCGTGACCCGAAGCAACCTCGTGCCCAGCCCGCCGCAGCGGGCGCTCGCGCTGGCCATCCTCGTGCTGGCCCTCGTTGCGTCGCTGCTCGGCGACCACGGGTGGGGCGTCCTCGCCGTCATCACCACGTGGCTCGTACTCGACACAGGAGACGTCCGATGATCCCGTACTGCACCTGGTCCGACCTCCCCCGCCGGACGTGCTCTTGCACGGCGTGCGCCGACTACCGCGCCAGCGAGGTGAGCGTCGACGAACGCGCAGAGGCGATGCGCCGGGTCATCGCTGACGGGACGCTGGTGAGCGTCGAGCTTGGGTGGGTCTCGCTCGGCGTCGAGCACCTGCGGCAGACCCCGACCCCGGCGCCCGAGCCGTACGTCCCGAAGCGGCCCACGATCGAGCGCGACAGCCCGCCCACCGGTGAGCCGTGCATGAACGGGTGCGAGCGTCTCGACACCGCGGCCGGGCGCCTCGAGCCCGTCCGTACCCACCCGCCCTACGTCGTGTGCGACGCGTGTGTCGAACGGGTCCTCGGGTTCGTCGACACCATCGGCCAGCACTACCCCCGGCTCGACGGGTTCATCCTCCCGGGCTCGGCGGAGGTCGACCCGGACACACCCGCGGGCCCACGTGACGACCACTCCGTCGTCCCGCTACGGGTCGCGGTCGTGGACCTGACGGACTCCCGGCACCTGCGGGTCGTCGAAGTCGACGAAGACGGCCGACACCGGCACATGGACCCCGCCCGTCCGCCGCTGGCGAACGTGCGTGGCGTCACCGGCGTGGTGCAGCGGTGGGCCCAGCAGATGCGCGTCGAGCGCAACAGCGCGGGCCCGGACCGGCCGACGCTCGACACCGAGCTCGGGTACGTCGAGGACCACCTCGACTACGCGCTCTCGCGGCCGTGGGCGCCGTCCATGTTCCACGACCTGCGGAAGGTCCAGTCCCGGGTCCTCGACGCCGTCGGCATCCAGCGCCGTCGACCGATCGCGTTCTGCGACACCCTGCTCGACGACCCCGACACAGACGAGCCCCCGTACACGTGCGGCGGGCCCATGTTCGCGCTCCGCGACACGTTCGGCGTCGTCTGCACCCGGTGCCATCGCCGGTACGGCGTCGATGAGCTGACCCCCGGCGCACGACGACCGCTCGTGACCCGACGCCTCACCCCGAAGGAGAAGACCGCGTGACCACCTCGACCGCTCGACGTGTCCCCCCGCCCGTCACGTGGGACCAGGCGTCGATCCTGCAGTACGCCACCATGCAGGCCCTGGCCGACGTCTACGGCTGGCCCATCATCACGATGCGACGGGCCGTCGCCGCCGGCCACATCCACCCGGTCGGGACCGCCCCCGGCGGCGCGCACCTGTTCCACGTCCCGACCGTGCTCGCCGCGGCCGAGCACCACGGATGGAAGCGGAAGACGACACGACCACCCGCGAAGGTCGAGGAACGCGCTCCCGAGTGATCCGTCGACTGATAGCATCTTCCGCAGGTGGAAGAACTGCACCCAAAACCGGCCCGCGTGGTCGGTTTTCTGCGTTCTAGGGCCACTTTTGCGGTGCTGACCGGGCTCCGGTGACCGGTCGAGCATCGGTCGCGTGGCCGGGTGACGGCCCACGAGCACGGCGACGGACTGACCAGCATCCGCGCCTCTCGCCCATCACCCGGCCGCGCCGCCCGGCGTCAGCCCGCGAGGAACCGCCGCTTGGCTTCCTCGAACTCTTCGTCGGACACGATCCCCTCGTCCCGCAGCGCCGCGAGGTCACGCAGCCGGTCCGCACCACCCGGCGCCGTTGCGCCGGGCTCGGCTGGCGCCTGCTCGGCCTTGAGCGCCATCACGGCCGCGCCGAACGCCTCAGCCTCACGCAGGTGCTTGCGGCCCGGCTTCAACGGCAACAGGTACGGGTCGGACGACACCGACAGCGACGGGCCCGGCGTCGACTGGTGGAACGACCCGCCAGCCACGACCGCCCGGTACCCGCGCTGCCCGATGGCCGCGTTCGCCGACACGAACCCCTCGACCATCCGCAGCGGGACCTCAGTCTTGCCCGCCGGTGGCCGCCGGATCACGAGCCGGTCACCCTCGACCCACATCGCCGAACCCATCCAGCCGGACACCTTTAACGGTGGCTTGCTCTTGCCCATCGTGCTCCCTGTCGTCGTCGTGGAGGAGGTGCACCAGCATGGCCGACCTGAACCCCGGGAACAACCTCAAGCACTACTGGACCCGCGACCCCCGCGGCCTCGCGAAGTGGGTCACCAAGCCGCACCCCTGGACCGCGCTCTAGCGGCAGCTCCGCAAGCACGTCGGCTCCGCACGAGCGAAGCGCATCGCGTCGCAGTGGTTCAAAGACGTGTTCGGCATCTGGCCCGGCGAGCGCAAGGGCCAGAACCCATTCGGCCCCGGCTGAGCGGCGCAGGAGAGCGCCGGGCACGCGTCAACGTCCGGCCACGGTGACGAAGGATGCTCACGACCCGGCCCGGTGGACTGCATGTCCCCCGGCGTCGGATGAGGCACACCTGCGCGGCCCCGGCACTCTCCTGCACCGCCCACCCTGGCGCTGGCGCGCCGCCCCTCACCCGAGAACGGAGAGAACCGGGAAGGGACGGCGCGCTGCGACGCCAACGCGAATCCACGGACCACCGGCCCATCACAGCAAGTCGCCCGCCGTGCTGACGCGCAGGACGCAGCCTACTTGGCCTCGTCCTGCGGGTCGCCACGGCGCAGGTCCGTGCGAGCACCGGCCCCCGGGCGCGTCTCGAGCCACTTCCGGACCGCTGCACGCGAGTACACCGGCGTCCGGCCGAACATCTTCACCCGCGCCGGCGCGTACCCGCGACGCTCGTACGTCCGGAACGTCTCGACATCGACCTTCGCCATGTCCGCGGCCTCGCTCGCGGTGATGAGGTCATCGGGCTCGCTCGTCATGGGCACATCCTCTCGCGTCGCGGTCGCAGCCTCAGCGGCGACGCGCTGCGCCTCCCGGCGCGGCTTCGGTCGCGGCTGACGCTTCGGCGCCTTGTCCCCGTGCTCGGGCCGCTTCGCCGGCCTCGCGTGGTCTGTGCGGCTCATGGTTTCTCCGTTCTGGCCCGGTGATGGTCGGGCCGTCTGTTGGTGGTGGCGAGTCGGGCGACTCACGCCCCGCACCGGCTTGGTTCTGGCTTGCCGGTGCGGGACGTGCTACGCCCGGGTCACGGGTAGGTCAGCGTGTAGGGCACGTGCGGCGCGACCAGCGCCACGAGCAGCACGCTCGCCGTGATCGTCCACGCCGCGACCCGCAGCGCGTAGCAGTAGAACGCCAGCGGCTCGATATCGTCCATGGTCAGGCCCGCCTCAGTAGTGCGCGCCGGTGACGAGCAGGCAGCCGATGACGAACCCGGCGACGAGCACGAACGCGGTGAGTCGAAGGAACCTCATGCTCGGGCCCCCTGCTCGTGTCCGGCCGCGATCGTCGCGGCGTGGAGCTCCTCGCAGAGGTGCACGAGCATCCCGAGCATCGTGGACCTCTTGCCGGCCTCGTAACCCTCGGCGTACTCCGTGCTCGCCGCGATGCGCGCCGCCACGGTCTCGTCCTCGCCGAACACGATGCACGTCGCGCCGCAGTCGACGCAGGTGCCCGGGCAGAACGGGATTCCGTCGCCCATGTCGGGCCCGGCGTAGTCCGGGTCCAGGTCGGCCGCGGCGACCGGGTCCGCGAGCACTCGCGCCCCGTAGCAGTCAGAACAACGCATGGTGTCTCCGTTCGTGGTGGCCCGGTGATGGTGGGGCCGTGGTGGTGGTGAGTCGGGCGACTCGTGCCCGGCACGAGCGCGGGGCTCGTGCGGGACGCGTTACGCCCGCCTGCGGGTCGCTCACACGCTCACCGGGGCTCCGGTGCCGATGAGCAGCCGCTCGGCGCCCTGCGCGACCGCTGCGGCCCGCTCGACGACGTCGACGCTCAGGCCGAGCGCGTCGGCCTCGTCCTCGTCGATCCCGCCGAGCGTCAGCACCGCGACCGACAGCAGCGCCGCGAACGCGTCCCGGTCCGCCGTGAGCGCGTCGACCGCAGCCGCGACGGGGTCCACCCGCGACGCCGCCGCGATGGCGTCGTCGATACGCAGCCGCCAGGTGCCATCCGTGCGACGCGACGGCGGAACGATCATGTCGGCCGACTGCGCCCACCCGTCGACCGTGGGCCCGTGCAGGTTGAGCCGCGTCACGTAGGTCCACTCCATCGCCTCGAGCGCGTCCGTCGGGTCCGCCTCGTCGAGGTCGAGCAGCGCGACGCCGTCGGCATCCTGCACGCCCTTGAACCGCATCTGCTCGTCGCCGTCGTCGTCGTACACGGACCCGAGCAGCACGGTCGCCGCGGTCGGGTACGCCTCGCGCACCGTCGTGGCGATGACGCCGGCCAGGGTCCGCATGTAGGCGGTCTCGCGCTCGATGACGGCCGTCTCCTGCCGGTTGGCCTGCTCCGTCAGCGTCGTGGTGGTGGTCATGGTGTCTCCGTTCGTGGTGGCCCGGTGATGGTCGGGCCGTGGTGGTGGTGAGTCGGGCGACTCACGCCGGACACGGTGCGCCCCCTGGCACCTCCGTGTCCGACGCGTTACGCCCGCGTCAGTCCTCGTCGAGTTCGACGTACGCGACGCCGCCGAGCAGCGCCGCGACGACCTCAGCTGCCTCGCAGTCGCCGCCGTACGCCTGGCACTCGTCGCACCGCTGGACGCCGTGCGGGCCGTCGCTGGCGGGGAGCACGCCGCGCCCGGCGCAGCCGTCGCACCCGCGGGACACGATCGGCAGGACCGGAGCGCCGGCCGCGGTCCAGTCGACGGCCACGCCGTCGACCTCGACCCACGGGCACGCGCCGTCGGCGAGCGTCCGCCAGCCGATGCGCTCGACGCGCACCACGGTCGCGGCGCTCATGCTGCACGCCCGGCGGTCTCGGCGCGGTGCTTCGGCTCGGCGACGACGCCGCGCCGCGGGCCCTCGTCGAGCACGTGGCACGCCTTGATCCGGCTCCCGCCCCCGCTCACCGCAGGGTCGGCGACCGCGGTCCAGTCGATGCCGGTGAGGTCGACGCCCTGCAGGACCCGCCACGCCATCGACTCGCCGTCGTTGAGCGCGATGCCCCGGTTCCAGACCTCGGCGCCGCCGTGCGCGTCGACGTAGGCCCGCGACCAGGCCCGCGCCTCGTCGGTGTAGTTCCGCTCGCTGTTCACGCCGTTGCAGGACCAGCGGTGTTCGCGGATGACGCCGTCGTCCTCGACGGCCATCGTCGCGGGGATGTGGCGGGTCGAGTCGTCCATCCCGTCGAAGTAGGACGACCGGAACCCGTTCGTGATCTCGTCGACGGCCCACGTCGTCGGACCGTCGGTCCACGACAGGGAGAACCAGCCGTAGCCGGTCCCGCGGCTGCCGCGCAGCGAGAACTTCACGCCGGGGAACGCTGCCTTGAGCGCCCGGCGGATGGCCGCGCCCGTCTCCTTCACGGTGTAGTCGATGCGCTCGAACTTGAGGTCGTCGGTGTCGTTCATGGCGTCTCCGTTCGTGGCGGGCCGGTGATGGTCGGCCCTTGTGGTCACTACCTTGCCGGGTGACCCGGCAAGGTGTCAAGTGGGTTGGGAAGATTTCTCCCGGGTTTCTGCCCGGCGGCTGCTCGCAGCCTGCCCGGGCCCGGCCTCAGGCTGCGGCTCGTGCCTCACGCTGCGACGCGTTCACGTCGGCGAGGAAGTCCCGGAACACGGGCGCGGGGTGCGCGTCCCGGTAGTCCCGCTCCTCGTCGATGTACCGCTCGCCGCGGGCCGGTCGCCCGTCCGGGTTCGCGCCGGCCAACGCCTCAGCCAGCCCGCCTTCCCACGCGGCGCGGGCGAGCCGGTACGCCTCTGTCGCGGCCTGCACGTGCGGGGGAGCCTGCCGACGGCCCGTCGTGGACTTCAGCTGCGGTCCCGCGGACTCGGCGTGCTCGGCATCCAGGGCGAGCACGTCGTCGACGCTCATCGCCGCGTAGACGTCCCACACCTGCCGCCACGTGAGCGGCTGCCCCGCTGCCCGCGCCTGCCGGACGTCCGCCTCAGTCATCGCCCGCCGGAGGGCGTGGGCCCGCTTGTTGCGGCCCCGACGCTCCTCCCGGCTCATCGCGCACCCGCCGGACGTGCGCCGTCCTCGCAGTACGCCCACTCGCCGCCCCCGCGACGCTGATCCCACGCGACGAACCCACCCGGACACTGCAGCGTCTCGGCAGGCACCTCGACGCGCTTCTCGACCACGCGCTCGACGGGCACCTCGACCGGCACCTCGACACGCACACGCTGCACCACGGGCACCTCGACGCGCTTCTCGACCTCCACCTCGACGGGCAGCAGCACCGGCAGCGCGCCGGACACCGCGTGCCACGGGTGCGTCGCGTCGTTCGGCTCCACGTGCGTGACCACGGCGCCCGTGGCCAGGCCCGCAGCCACGGCCGCGACCGTGGCGCCGGCCATCGCGAGGCGCCTCACGACAGCACCCGCACGACCACGTCGGCCGGGCCGTTGCTCGTGAGCGTGTAGACGCGGCCGTCAGCGCACATGGTGTAGCCGGGCACGATGTCGTCCGGGTTCGACAGACACCCGGGCTCCACCTCATCCAGCCCGTCACCGCACGCGCCGTTGCCGTCGACCCAGCAGTTCCATCCGTACTCGTCCTCGAGCAGCTCGCCCGACACGGTGGGTGCGCCGAGCGTCGAGCCGAGCGCGATGACCGCGGCGATGAGTGTGCTGACCATGGTGTCTCCGTTCGTCGTGGGCCGGTGATGGTCGGCCCTTGTGGTCACTACCTTGCCGGGTGACCCGGCAAGGTGTCAAGTCGAATGGGCAGAACAGCACCAACTTTCTTCGCGCCGGCTGCCCTCAGACGGCCCACACACGCACGCGCACGCACGCACACGCCCACGCGCACCCACGCGCACCCACACGCCCACGAGCCCGCACACGGGGCACCCAGGGGCGGGGGGACCCCCTCCCCCCGGCCTCCACCCCCCGAACGTCCCGTTCGGCAGATCGCGATGTGCGCGAGTTCCAGACCTTTTCGCCCGGGCCCGCCCTCCGCGCCTCGACGGCGCTCCCGGGCGGGCTCGAGCCGCCCGAGGAGGCACCCGATGCACCTGACCATCCACGTGCTCGGCGTCGAGCTGCTCTCCGTCGCCATCGGCCCGAGCGGCGACGTCGACGAGGACGAGCACGAGCACCTCGACGACGTGACCGGCACCCACACCGGGTTCGTCCGTCCGCCGGCCGTCCCCGCCGAGCTCGACATGCCCGACCGGACGCACTGGTCCTGATGGCTCAGTGGACGGCCGACCGGCCCCCGCTCCCCCGGGACTGGCAGAAGCGCCGCCTGCGGGTCTTCCGCCGTGACCGGCGCCGGTGCCAGCTCGCGTACGACGGCATCTGTACCGGGCACGCGACCGAGGTCGACCACATCGACGGCAACGCCGATCACCGGCTCGTGAACCTGCGGTCGGTGTGCTCGGAGTGCCACAGCGAGCGGACGAAGCAGCAGTCGGCCGACGCGATCCGGGCGATGCACGCCCGCGCCCGGGTGCCGGTCCCGCCGCACCCCGGACTTTTGTAGGTCGGCCCGCCAGGGGTCGGCCGGTGGTTCCCGACAGGGGAGGTACTGGAATGCACGCAGGAACACTGACGATCGACTGTCCCGGCTGCGACGAAGGCATCGCGGTGGAGCTCGAGGTCGAGCGGGTCCTCCTGGTCGACGTCGAGACGAACGAGCCGTCGACCGCGACCCTCGTCTTCAAGATCACGGACAACGCGCAGGCCGCGCTCGCGGCGCACGGGTGTTTCGAGGTGACCGACGAGGACCGCGCCCAGCTGGCCGCGTTCGTCGAGTCGCTCGAGGACGACGACGAGGACGACCGTGGGTAGCCGCGGGCCGCTGCAGCAGGACCAGCGCCAGCGTCCCCGCGACACGGTCGCCCGCGAGGAGCTCGTCAAGGACGACGTCGTGCGCGGGTTCCCCCTACCTGAGGCGACGATCTTCGACGACACCGGCCGGGCTGTCGCATGGCACCCGATGGTCGAGCGGTGGTGGGAGGCGTTCCGTCGGTCCCCGATGGCGCAGCGCGTCACCGAGGACGTGCAGTGGGAGACGCTGCTCGCCGCGATGGTCGTCTACAACGACGCCTGGTGGGGCGGGTCGCGTGGCCGGGCCATGCGGATCACCGAGTTCCGGGCGTTTTTCGCGTCGTACTTCATCACCCCCGGCGACCTGCGCCGGAACGGGCTCGAGGTCGTCGTGCCCACGGGTGAGGAGGACGACGAGGGCCTGGCCGCGACCGGCACCGACGGTAACGTCACGTCGCTCGACGACCGGCGCGCTCGCCTCACGGACGAGTAGCCGATGCCGCACCTCAAGGTGCGGGCCCCCAACCACGACCGGAACTTCTCGCTCGGGTGGCTCGCCGTCGCCTGGATGGAGTTCTTCTGCCTGCACGGCGACGGCGACGTCATGGGCGAACCGGTGGTGCTCGGCGACGAGCTCACCGGGCTCACCGTCGACGCGTACGCCCTGCACCCGCCTGGGAAGTCGGCGCCGTCGCAGGTTGGCCGACGCCTGTACGACTCGGTGTTCTACTGCCGGCCGAAGGGCGCGGACAAGTCGGGCCAGGGCGCCCGGTTCGGTCTCTTCGAGGCGTTCGGCCCCTGCCGGTTCTTCGGGATCGCCGAGGGCGGCGAGGTCTACACCGACCCATGGGGGCTCGGCTTCCGGTACGTGTACCGCGAGGGCGAGCCGATGGGTCGGCACGTCACCACCCCGTTCGTGCGCTGCATGGCCACGGAGGAAGGCCAGACGGGCAACGTCTACGACACCGTCTACTTCAACCTCACCGACGGGCTCCTGGCCGGCGCGCTCAACCACAAGAACGACTGCGGCCTCACCCGCGTGCTCCTGCCGAACCGCGGCGAAATCACCCCGTCGACGGCGTCGGCGTCGTCCAAGGACGGCGGCAAGGAGACGTTCGTCGACTTCGACGAGACGCACCTCTACACGACGCCCGAGCTGCGGCGCATGTGGAAGACGGTCAGCCGAAACCTCCGCAAGCGTAAGAAGACCGCCGAGACGTGGTTCTTCGAGTCCACGACGATGTTCGGCGAGGGCGAGAACAGCATCGCCGAGCAGACCCTCAAGTTCGCCGAGGCCATCCGCGACGGCCGCTCCCGCGCCAAGCCCACCCAGCTCATTGACTGGCGGTGGGGCGAGTGCGACGACATCACCGACCGCAAGAAGCTGCGCGAGGCCATCGTCGAGGCGTACGGCGACGCCGCCGAGTACAACGACATCGACGGGTTCGTCGAGGACTTCTACGACATCCGCAACGACGAGGAAGACTCGCGCCGGTACTTCCTGAACGCCCGCACGACCCACTCGGCTGCGTTCATCCGCCGCGAGTGGTGGGACGGCGTCAAGGACGCCACCAAGCCGATCACCAAGGACGACGCGATCGTGCTCGGGTTCGACGGCTCCCGCCGGCGCGCTCGAGGCGTCACGGACGCGACCGCCCTCGTTGCGTGCCGCGTCGAGGACGGGCACCTGCAGCCGCTCAAGGTGTGGGCGCAGCCGGACCGGCTCAAGCGCGACGGCGAGGGCAAGCCGATCCCGTGGTCCATCCCGCACACCGAGGTCGACGCGTTCGTGCGGCAGGTCATGGACGAGTACTACGTCGTCGGGTTCTTCGCCGATCCCGCGAAGTGGGAGTCGTACGTGGCCGCGTGGGAGCGCGACTTCGCGAAGCAGCTCAAGATCAAGTCCTCGAGCCAGCACCCGATCGAGTGGTGGATGATCGGCGCCGCGAACCGGAAGGTCGCTGAGGCGCTGCAGTCGTTCGTCGACGCCGTCGTCGAGAAGCAGCTCACGCACTCCGGTGACGAGACGCTCACGGCGCACATCATGAACGCCCACCGTCGGCCCAACAAGGTCGGGTTCGGCATCAACAAGGCGAACCCCGACAGCCCCGACAAGATCGACGCCGCCATCGCGGCCGTCCTCGCCTACCAGGCCCGCCTCATCGCCCTCTCCCGCGGCGTGGGCAAGAAGCGCGCACCGCGCCGCCAGCCGCAACGCCTCAGATAGGAGACCACGATGGACGACGCCCTCACGAAGGTGCCGTACAGCGACGAGTGGTGGTTCTCCCGGCTGTTCCGGGAGTTCCACGCCAGCGAGCCCCGGCCGAACGGCAAGAACCTCAGCCGATCGGCCTGGGCAGACCATCTGTGGTCCTGGTTCGAGGGCAACCCGCCGCTGCCGCTTCACACCGAAGGGTGGCGGGGGAAGGCGTCCGCCGACGTGCTGCGGATGGGTCGAGCGAACTTCGCGAAGCTCGCCGTCGAGTCCAAGATGGACCGCGTCGAGCTCGCCGGGTTCCGCGTGAGCGTCGACGACAACGACCAGAAGCGCCAGGAGCAGATCGACCGCGCCGGGCGACGCATCATGAAGCGGTACTCGTCCGCGTTCGAGGACGCGATGCTCTACGCGTCCGTGATGAAGGACGGCTACCTGTGGGTCGGCGAGCCGCAGGCCGACGGCCTGCCGCTCATCACTGCCGAGAAGCCGCAGAACTGCGTCACCATCGACAGCCCGATCGACCCAAGCATCGCTCTCGCCGCCATGAAGCTGTACCGCGACAACCTCACGAACGAGGAAGTCGCGCACGTTGTGCTCCCTGCGGACGACGACGTCATCGCTGCCGGCGGGCACATCGACCGCGGCGACGACACCGAGAAGCGACCCGTCCGGGTGGTCATCATGCGGCGCCCGTCGAGCCGTTCGTACCTCACCCGAGGATTCAACGCCCAGGCTTGGATCGCCGAGGACGCAAAGCCTCTGCCGCCCGCCGCGCAGGGTCGCGGCATCCCGGTGTACCACGTGCGCGCCCCGCACGGGCTCGGCGACTTCGAGCCGCACCTGGACCTCCTGGCGCGCATCAACAACATGATCGTCGACCGGCTCTGGATCACGAAGCTGCAGGTGTTCCGCCAGCGGGCGCTCCGCGACACGGTCGACCCCGAGGACCACCGCGGGCCCGACGAGCGGATGCCCGAGAACGATCCCAAGACCGGCGAGAAGATCGACTACTCCAAGGTGTTCGAGGCCGATCCCGGCTCGCTGTGGGAGCTGCCCTACGGGTACGACATCTGGGAGTCGACCCCGGCCGACCTGCAGCCCATCCTCCTGTCGGTCCGCGACGACGTGAAGGAGTTCGCGACGTCGACGCGCACACCGCTCTACGTGTTCATGCCCGACGCCATCCAGGGCTCGGCTGAGGGCGCGGAGGTCGCCCGCGAAGGTCAGGTCTTCAAGGCCAACTCGTGGAAGAAGCGGCAGACGCGCACCTTCCTGCTCGTGGCCCAGGCCGCGCTCGCCATCGCCGGGGAGAACCTCACCGAAGAGGACGAGCTCGACCTCGTGTGGACGCCGTCTCAGACCTACTCCCTGAGCCAGCGCACCCAGGCAGCCCGCGACGCGAAGGAAGTCGGCATCCCGCTGCAGGGCATCGTGGAGGACATCCTGCAGCTCAGTCCCGAGACGTGGCTGCGGTACAAGAAGCAGCGGCAGACCGACGCGCTCCGTGGCCTGTACGCGCTGCCGACGACGGGCGGGGCCCGGGAGGCGACGCCAGCGCAGCCGGCGCCCGCACGGCCCGCGGCAGCTGACCCGGTCGAGGAGCTGAGTCGGAACCTTGACCGGCCGCGGCAGCCCGCGCCCACGCCCGCGCCCGGACCGCCCGCACGGCGATGACTCCCGAACAGGAGGCAGCACTCGCCGCGCTCATCGCAGCCGAGACCGCGCAGTACGCGCAGATCGAGACCAACCTCCTCGAGCAGGTCCGCGCCATCCTCGCGTCCATCGCCGGTGACTGGTGGCGCGCTGCCACCACCAACCAGGCACGGCGTGACCTGTACGAGGTGGTGCGCGCCGCGCAAGAGGCCGTGGCCGACCTGACCGAGTCCTACCTCGACGAGGTGTTCGGGACGCTGGGGATCGACGTCAACGCGGCACTCGTCAACGCTCCCGTCCGCCTGCCCAACAACCTGCACGAGGGCATCGTCGACGAGCTGACGTGGGACCGTCCGGCACGCGACGCCCGCGTCGGGGTGCTCCTCGACGGCATCGACGACTTCGAGGCCGCGGAGAAGGCGCTGCGCCGCGCCGAGCAGCAGGCGCGCATGGACCTGGCGCTCGCTCGACGTGAAGCCGAGCGGCAGCGGTGGGGCGTCTCGGAGCAGATCATCGGCTACCGACGCATCCTGCACCCCGAGCTGTCCCGTACCGGGCCGTGCGGACTGTGCATCATCGCGGCCGACCGCATCTACGGCACGGGCGACCTCAAGCCGCTGCACGGCGGCTGCTGGTGCACTTCGCTGCCGGTCACGAAGGCGCTCGACCCCGGCCAGACGATGAACGCGGCCGACCTGCAGCGGTACTACGACGCCGCGGGCGGCACTGGCCGCGCTGAGCTGCAGCGTCTTCGCGTGGAGGTCCTCGAGCACGGTGAGCTCGGCCCGATCCTCGTCGACGCCGACGGCAACGCGCTCTCGGCGAGCAAGGCAGCGCGTCGTCGCGACGAGGGCCTCGACGCTTCCCGAGTGGTCGCCGCGCAGAAGCGCGCCATCGCCCGGCTCGAGGCAGACCTCGCGGCGGGACGACAGATTAACCAGCAGCGCCTCAACCAGCACCGCGCATGGCTCGCGACGTGGACCAAGAAGCTCCCCGCCGACGATCCCGCCCGCGACTCCGTCGCCGTCTGACCCACGTACGGGTCTCCCACTCTCCTCGCGCTCAAGGGGGCGCGAGGTGCCGCGACACGCGGCCATCCACGCACACCCCGGTCTACGTCAAGGAGACACCCATGCAGACACCCACCACCCCCGTCATGTTCACCAAGCCCACCGACCTCAGGGCGCCCGGCGCGATCGACGCGCTGCTCAAGTTCCACCACTCCGTCTTCGGCGACATGCAGATGAACGGCGCCGCCGGAGGCGACGCCGGCGGCCAGGGCGGAGACGCCGGTGGCGCTGGCGGCTCCGGTGGTGACGCTGGCGGCCAGGGCGGAGACGCCGGTGGCTCGGGTGGTTCGGGTGGTGACGCCGGCGGTTCCGACGACGGCGTCGACCTCGGGTTCCCGAAGGACACCCCGATCAAGGAGATGAGCGCCGAGCAGCAGGCCGCGTACTGGAAGCACCTGGCGCAGAAGCACGAGCGGGCGTGGCAGTCCAAGAGCCTCGTCGACATGACCCCGGACGAGGTCAAGGCCCTCCGTGAGGAGAACGAGGAGCTCAAGCGCAAGACGATGAGCGACTCCGAGAAGGCCATCGCCGACGCTCGCGCCGAGGGCGAGCGCGCCGGCCGTGAGGCTGCAGCCGCCGAGGGCAAGAACAACACGCTCAAGCTCGTCGACGGCTACATCGACGGCTTCCTCAACATCCAGGGGGCGAAGCGCGAGGACCACAAGGACTTCCTCGAGTCGCTCGACCTCTCCAAGTTCATCACCGCAGAAGGCGACATCGACACCGACAGGGTCGCGAACGTCATCGGCGGTGCGCTCGGCAACAGGCCGGGCACCACCCAGCGCTGGCCCGACATGGGGCAGGGGCACCGCGGAGGCGGAGCGAAGACGTCCGGCATGGACGCAGGTCGCGCCGAGGCCGCTCGCCGGTTCGAGCAGAACAAGCAGCAGTCGACCGGCAACTGAAGTACCTCACCCACCCCGTTCGAAAGGAATCATCATGACGGAGAACGCCGTCGAGACGATCGGCGAGTACGTCGCCGAGCAGCGTGCGTGGCTCGCGGGCCCGCACGGCATGGAGCCGGGCACCACGCCCAGCACCACGCTGGACCTGTCCAAGTTCAGCGACGCGAAGTTCGCGGAGGTCATCAAGTCGGGCTGCGTGCTCGGCAAGGTCACCGGCACGGACACCTACGGTCCCTACGACCCCGCGGCCACCGATGGCCGCGCCACCGCTGTCGGCCTGCTGGTCAACAGCTTCTCCACGGTCCGCAACAAGGCCGGCCGCTTCAACGCCCGGGTCATCCACGCGTTCGTCAACGAGTCCAAGCTGCCCTACACGGGCATCGGCGGACTCGACGCCGACGCGAAGGCCGACCTCAAGCACCTCATCCTGACGGGAGCCTGACCCATGATCCTCTTCGACGCACCGGTCCACCCGGACGCGCTCACCGCGTTCGTCCGCGAGGTCCCCATCGAGCAGAACCTCAACCTGCTCAACCTCTTCCCGGCCGAGTACCTCGACACCAACACCGTCGACTTCGCGGAGATCGTGCGGCGCAACCGCACGGCGCAGTTCCGCTCGTTCGACGGCTCCATCCACGTCACCGAGCGTGACGCCGGGTCGGAGAAGCGTGTGCGGCTGATGCCGCTCTCGGACTCGCTCAACGAGACCGAGTACGAGCGCCTGCAGCGCCAGTTCGCGCAGACGGGCGGCACGAACGTGTCCGCCCTCGAGCGGGCCATCTACAACGACGCCGAGAACCTCACGCGCTACATGCTCAACCGCATGCAGCTCGCCTGGGGCCAGCTCATCAGCAACCAGGGTGCGCTGACCATCAACGAGTCCGGCAACGGACTCAAGGGGTTCACGGCCGACTTCGGTGTCCCCGCGGCCCATAAGGTCACCCCGGCCGTCGCGTGGTCCGACCACGACAACGCGAAGGTCATCACCGACCTGACCATCTGGCACGACGAGTACAAGAAGCTCGCCGGGCCGGCCGGCGCCGTCCGCATGGACACGGTCACCCTGCGTCACGTGCTCCGCAACAAGGAGGTCATCGACGACCTCTACGGCGCGACGCAGGGCAAGACGCGGGCCAAGCTGTCCGACCTCAACGACTACCTCCGCGAGGAGTCGCTGCCGGTCATCCAGGAGACGACCGACAGCCAGGTCGAGGTCGACGGCGTCGCCACGCCCGTGATCGAGCCCGGCACGGTCTGGTTCGCCCCGGCGAACATCCGCGAGCTCGGCTACACGGCGTGGGGCGTCACCGCCACCGCGCTCGAGCTGGTCGAGGCCCAGGAGTCCGAGCTCGAGTTCGGTGACGCGTCGGGCATCGTCGGCGTCATCGACAAGATCGGCCCGCCGTACCGCAAGTTCACGTTCGTGGACGCGGTGGCGCTGCCGATCCTGAGCAACGCCAAGAAGCTGCTCGTCGCGAAGGTGCTGTGATGGCGCGCCGCCTCAAGCAGACGGTCTACGTGACCGACGCGAAGGGTCAGGCTCACGTCTTCACGGCCGAGTCGACCCTGCCCGAGTGGGCGGCCAAGATCGTCACCAACCCCGCCGCGTTCGAGGACGACACGTCCGACGACGCGGCGGGGGCCGACGACCCCACGCCGGAGCCCGAGCCGACGCCCACGCCGGAGCCCGAGCCGACGCCCACGCCGGAGCCCGAGCCGACGCCCGAGCCGACGCCCGAGCCGGAGCCCGACGAGGACGAGGACGAGGACGAGGCACCCGCGGGTCCGCCCGCCCCGCCGAAGTCCGGCAAGGGCTCGGGCATCAAGGCGTGGACCGAGTACGCCGAGCGCATCGGCGTGACCATCCCTGACGGGGCCGACCGCGACGCGATCATCGCTGCGGTCGAGGCCACGCTCGAGGACTGAGCGAGAGAGAGGATCGGCGACTCATGGCCAACTTCACGGATACAGCGTTCGTCAAGAGCGGCTACGAGTCGCCGATCCTCTCCTCTCAGGAGGCGTGGGTCGAGCGCAAGATCATGGAGGCCGAGCTCGAGCTCGCGGCCCGCATCGGGCCCATCGTCGAGTGGGCCGAGCGGCAGGAGAACCCCGACGACGCCAAGACCCGGCTCAAGGTCGTCGTCAGCCGCATGGTCTACAGGGTGCTGCGGAACCCGTCCGGGTACGACTCCGAGACCGACGGCGAGTACTCCTACTCGCGCCGCTCGTCCCGCCACGAGCCAGGCGAGGTCGTCGCCACCGGCAACGATTGGATGTTCCTGGGTGTCAGCACACGCCGCCGCGGCCCCCGCAGCATCCGCATGAGCCTGCCGGACGACTCGCCCCGCAACATGACCGGCGGCTGCTGATGAGCCTGCTCGATAAGGACCTCGAGCCGATCACCGTCTACCCCGACATCGACGGCGTCGATTACAACGACAACCCCACTGTGGTGCCCGACCTCGAGAACGGCGTCGAGGTGTGGGTCCGGTGGAAGACGCCGGACACCACCGAGGCCGTCGTCGAGGGACAGCACGTCACGACCGTGGCGCGGGTCCTGACGCGTTCGGAGCTGCCTGCCGGGCCGTTCTCCGTCGTCGAGGCTCGTGGACGCCTGTGGGACGTGCAGGGCGACGTGGGACGGAAGAACCGTTCGGCCGCGACGCAGCACAACGCCATGACGCTCGTGGCGCAGACGCCCGGGCCGCGCCATGGCGGGTAGCCGCGTCTACAGCACGATCAACGGGGTCTCGCTCGAGGACTACATCGCGCACTTGCCCGGCGTGAAAAACGCCGTGGCTGACGAAGCGCGCCGCGTCACGTCGATCGCGAAGGCCATCGCCGCCGCCGAGGGCATCCCCAAGGGCCACCGCGTGACCCAAGGGCTGCGCGCCGGGATCACCGACTCCTACATCTACTTCTCGGGCCCGTTCGTCGAGGCCGTCGAGTTCGGCCGCAACCCGTTCGTGTCGACCAAGGTCATCTTCATGCCCCCGGACGACAAGTTCCCCAAGGGCCGGTTCGTGCCGAAGGGCACCTACATCGCCGGGTTCCCCGGCAAGCACATCCTCCGAAGGGCATGGGAGCAGGCATGAGCGCCATCAACGTCAACCGCTTCCTGCGGCTGCTGCTCAAGGACCAGGCCCCGGCCGGGACCACGTTCGTCACGAAGCGGCCGGCGGACCTCGGCGAGAAGCTCCCGCTCGTGTACGCCCGGCACGTCGCCGGGTCCGGGATGCACCCGCGATACGCGTCGTGGGCGTCGGTCACCGTCGACGCCTACACCGCGCACGAGGACGACCCTCACGACCTGGCCGCGTGGGCGCACGACGCGCTCCTGGCCGCGTGGGAGCAGCAGACCGTCCGCGAGGGCGTGTCCATCAGCCAGCTCGAGGTGCTGCTCCCGCCATTCGATCTTGACGACCCGCTCGAGTCGTCGATCACGAACCGCTCGACCGCCGAGTACCGGCTGCTGCTCCGCGCTCACGCCACCAGCTGACCGACCCGCAAGACCAACCCCGCGCCGACAGGGCGAGGGGTCTGTCGGCGCGCCCACCCGACGTCACGTCGAGGTGCGCCATCGCACCCCTTCACCCACACCAGCAGAAAGCAGGATCATCATGAGCCAGGACGACAACGCAGTCTTCCTCCCCGGACGCGGCCACCTCTTCACGAACGAGGACATCGGCGCCGAGTTCCCGTTCACCACGCAGTCCGCCCTCGCGGCCCTCGACCTCACCGCCGACGTCGTCGGCGACGGATGGGTCAACCTCGGCCACACCTCCTCGGAGAACAACATCGCGCTCAGCCGCGAGACCGAGGGCGGGGAGACCAAGGGCTCCTACCAGAAGCCCGCCCTCCGCAAGACCAACCCGACGGTCGTGTGGGCGTTCAACATCCCGGCGCTGCAGATCAGCAACGACGTCCTCAGCCTCTACTTCGGAGGCGGCGACGCGTCCGAGCCCGACGCGTTCTACACGCCGTTCGTGGAGACCGTGACCGAGCGTGCGCTCGGCATCGTGCTCGTCGACGGCCCGGCTCGCTTCGGCTGGGGCGTGCCCAAGGTCGCCATCGAGGCGGGCGACGGAGCCCCCGAGTTCGACCCGGAGAACTTCATGGAGTTCCCGCTGCTCGCCACCGTGCTTGAGGAGTCCAGCGCGAAGGGCCTCATGGGTCTCTTCCGCGCCGGTCTCGGCACGCCCACCGCCCCCTGACCCCGGGGGCACCTGAACACCTCTCCGTGGGCGGTCGGCGTGGATGCCGCCCACGGAGAGGTCACATCCACGCGCAACCACGCCACCGCACGGAAGGCACCACAACATGACCCGCACCATCACCCTCGACGACATCGCGACCCGCGTCGACGAACTCTACGGCCCCGTCCGCATCCCGCTGCCCGACGACAGCTACGCGCTGCTCCACCCGATCATGCGACTCACCCAGGCCGAGCGCACCGAGTTCTCGTCCAAGCAGGGCGAGATGAGCGCACTGCAGGACAAGGCCGACGCGATCCAGGACAGCATCGAGAACGGCGACGACGACAGCGAGAAGAACCTCACCGACGCCGAGCGCGAGGAGGCCCGCGCCGCCGCCGAGGCCGAGGCCGAGCGCCTGCAGGAGGAAATCCTCGAGATTCTCCGCGACCTGTTCCGCATCGTCGGCCGGCGCACCGTCCACATCGAGAAGCTGCTCGAGCACTTCGGCGACGACTTCGCCACCCTCATGACCGCGTTCCAGATGTACGCGAAGGACACCCAGGCGGGGGAAGCCTCGGCCTCGCCCGCCTCGTAGACGAGCACGGCGGGGCCCTCCTCGCGGGATGGGACTCGTTCTACAAGACCCCATTCCGGTACGTCATCAGCGACCTCACGCAGTACGACGACGCGAAGGTCCACACCCCCGCTGAGGTGCTCGCCAAGGTGCAGTGGCTCCCCGACGACGGACCCCTCGCGGCGTCCCTGGCCGGAGGGCGCCAGCACTACGGCTGGTCGATGGACCGCTACTTCGGCCAGTCGATCCTCGACGTCCTCCGCAAGCACCTGTGGCTGACCGCTCGAGCCCAGCAGGGCAAGCGCGGCAAGAAGATGCCGGTCCCCGCCGACGTGCCCGGACCGGACGAGCTCGCCGCCGCGAGCAAGAAGCAGCAGCAGCGACGGCCCAATAAGGCGGTCGTCACCGTCGCGCAACTCGCTGCGCACTTACCCCCATAGGAGGCACGTCATGGCTGGACCCGGTGGCAAGGAGGTCGGTCGCCTCAACCTCAAGGTGCTGCCCGACACCACGCAGTTCGGCCGCTCCCTCAAGGCGTACGTGGGACGCATCGAGCGCCAGGTCCAGGTCCGCATCCCGACGTCGCTCGACACGCGGAACATCACCGCCGAGATGGCCGCGCTCTCGACGAAGCTCGAGGCCACCAAGCCCGACGTCGAGATCGAGGTCAAGCCCGACGTCGAGACCGTCCGGACCCGGGTCCTCATGGCCGAGCTGCTCGCGCAGCTCAAGGTCATGGCCCGGGCCGGCCGGCCCACGATCCGCCCGGACGTCGACGGCACCCGCGCCATCGCGGGCATGGCCGTTCTGCAGACGATGCTCGGGACCACGGGGCAGGCGTCCGGGGGGGTGGGGCGACAGATCGCCCTATGGGCGCCGCTGATCTTCGCAGCGGCGTCGCTCATCGCAGGCATCGCACCGGCGCTGGCCGCGCTCATCCCGCTCGTCGGTGGTGTCGCTCTCGGCGTGGGCGCGATCGCTCTCGGGTGGGAGCAGGTGAAGGACGTCGTCGCCCCGATCAAGGAGGCGTTCGCGGACGTCCGCAAGGAGATTGGGCTCGTCCTCACCGCAGGGCTCAAGCCGCTCATCAGCGAGTTCGCGTCGTCGTTCGTGCCGATCCTCGTCGACGGGCTCACGGCCGTGTCCGGGCTCATCAACGCCGCCGCCCGCAACTTCCTCGAGTTCTTCAACAGCAGCAAGGGCATGGAGCTCACCGCCGGGTTTCTCGTTGCGATGACCACGGCACTGCAGCCGCTCACCCAGCTGGCCGGGCCGCTGTCTGAGGTTTTCCTGCGCCTCGGCACCGCCGCCGCGCCCGCGCTGCAGATGATGTCCGAGGCCATCCTGCAGGTCACCGAGAACTTCGCTGGCTGGCTCGAGGGGGCGGACGCGTCCTCGGCCATCACCGAGTCGATGGAGATTCTCGGGCACGCGCTGCGGACCGTCGGCAAGTTCATCCGCGACATCTTCCCGCCCCTGTTCGCTGCAGCACCGGCCGTCGTCGCCGCCTTCGGGTCGATCGGTGAAGTCCTCGGCGTGGTCCTCAACGCCATGACCCCTCTGTTCACGTTCATGTCCGAGCACCAGCAGACCGTGAAGCTTCTCGCCGGCGCATTCGCGGGCCTCGCTCTTGCCGCCGGTGTCGTGCTCGGCGTGATGGCCGTGGTCGGGCTCATCATGTCCTCGACGGCCGCGATCATCGCCGCAGCCATCGGTGCCGTGGTCGGCGCGGTCATCGTCGCGTACTCCGAGTTCGGGTGGTTCCGGGCGGTCGTGCAGGGCGTGATGGCGTCCGTCATGGGCGTGGTCAGCGGCGTCATCAGCGTGGTGGTCGCAGCGTTCAAGCTCGGCGTCGTCGCCGTCGCATCGGTCGTGGCCATCTTCAAGGTGCTCCGCGCCGGGGTGTCGGCCGCGATGTCGGCCGTCGCCGCGTTCGTCTCGAGCCGCGTCGCGGCCATGAAGGCGACGTTTGCCGGGATCGCCGGGGTCGTCACGACCGTCATCGGGTTCTTCGGCCGGCTGCGGTCCGGCGCCGCCGACCGACTCGAGTCGCTCCTGTCGTTCGTGCGCGGTGTCCCCGGGAAGGTGAAGTCCGGCCTCGGCGACCTCGGCGGTCTCCTCACCTCTGCCGGGCGAGACATGATCCGCGGCCTCATCGGCGGCATCAAGGACATGGCCGGTGCGGCGGTCGACGCAGCGAAGGGTGTCGCCAAAAGCGCTGTCTCCGGTGCGAAGTCGCTGCTCGGAATCAACTCCCCGTCCCGTGTCTTCCGCGACGAGGTCGGCAAGTGGATTCCGCTCGGCATCGTCGCTGGCATCGCCAAGAGCCTGCCCCGACTCGACCAGGCGATCCAGAACATGGTCGTCGTCCCGTCGGTCCCGGCACCCGACTTCGCCCCGTACGACTTCGACCCCACCGACTTCGACTCGCCTGGACCCGGCGGCGCCGGTGGTGGTGACGGCAACACCTACATCGACGTCCACCCGTCCGAGGGCATGGACGAGCAGACCCTCGCCCAGCACGTCGGGAATCAGTTCGCATGGAGGAACCGCCGATGATCGCGCCCGTCACCCTCGACCTCGACGGCATGACGTTCAACCAGTCCACCGACGAATGGGTTTTCGAGGACTGGTCCGGCTGGTACGGCGGCGCGCCCATTACGGTCCGCCAGACCGACCGGACCGGCCACGGAGCCACCGGCGGACCCGGTCGCCGCGGAGCGCGGCTACTGTCCGTCACCGGATGGCGCGCTGGCAGGCGAGCCGAGCTGGCTCCCCTCGTCGAGGAGCTCGAGTCGCTTCTCGCCGACGGCCAGACCGGCATCTTCCGTGTGTACGACGTCGACCTCGGCGACCGGTGGGTGCCGGTACAGCTCACCGGCACCATCGAGACCGATTGGGACAACCCTCGGATGCTCGAGTTCCAGATCAGTCTTCTCGCGCTCGACTCCTTCAAGTACGGAGAGACAAGCACCGCAAGCACCACGTTCGCGGAGCCCGTCACGGGCGGCGGGTTCGTGTGGCCGGCGTTCCCCGACCGCGTCGCTGACTTCGGCGCCCGCGGCACCCCCAATGATCTGACGATCCGCAACGCCGGCAAGGCGCCCTCGTCGGTCCGGTTCATCGTCGACGGGCCCACACCGGAGCTTGGTTTCCAGATCGTCGAGTCCGGGACAGGCAAGACCCTGTCATTCCTGTCGGGCGTCCCTGCTGGCTCGCAGCTCGTGATCGACGGAAAGACCGGCAACGCCACCCTCGACGACGTCGCTGACCGCAGCGGCGACGTCGTAGTTGACGAATGGCCGGTGCTCGCGCCCGGAGCCGAGAGCACGTTCACGTTCGAGTCGCTGGCCGGGTTCACGACCGCGACGCTCACCGCCGAGACCACGGCGACCTACTGGTGATGGAGGAAGAATGACCGCACGCACTGGCTGGCCCGTCGCTCGCGACAGCAACGGCAACGGCAGCGACCCCAAGAGCACCCGCCTGGCGACGGGAGGGCTCATTGCCCCCGACGGCGTTTCCCACCTCGGTGTCCGGCGAGGCGTGTTCGCCGACACGCTGGACCCCGTCGTGTCCGGCACCGGGGCGATGGCCTACGAGGTTCGACCGTTCCGCGCCGTCACCATGACGTCGGGCGCGAACGGCCCGGTCATCGTCCCGAACGACGCCACCGTCACAGTGCCGACCACCCCTTCGCCGGGATCGGGCTCGCGCTGGGATCGGCTGTACGTCCGCCAGCACCTCGTCTCCGGTGACGGCGGGTCCGACCCGACCGTCGACGCCGAGATTGGCATCGTGCAAGGGGCACCGTCCGCGACACCCGCCGTTCCGAATCTGCCCGCCGGCGCCCTTCCGCTTGGGCGTGCGCTCGTCACCGCTGGCGTCACTTCAACGAGCGGACTCGCGTTCACCCGCGACCACGACTGGACCGTCGCGAACGGCGGCATCGTGCCCGACGGCCAAGGTGGCGGTGCATGGTGGGACGGGAACCTCTGGCGTCCCATCGGCCGCGTCGCCCGCGGCAAGGTCACGCTTTCCAGCGGTCTCCCGAACGCGAACACCTCCCGCTCAGTCGCGATCAACTTTCCGGCCGGACGGTTCTCGCAGGTGCCCGACGTCAACGTCACCCTGCGGACGCCCCAGGCGTCCACGTCGGTCCTGAGCTATTGGGTCGAGGACGAGACCACCACTGGTGCGCGCCTCTACGCCATGCGCTCGTCGGCCTACGCGCAGCCCATCTCCTTTTCCTGGACCGCGATCCAGGACTGACGGCGTGGCTCACTACCGATGGGTCGTTGGAGACCTTCGCACCGGGAAGATCAACCGCACGATCGACCTGCCGAGCGGCGACTGGTCGACGGACATCGAGGACGACGGGTCGCTCGGGGGAACGGCTGACCTGAGTTCACGCGAGTGGCGTTGGTCGCGAGCCGATGCTGCCCCGGGCAAGTGCTTCCTCGCGGTGGCGTACGTCGACGGTTTCGGCGCCGAACACTGGAAGGCCGGCGGACCCATCTGGACGGCGAAGTTCAACGACGCCGCCTCGACGCTGACGCTCGGCGCTGCCGCCCTGTCGTCTTACTTCGATCACCGCAAGGTCATGCCGGTTCTCGCGGCCAGCGCCAATCCGGCGAAGGCGCACACCAACTACGAGACGGCCCGGCTCGAACTCATCGCAAAGCGTCTGATCGAGGATTCCCGAGCACACGTCGGTGGTGACCTGCCCATCGTGTTCCCCACCGACGAGGAGCTCGGCGGTGAGGGGACCGAGCGAGTACGGAACTACCTCGGCTACGAGCTCGGGTGGGTCGGAACTCGCCTGCGCCAGCTCAGTGAAGTCATCGGTGGTCCCGAGTTTCAGTTCGAGCCTCGTCGCCGAGCCGACGACCCGCGCTTCATGGAGTGGTACATGCGGCTCGGCACGGCCGACTCCGGGATGCTGCTGGACCAGGGGGCAGGCGAGTGGGTGTTCGACCGCAGCGTCCCGAAGTCCCCCATCACCGACATCGACGTCGACATCGACGGCTCCGTCGTGTCGTTCCGCTCGTGGGCGCCTGGGCAGGGTGAAGGCGAAGGCCGTCCGATCGTGTACGAGCAGGACCTCTCACGAGTGACCGGTGAGGGGTGGGCGCTGCTCGAGTCCGAGGTGAGCTCACTGGACACGGTGTCGGTCGAGTCGACCCTGCGCGGGCACGCCCGCACGGACCTCGCGGCACGCGCCAAGCCCATCGAGACCTGGACGCTCAAGGTCGACCGAGACGCTGAACCGCACGTCGGTCGCTACCGCGCTGGCGACTGGTGCGTCGTGCGGGTCCGCGACCACATCTACATCCCCGACGGGGACTACGGAATGCGAATCGTCGCCATCGGCGCACGGGGCACTGATCCCGTCGAGGTTTCGATGGCACCACGGATGGGAGACTACTGATGGGTTCCGGCTACCGGGCGCCGAAGGACGGCGTGGATGCTCTGCGGGTCGAGGTCCGCGACCTGCGTTCGCAGCTTGACGCTATCCGGTCGTCGCTCGGCCTCTCGTCCGCGGTGCTCACCTCCGGGAAGATCAGGCTCGCCGGCACCGCATCGGTCGAGACCGAGCAGGACGACGGCCGAGCCACCCGTCTTACCGGCGGCGGCGTGGAGGTCCGTGAGAACCCCGACGGCGACTGGCGTCCAATCGAGGACGTCGTCATCGAGATGGTGCCCGAGGTCGAGCTGAGCGATGGCATCCCGCCGGTGGAGGCGCCCACGAACTTTGCCGTGCGCCCCTTCTCCGTCGGCGCCGTCGAGGCGTCCTGGCTCGCGCCGGCCAACGCGGACCCCATCCTTGGTTACGACCTGCAGGCATCCGCCCCCGAGCCCGACGAGGCTGCGGAGACGTTCCGCGCCGGCTCCACCCGCATCCCGGTCTCGTCCATTGGTGGCGAGCTGCTCACGCCGGGCGAGACCGTGCACCTGCGCGTGCGCGCCGTCGACCTCGACGGCCCCGGCCCCTGGACGGCGTGGGCATCGGCTGAGCCCCGCCTCGTCGACTTCGAGCTTGTGTCGCAGCAGATTCGCGACGACATCGCCGAGGCTGACAACAAGGCGGTCGCTGCCCAGGAGGAAGCTGCTGCTGCTGCAGCCGCCGCCCTCGATGCTGCGAACGCTGCGGCCAGCAAGGCAACGCCCGCCGACGTGGAGGCCGCACGCGATTCCGCCATCGAGGCTGCAGCGTCGGACGCCACCACGAAGGCCGACGCCGCCCGTGATGCTGGCGAAGCTGCCGCGAGCGCCGCGCTCAACGTCGCCGAAGCGAAGGGCAGGGTCATTGTCCAGTCGGCCGCGCCCGACGCCGCCGACCAGCTCTCGCAGAACCTCTGGATCGACACGACCGCGATCGGCAACCCTTCCGCGCCCGGCAACGTCCCGAAGCGCTGGGACGGGACGGGGTGGGTCGCGATCACAGAGAAGGCCGTGGTCGACGCCGCCGCAGTAGCCGCCGCAGCGAAGTCCGCCGCCGACACCGCCGCCAGCCAGGCGACCACCGCGCTGAGCACCGCCAACGGCAAGAACAAGAACACCCGCTCCTCAGTCGCGTCGCCGGCGACGACCGGTCGTGTCGAGGGCGACCTCCATTACGTGGTGGGCACCGGCCAGAAGGCGGGACAGGTGACGAAGATTCAGCGCCTCGTCACGGGCGTGTGGGTCGATGAGCCGATCAACGTCGAAACGCTCGCCGGACTCGACGTCGGGTATCTGACCGCCATGCTCGCCTCGGTCGACACGCTGCTTGCGCGAATCGTCAACGCCGAAGAAATCACGGGCGACATGATTTCCTCGCTCTACGCCTACATCGGCACCATCGAGGCGAACCAGATTGCCGGCGGCAAGATCACCGCCGACATCGCGTGGGTCGGTGGCGCACTCACAATCGGCGACGAGCTGGGCGCGCACATCACCGCTGACCCGCTCGTGGGCATGGTGCTCTACGGTCTCGACGGCGTCACGCCGCTTGTGGAGCTGCGTCTCGACGGGCAGCCGTCGACGTTCCGTGGACGGGTCATCGCTGACGACATCAGTGTGCTCAACGGCGCCCTCCTGCAGGGCGCCGCAAACACGGTCGCGCTGAATGCGGTCCTCACGCTCGAGGACTCCATCCCGAACCCGCAGGTCGCGCCCACCATGTCGACGGGCACGATCGCTCGACCGTTTGCCACGCCACCGTCGGGCTACACCGAACGTGGCGTCACGTGGGACGCCACGATCGGGCACTGGCTGCAGACCATCATCAGCTCGAGCACAAAGACGATCATCGTGCGCAGGATCAACCCTGCAGACGGCAGCGTCGCCGGGTCCGTGCAGCTGGCCCGTCCGGGTGTCGTCCGTGCGGTGCTGGACTGCTCGAACACGATCCGTGTCGGGTCGTCCTACTACACGCTCGTGCTGGATGACTACTACGACTGGTACCTGTTCGAGCACAACCTCTCCGGTGGCCACCTCACCCGCAGCGAGTACAAGAGGTGGGGGTGGCGCAGCGGCGAGCGGCCCAGCCTTGGTCCCGGAACCTCGGCGACCCGCGTCGTGGTCGCCGACACCACCTGGCCGCAGCTGGAGGAGCTGGACGTCAGCAGCGCGTTCCCCACCACCACGGGCACCGTGTTCCTCGACGATCCGCAGGGATGGGACTCGCGCACGACACGGTTTGCTGGTCGCGGCACCTTCCACTTCGGCGTGAACCGATGGGTCGTCGCGACGTCGACGGAAGTCCGCGTGTACGTGGGCACCACCCCCGACGCCCCACCTGAGCGGATCATCGACACCGGCACGTCCACAGGCGTGGCGTGGGACGGCACCCGATTTTACTCCTCGCTCGGCAACGGAACGCTCCGCCAGCACTCTCGTTGGCTCGGCGCGCTGAACAGTTCCAACCGTCGGTGGTGGGCTCGGATCACCAACGCCGTGACCACGCCGTCCACGAAGCAGACCGCCGCGTCCCCGGCCGGCTCGATCCTCGTGCCCGATGGGCACTACCTGTCGTGGAACGCGCCCCAGAAGGCGTCGCAGACTAGCCACTACGGCGTGTACCTCGGGTCGGGCGCTTCCGAGCCCGCGGTCTCTGCCATGCGGATGTTCGGGTCGCTCACCACGAGTCCCACGGGTCGAACGGAGGCGCTGCCCACGAGCGGAGCAACGCCACCGACGGCCTCGCAGTTCACAGCCTCAGGCAACCCCGGGGAGGTGCGCACGCAGTCCGGCGGCGGTCTCATCCGAGGCAACGGCTATGCACGTCTCGAGGGGCTCGTCACGGCGTTCACGTCTCGCCGACAGAGCAGCCCACCGGCGCAGACCAACATCTCTCACAACACGGTCACCAAGATCACCTCATGGGACGACCTCGTCGACGCCTCGACGCGGCACTACGAGCCGACCAGCGCCGACGACATCGCCTACGCGAGCGGCGACTTCACCGTGAAAATCGGCGGCCTGTACGAGGTTGCAGCATCGGTGGCACTCAGCGCCAACGCCAACGGGGTGCGTCGTCTCTACGTGCAGCTCAACGGCGTCACGGTGCCCGGCGGGCTGGTCGGCACGGTCGGCAACACGTCGAGCATCTTCATGTCGCTCACAGTCCCGGTGCGCTGCGCGCCAGGCGACGTCCTCTCCATCGGCGCTCTGCACACCGCTGGTTCCGGCACCACCCTCCAAGTCGCGAACGCATCCGGCGTCGCCATCACTCGAAAGGCAGCAGCATGATGTCTCAGCAGTTCGCTCTCCCAAGCGACGGGTTCGCACCCGAAGGTTGGGAGCTCGTGATCCGCACGGCCATCGTGCGCGTGGGCCCCGACTTCTGGCTCCACACCGACACCAACCACGCCAGCCTCGGCGTCACCAGCATCAACGTCGTCGACGGCTATCTCGAGGTCCACACCGACTTCGATCCCGCACGAGAGAGGTGCCTGTCGGCGACCGCCGCCGTGGACGCCACGCTCGCGGTCAAGGGCGTGAGCGCCGGCGCGTCCGGCGGCGCGGCCCTCACCCGATACGCCCTATCGTCGTCCAAGCAGCTCGGTCCATATGCTCCGCACACTCGCATCCCGGCCAACTCGACGGTCTTCAACTCCGGGATCGACAACCTGTGGATCGTCCACCACTCGCTGCGGCAGGTGGGCATGGCGAAGGACGGTCAGCGTGGCTGACGAACCGACTCTCGGCGAGGTGATGCGTCGACTCGACGAGCTCGTGCGGACCATCGCGTCGCTGGCCGGAGAGATGCGCGAGGACCGTGCGCACGCATCGGCGACGTACGTGCGCCGTGACGTCTACCTGGCGGAGCGGCTTGCCGACCAGGCTGCGGTGACCGACGTGGTGCGCGACCTGGACCAGCTGCAGAAAGCCACGCAGGAGAGGGACGCTGCCGACAAGGCGTTCCGGCGTCAGGCTTCGCTCGTCGCTGCCGGCGCCGCGCTCGGACTCGTCGGGTCGATCGTGCTGTCGGTCGCTGGATGGTTCCTGGGAGGTGGTCCCGCATGAAGCGGTTCCGTGTTCCCGTCCCGTCGACTCGAGCGCTCGCGATCGTGTGGACGGTCGTCGGTCTCGTCACGATCGGTGCGCTCATCGGGCTTGGCGTCGCTGTCAACGCGAAGTTCGACACCTTCGACGACGCTGACGCGACGTCGCTGCAGGAACGGCGCCAGCTCCAAGAGACCGTCGAGGAGCAGGAGGACGACCAGGCGCGCACGCAGGCCGCTCTTGAGGCGGTCGTCAGCCAGGTCGAGTCGCTGGGAGAGACGCCAGTGGTCACCCCTGCCGAGGTCGAACCGGACGCTCCGGTGCCGCAGCAGCTGCGCTACGTACCCGTCCCGGGGAAGCGCGGGCTGCGTGGGCTGCCCGGCGGCGAAGGGCCTGTCGGCGAGACCGGTGCAGCGGGCGCCGCCGGGGCACCCGGCGCGAAAGGCGACAAGGGCGACAAGGGCGACACCGGAGCCAAGGGCGACAAGGGCGACACCGGAGACCGTGGCGCTGCCGGGCGCGGTATCGCGGCCGTGGCCTGCACAGGCGGGCTCACGCCGATCACCTTCACCATCACGTACTCCGACGGGTCGAGCGAGGACGTGACGTGCGGCCAGCTCGAGCCCGTCGAACCCGAGCCCGAGCCCGAGCCCGAGCCCGAACCGACCGAGTAGCACCCAACCACCGAGACCCCCGCCGAGACCGGCGGGGGTCTTTCCACGCCACGAGGAGAACAGCATGGTCACCTACCTGCCCCGGTCCGCATGGACCCCCACCAGCAACGGGCGCGCCGGGCGCGCCCTGTCCGTCAGCAAGGTCGACCGCATGGTCGACCACTACCCGGCCGACGGGAACGTCGTCTACGCGAACCTGACGCAGGCGCAGGTCGCAGCGAAGCTCCGCGCCTACCGGCAGGCGCACCTCAACCGAGGGTGGGCCGACATCGGCTACAACTACGCCATCGACCAGAAGGGCCGCATCTGGTTCCTGACCGGCGACAACATCGGCGCCCACGCCAACGTCACCGGCAACACCAAGGGCATCGGCGTCCTGTTCGTCGTCGGCAACAACGAGCCAATCAGCCAGGCCGCGATCGAGGCGTTCCGCGCTCTCCGCGCCGACAAGCGCAAGAAGTTCACCAAGGCCACGCTCGTGCAGGGCCACCAGCAGGTCCCTGGCAACAGCACCTCGTGCCCCGGGCAGCCGCTCATGGCCCTGAACCGGTCCGGCGCGCTCGCCCAGGCGCCCGGCGGAGGCATCGTCGGACCCCCCGACCGCATGGCCGCAGCGTCCTACCCGCCCGTGGGCCCGTCCGCCGGCGAGCACATCACGTGGCTCGGCGAGCGGCTCGTGCTCCACCTCAAGGCCGCAGGCATCAAGGTGCCCTACGCCGTGGGCCCCGGCCCCGGCTGGTCCGACACCGACCGCGAGGCCGTCCGCCTGTTCCAGGAGGGCCAGGGCTGGACCGGCGACGACGCCGACGGCTACCCCGGCCCGGTCACGCTGCAGCGTCTCGCCGACTCCCCGGCGAAGTGGCCTGCCGTCACCGCGCCGACCCCGGTCCCCGACCCCGTCGAGGAGGTCGAGACGCACTACACCGTGCTCGAGGGCGACACGCTCTACAGCATCGCGGGACGGCTCGAGGGCGTCGAGGTCGACGACCTCGTCCGCTGGAACGGCCTCAGCGACGCGGACGTCATCCACGTCGGGCAGCAGCTCTCGATCGTCGAGCCCGAGGTCATCCCCCCGGTGTGCCCGGTGCCCGAGCCCGTCGAGCCCGATCCGGTTCCGCCGAAGGACATCGAGTGGGTCGACGAGTCGATCCTGTTCTGGAACCTCGCCGGCTACAACGCTGCCCGCGGGAAGGCGACCGCGCTCAAGCGGGTGCCCGCCATCTGCGCCTACGCGAACAAGGTCGCCCCCGACGTGCTCGTGTTCGTCGAGGCGTCCCACGCCATGCTCGCCGCGCTCGACAAGGGCCTGCCCAAGTACCAGCGTGCGCTCCGCGACGGCCGCGACGCGAACGATGCGAACGGCGCCGGCCGCGAGGTCTACGTCCGCCGCGACGCGCTCGTCATCAAGGACGTGTCGTTCGGGAACGTCACCACGATGCTCAACGGCGACGACAAGCCGATGCTCGGCGTGGTCTACGGGCCGAAGGGTGGCGGGACGCCGCGTGCCGTCGTGGCCGCGCACAACGAGAACCAGGACGGCATCGACAAGAAGACCCGCCTCGACGCCGACATCATCCGCCGGCGCCAGATCCGCGAGAACCTCGTCTTCCTGGTCCACAAGGTCGCGGCCCCGCACAAGGTGCCCCTCAGCAACCAGGCGCTCGGCGTCGACGGCAACTCCTACGAGTGGGCGCTCGACGAGGCCGAGCGCATGAACTGGCGCTCGAGCTTCGACCTGGCCGCGTCGACGAAGAACGCGCAGTACGCGACGCACACCAACTGGCGTGACGAGCTGGTCGAGGCCGGGCACTTCGACCTCGTGCTGCTGCGCCACGACGCCAAGGTCGTGTCCGCGAGCCAGGAGCTCGACCCCGACACGTCCGACCACAACCCGATCCTCGTCGTCCGCAAGGTGCGGGCGTGAACACCAACCAGGAGGCACCCATGTCCCGTCTCGCACGCATCATCCGCGCCGTGGTCGACTTCGTCGGCCGAGCGGCCACCGGCTACGAGCCCGCCGTGACGGCCGCGCTCGTCGCGGCGTTCTTCACGATGCTGTCCGGCATCGGACTCGTCGTCGGCGACCTGCCGCAGAAGGTCGACGCCGTGCTCGGCTTCGTCGCGTTCGTGGCGCCGCTCATCGCGGGCTGGTATGCCCGCCAGAAGGTCGCGCCGATCAAGACGCTCAACGAGAGCGAGGTGCTCGTGAGCGACGGGCAGGTCTACGCGTTCAACGCCGACACGCGCTCGAGCGTGGCCATCAACAGCAACCGGACGCTGCACGGGTCGATCGCGCTCGACACCGAGGTCGACGCCGAGCAGGTGGCCGAGCAGCTGCGGATGAGCGAGCACCGCTACCGGAAGTAACGCCCGACTGCAGAGCTGCCCCCCGACCGGCTTCGGCCGGTCGGGGGGCCTTTCTGTCGTTCCCGGGACCTACGCTCACGCCATGGCCGAGCCCATCCAGCCGCACACCAACGCCGGGATGCCCCGGCCGGGCGGTCGGTGGCAGTCGATCCTCAACGAGTCCTGGCCGCAGCGCGACGAGACCGGCTTCCACGCCCGCGACGTCAGAGACAACACCGAGCACACGCTCGTCGAGGCACGCATCGTCTGGAAGGACGACGGGCAGGAAGTGCTGCCTGGCGTCGTCACCCGGCGGTGGGGCCGCTTCGTGTTCGTCGAGCAGCTCAACGACCCTCGAGTCCGAGCCCGGGGCGTGTGGCTCGAGGACTCCGACACACGGCCGCGCTGACCCTCCGCGCTGTCATTGCAGGGGGAAAGAACCTCGAGTCGTTCTTCCCCGTCGGTTCGGCGCGCCCGCAAGCGTGTGCGGCGAATGAGACTGCGAGCACTTGGCTACCACTCTGGCTACACGGCGACCGGCCGCTGTCGTCGGTTTCGTTGGTATCCTTGGAGCCTCCGACAGGAGTCGAACCCGCGACATCCTCATTACAAGTGAGGCGCTCTACCAACTGAGCTACGGAGGCGTACCGACCCATCGTAGGGCGACTGCCGTCACAGACAGGGGTGCACGTCCTCCTCTACCGTGGACGACGCCGCCGATCATCGAGGACCCCATGCGCATTCGCACCGTCAGCCTGACCACTGCCTTCGCGGTGATGGCCATGCTCACCGTGGGCACGGTCGCCCTCGTGTCCGCCACGGGCGGCGGCGACCGGTCGAGCGCGAGCGACGCGCCGGCCGGGGTCCCGACCACGTCACTCACGCCGCCCACGACGAAGCCGTCACCCACGCCGCGACCCACGAAGTCGTCCGACGGCACCGACGAGCCGGCCGACCCGAAGCCGTCGGACCGCGCGACGGAGGCGCCGTCGAAGGCCCCGCGCACGTCGACTCCTCGCACCAGCGCGCCCCGACCGGCAGCCACCACCCAGCGCCCCGCTCCCGCTCCGTCGAGCGCCGCGCCGGAGCCCAGCGCGACTCCCGGCCTGCTCGACGGCCTGCTCGGCCCCCTGCTCGGCGACTGAGCACGAGCCTGCGCGTGACCCTCCCGCTGACCCTCCAGGTCGTGCCATCCTGAGCGGGTGAGCGCACCCTTCGCACGCCTGCTCTCGGCCACCGCTCCCCTCTCGGCTCCCCTCGCCGCGCTCGACGCCCCGGCACTGTGGGCCAACGCCGACGACCTCGTGCGGCGCGCGGCCGGCGTGCCGATCCGCGTGGCCAGCAAGTCGGTGCGGGTGCGGTCGGTCATCGAGCGCACGCTCGACCGTCCTGGCTTCGCCGGCGTGATGTCCTACTCGCTGGCGGAGAGCTGCTGGCTCGTCGACCAGGGCGTGACCGACGACGTGCTGCTGGCCTACCCGACCGTCGACCGCGCCGGCCTGCTCGCCCTGACCGAACTCAGCATCGAGGGCGAGCGGCGCCGGGCGGCGATCACGCTGATGATCGACTCGACCCAAGCCCTCGACGTCATCGACGCCGTGGCCGGCATCTCCCACCCGGTACTGCGGGTCTGCCTCGACGTCGACGCGTCGCTGCGCCCCGGCGCCCTCGGGGTCCACCCGCTGCACCTGGGCGTGCGGCGCTCTCCGGTGCACTCGGCCAAGCAGGCGGCCGTCGTCGCCCGCGAGGTGGGCGGCCGCGACGGCTTCGACCTCGTCGGCGTCATGTTCTACGACGCGCAGGTCGCGGGGCTGCCGGACACGTCGCCGGCCGTCCGCATGGTCAAGCGGATCTCCAGCACCGAGCTCGCGCACCGTCGAGGCGACGTCGTCCGCGCCGTCTCGCAGCACGCCGACCTCGAGATCGTGAACGCGGGCGGCACCGGCAGCCTCGAGGTCACCGGCGCCGATCCCGCCATCACCGAGCTCACGGCGGGCTCGGGGCTGTTCACCCCCACGCTCTTCGACGGCTACGACGCGTTCGAGGCGCACCCGGCGGCCTACTTCGTGCTCGACGTCGTCCGCCGGCCGGCCAAGGACGTGGCCACGTGCTTCGCCGGCGGCTACACGGCGTCCGGGCCGGCGCAGGCCAACCGCATGCCCACCCCGGTGTGGCCGGAGGGGCTCACGCTCCTCGGCACCGAGGGCGTGGGTGAGGTGCAGACCCCGGTGAAGGGCAAGGCGGCCCGCGGCCTGCGCATCGGCGACCGCGTGGTGTTCCGCCACGCCAAGGCCGGCGAGATGTGCGAGCGCTTCGACGCGGTCACCCTGGTCGACGACGCCGGCCGCGCCGAGACGGTGCCCACGTATCGCGGAGAAGGGAAGAACTTCGGATGAGCGAGCGGTCGGCGGCGCGATGAGCGTCCTGTGGCAGAACTGGGCCCGCAGCGTCCGAGCGCACCCGCGGCGGGTGCTGCACCCGGCGTCGACGCAGGAGGTGGTCGAGGCGGTGCGCGCGGCACGCGCCGAGGGACTGCCGGTCAAGGCCTACGGCGCCGGCCACTCGTTCACGCCGATCGCGGCCACCGAGGGCGTAATGCTGCGGCTCGACCGGATGGACGCCGTGCTCGGCCACGACGCCGTCACGTCTCGGGTGCGGGTGCAGGCGGGCATCTCGCTGCACGCGCTCAACCCACGCCTGCTCGCGCTGGGGCTGGCGCTGCCGAACCTCGGCGACGTGGACCCCCAGTCGGTGGCGGGCGCGGTGTCCACGGGCACCCACGGGACGGGCCACCGACTGCACGGCATCTCCGCAGCGGTGGTCGGGGTGCAGCTCGTCACCGCCGACGGCGACGTGGTGGAGATCGACGAGCAGCACCCGTGGTTCGGGGCCTCCCGCGTCACGCTCGGCGCGCTGGGCATCGTGACCGAGGTGACGCTCCAGTGCGTGCCCGCGTTCCTGCTGCACGCCCGCGAGGAGCCGATGGCTCTGCCCGAGGTGCTGGACCGGCTTCCCGAGCTCGTCGAGGAGAACGACCACTTCGAGTTCTACTGGTTCCCGCACACGGAGAAGGCGCTCGTCAAGCGCAACAACCGGGTGCCGGACGGGTCCGAGCGCGCACCCGTGGGGCGGGTGCGGCACCTCGTAGACGACGAGCTCCTGAGCAACGGCCTGTTCGAGGTGGCCAACCGGGTGGGGCGTCGCGTGCCGTCACTCGTCCCGCGCATCAACCACCTGAGCGGGTCGGCGCTGTCGGCCCGCGAGTACGTGGACCACTCCCACGAGGTGTTCGTCTCCCCCCGGCGGGTCCGGTTCCGCGAGTCGGAGTTCGCCATGCCGCGGGCGGCCCTGCCCGAGGTGATCGCGTCGCTGCAGGGGTGGTTCGGCGCGGGACACGAGACCGTGTCGTTCCCGATCGAGGTCCGGTTCACGGCCGCCGACGACGTGTGGATGTCGACGGGGCACGAGCGCGACAACTGCTACGTGGCGGTGCACCAGTACCACCGGCTCGACCCGACGACGTACTTCGCGGCCGCACAGGACGTGTTCACCGCGCACGAGGGGCGACCGCACTGGGGCAAGATGCACACGCTCGGGGCCGACTACCTCAGCGGTCGGTACGCCCGCTTCGACGACTTCGTCGCGATCCGCGACGAGCTCGACCCGCACCGCGTGTTCTCCAACCCCTACCTCGAGCGCGTGCTCGGGTAAGCGCCTCACGCGAGCGACAGGAAGACCTTCTCCAGCCGGGCGACGTCGACGTCCTCGCCCTCGGTGACGCACTTCTGCATCCCCGTGCTCACGAGGGCGAAGCCGCTGCGACTGAGGGCCTTGCTCACGGCGGCCAGCTGCGTGACGACGTCCTCGCACTCCGCGCCCTCCTCCAGCATGCGGATGACGCTGGCCAGGTGGCCGTGGGCGCGCTTCATGCGAAGGGCGACGGCCTTGGTGTCCTCGGGCTCCAGGTGCATGCTCACATCCTAACCCCCCAGGGGGATATGTGGTAGCCTCCTGACGAAATCCCCCCCAGGGGATAGAGAGGAGATTCGTCATGACCCACGGAAAGGCCGTGCTCGACGAGCTATCACCCCTGCACCGCGCCCTCCGGCGCGCTGTCCCCGACGTCTACGCAGGCTTCGGCGAGCTGCACCGCGCGGCCTTCGCCGACGGCGCACTCGACGTCCGCACCAAGGAGCTGATCGCACTCGCGATCGGCGTCGTGGAGGGGTGCGACGGATGCATCGCGTCGCACGCCCAGGCCGCCGCCCGCGCCGGCGCCACCCGCCAGGAGGCCGCCGAGGCCATCGGCGTCACGTTCCTCATGCACGGTGGCCCCGCCACCATCCACGGCCCGCGCGCCTACGACGCGTTCTGCGAGTTCGCGCCCGAGGACGAGCCCGCACCCACCACCCCCTGACCCAGGAGTCCCGACATGTGCCGACCCGTGACCTGCTCCACCTGCTCCAAGACCACCTGGGCCGGCTGCGGCCAGCACGTCGCCCAGGTGCGCGCCATGGTCCCCGACGACCAGTGGTGCGCCGGGCATCCCGACGAGCCTCGCGGCGGCGGGATGCTGCGCCGCCTCCTCGGTCGCTGACCCGGCCTCTTGCCGTGCCCCTCGGCCTCGTGCTGAGGTGGGCCGTGACCATCGAAGAGAACGGCGGAGGTGCCGGGCCGCGGGCGGCCGATCAACACGGCCGACTGGACCCGCCCT
Source organism: Aeromicrobium sp. WCS2018Hpa-31 (assembly GCF_031843905.1). Lineage (NCBI taxonomy): Bacteria > Bacillati > Actinomycetota > Actinomycetes > Propionibacteriales > Nocardioidaceae > Aeromicrobium > Aeromicrobium sp. WCS2018Hpa-31. The sequence continues at coordinate 119,359 of NZ_JAVTJF010000002.1, read as the reverse complement.
TCGCAAGCGACGAGATGTCGACGCTGCGGGGCTTCCTGGACTTCCACCGCCGCACGCTCGCGTGGAAGCTCGAGGGGCTGACCCGCGACCAGCTGGCCGCGACGCACCCTCCCTCGACCATGACGCTGGGCGGGATGCTCAAGCATCTCGCCTACGTCGAGGACTCCTGGTTCGGGGAGGTGTTCCTCGGACACGAGCCGTCCGAGCCCTGGCGGAGCACCGACTGGCGGGCCGACGCCGACTGGGACTGGCACTCGGCCGTCGACGACGACCCGACCGACGTCCTGGCGCTCTGGACGGAGTCCGTCGCGAGGTCCGACGCCGCGCTCGAGGCGGCGACCGACGGCCTCGACACCCTCGCCGTGCGCCCCTGGCGCGGCACGGGAGAGCCGCTCTCCCTGCGATGGATCGTCGTGCACATGATCGAGGAGTACTGCCGCCACAACGGCCACGCCGACCTCCTGCGCGAGGCGATCGACGGCAGCACGGGCGAGTAGGCCGAACGACCCGTTCCCGCCGATCGAGCCCCGGCCGATCGAGCCCCGACCGTTTCAGCCGTGGCCGATGCGTCGCCGATGGACCCGCAGTGCGAGCACCTGCGCGAGCACCAGGATCCCGCCACACCAGGCAGCCGCCACGAGCACCTCACGACCGGACGCGCCCTCGCCCAGCAGGCCGCGCAGCGCGTCGACGATCGCGGTGACCGGCTGGTTCTCCGCGAACCACCGCACCGGTGCGGCCATGGCGTCGGTCGGCACGAAGGCGGAGCTGAGGAAGGGCAGGAACACCAGCGGATAGGAGAAGGCGCTGGCGCCCTCCACCGACGACGCGGCCAGGCCGGCCGCGACGGCGAGCCACGTCAGGGCGAGCGTCAGCAGCAGGAGGAGGCCGACTGCCAGGGCCCACGCCCCGACGCCTGCGGAGGAGCGGAACCCCATGAGCAGGCCCACGCCGAGCACGACCAGCAGCGAGACGCCGTTCGCGACGACCGACGTGAGCACGTGCGACCACAGGACGGCCGATCGTGCCGTGGGCATCGAGCGCAGCCGCTCCACCATGCCCGACTGCACGTCGAGGAACAGCCGGTACGACGTGTACGCCACCCCCGAGGCGATCGTCACCACGAAGATGCCGGGCAGCAGGTAGTCGACGTAGGGCCCGGTCCCTGTCTCGATCGCCCCGCCGAGCACGTAGACGAAGAGCAGCAGGAACATCACCGGCATCACGGCCGTCGTGACGATGGTGTCGGGGCTGCGGGCCACGTGCCGCAGCGAGCGACCGAGCAGGGTGGTCACGTCCTGGAGGGCGTGCCGGACGAGGGTGCCCGGCGGCACGGGCACGGCGGCGTCGGTGGTCATGGTCGGGCTCCTCCGGGGTGGTCGCCGACGAGCGCGAGGAACACGTCCTCCAGGGTCGGCTGCTTCTCGACGTGCTCGACGGTGGCCGCCGGCACGAGCGCCTTGATCTGCGCGAGGGTGCCGTCGGCGACGACCCGCCCGCCGTGCAGCACGGCGACGCGGTCGGCCAGCTGCTCGGCCTCCTCGAGGTACTGCGTGGTCAGCAGGACGGTGGTGCCGCCGGCCACGAGGTCGCGGACGACACCCCACACGTCGCGACGCGCCTGCGGGTCGAGGCCCGTCGTCGGCTCGTCGAGGAAGACGACCGTCGGGTCACCCACGAGGCTCATCGCGATGTCGAGCCGGCGCCGCATGCCGCCGGAGTAGGTCGCGGCACGTCGCCCGGCGGCCTCGGTCAAGGAGAACCGCGCGAGCAGCTCGTCGGCCACGCGCCCGGGGTCGGGCAGGTGTCGCAGCCGAGCGACGAGCACGAGGTTCTCACGTCCGGTCAGGACCTCGTCGACGGCCGCGAACTGGCCGGTGAGGCTGATCGCCCCGCGCACCCTGGCCGGGTCCGAGGCGACGTCGTGCCCGGCCACCTCGGCTCGACCGGCGTCGGCACGCAGCAGCGTCGCGAGGATGCGCACGAGCGTGGTCTTGCCCGCACCGTTGGAGCCGAGGAGAGCGGTGACCGACCCGGGCGCGACGTCGAGGTCGACGCCGCGCAGCACGACCACCTCGCCGAACGACTTCTTGATCCCACGCACACGGATCGCGACCTCCGTGGCCACGGAGGTCATCGGGACTCCTCCTCGACCGCCTCGTCGATGGTGTGGCCCAGCCGGTCCCGCTCCTTGCGGATCCAGCTGCCACCGCCGTAGTTCTGCATGAAGGTCTCGGCGAACTCCACCGGGTCCTCCCCCACCACGTCGCGCACCGGCGTGCCAGCGGCCGAGGCCTGCTCGAGCAGGTCGGCGAGATCGGCGAGCATCGCGACGAGGCTCGCGCCGTCGTCGGACGGGCCGAGGTGGAGCAGGTAGCGCTCCAGCCCCTTGGCAGCCGTCCGGTAGGCCGGAGGCAGGGCCTTGATCCGCGCCTTGTACTGCAGGTACTGCTTCTTGCCGGCGAGGTCGCCGACGATCCTCTCGATCCACACGGTCATGCACCTTCCTCACGAAGTCGGTCCAGCCGGGCGGCGAGGTCGGTCCACGTCCGCCAGAAGTCCTCGAGCGCCGACCGGCCCTCGGGGTTGAGCGCGTACACCTTGCGCGGGGGGCCCTTCTCCGACGGCACCTTCTCCACGTCGACGAGACCGCGCTGCTCGATACGCAGCAGCAGGGCGTAGATGGTGCCCTCGGCGACGTCGCTGAAGCCGCGGTCCCGCAGGTCGGCCCGGATGTCGTACCCGTGGGCCGGGCGCCCGGCCAGGACCGCGAGGACCACGCCCTCGAGGATGCCCTTGAGCATCTCCGTCTCCTGCTTGCCCATTCGTCGCTCCCACTACTCAGTGACACTGACTACCGGTACAACGTAACAGTGAGTACCGCCCCGGGCAAGGCCCTCCCGGGCTCACTCGCTCACCGCCACCTCGCTCGGCAGTCCCTGCCCCGGCGACGCGTGGTTGGATGGGCTGTGACGTGGCGCACACCTGCTCCGCGTGCGCGACGGCCCCACCCCGGCCGTCGCACCCACCCGCAGCGGTCCGCACCCACGGACCGCGGACAGGAGGACCCGTGTTCGAGGAAGGCCAGTACTTCGCCCCCGTGAAGCAGACCGACGACGGCCGCATGACCGTCGAGCTGGGCGCCGACCACCCCGGGCTGCACGACCCGGAGTACCGCGAGCGCCGTGACCTGCTGGCCACGCTCGCCCACCGGTGGCAGCCCGGCGAGCCCGCCCCCGAGGCGCCCTACACCGACGCCGAGCACGAGGTGTGGCGCGTCGTGAGCGAGGACCTCCTCGCCAAGCACGAGACCTACGCCTGCCGCGAGTTCCTCGACGGCAAGGCCGCCCTCGACCTCCCGCTCGACCGCGTGCCGCAGCTCGAGGAGCTGTCCGACCGGCTGGAGCCGATCACCGGCTTCCGGTACCGCCCCGCCGCCGGGCTCGTGCCGCTGCGCGACTTCTACGGCGCTCTCGCCGACCACGCCTTCTGGGCCACCCAGTACGTGCGCCACCACTCCGTCCCGCTCTACACGCCCGAGCCCGACGTGCTGCACGAGGTCGTCGGGCACGGCAACACGCTCGCCGACCCCCGGTTCACCCGCCTGTACGAGGCCGCCGGCCAGGCCGCCCGTCGCGTCGAGACGGCCGAGGCGCTCGAGTTCGTCAGCCGGGTCTTCTGGTTCACCCTCGAGTTCGGCGTGGTGCACGAGCCCGACGGCCTGAAGGCCTTCGGCGCGGGCATCCTGTCGAGCCCCGGCGAGATCGAGGAGTTCCGCGGCATGACGATCAAGCCGCTCGACGTCGTGGCCATGGGCACCACCGACTACGACATCACCCACTACCAGGACGTGCTCTTCGCGGCGGACTCCTTCGCCCACGTGGAGGACGCGGTCGGCGGGTTCTGGGACACCTGCACCGACGACTCGATCACCGCCCTGCGCGCGACGGCCGCCTGAGGCGTCGCCGGGAGAGGGTCGCGCGTCAGCCCTGGGGGACCTCGCGGGCGTCGAGCCGGGCCAGCAGGGCACGGCCGAAGCCGCGTCCCATGCTCGCGAGCACGCCGTCCATCGCTGCCTTCACCGCGGGCTTCGCCAGCTTGGAGAGGGGGAGATCCACGCGGACCTCGAGCTCGATGTCGAGCAGCGTCCCCTCGGCGTGCTCGGTCAGCACGTAGGTGCCGTCGACCCCGGCGCGCTCCCGCGAGCCGGCGGGTGGGTCGTGGGTGAAGGCGATCCGCGTCGGCTCGTCCGCCTCCATGCGCACGGTGAACGCCGGCGCGAGGCTGACCCCGACACCCGGGACCTCGTCCATCGACCATCTCCAGTGGTCACCGTCCACCTCGATGCGCCGCACCAGCGGCGTCATCGCGGCCACGGCGTCGGGATCGCTCAAGACCGCCCACACCCGCTCCCGGTCGGCGGTCACGACCGCGGACGACGTGCGCTTCGCCGAGAACCAGGTCATGGGTCGATCCTGCCTGCTGAACCGTGGCCGCGCGCGTCGGTGACACGTCTGGGTAGCGTGGCGGCATGCGTGTCCTCGTCACCGGCGGTGCCGGCTACATCGGTTCCCACACCGTCCTCACCCTCCTCGAGCAGGGTCACGACGTCGAGGTGGTCGACAATCTCGTCAACGGCAAGGCCGAGGCGGTGCGTCGCGTGGGCGAGCTCGCCGGTCGCGACGTCGCTCTGCACGAGGTCGACCTGACCGACCGCACGGCGACGCATGCGGTGCTGGCACGCGGGTTCGACGCCGTCATCCACTTCGCCGCGCTCAAGGCGGTCGGCGAGAGCACCCAGAAGCCGCTCGAGTACTACGCCAACAACATGGGATCCACGTTCACCCTCCTCGAGGCCATGCGCTCCCACGACGTGCGCACGCTCGTGTTCTCGTCCTCGGCAACCGTGTACGGCGAGAAGGCACCGGTCCCCTACGTCGAGGACTTCGAGCCCCTGGACTCCTCGAGCACCTACGGCCAGACGAAGGTGATGACCGAGCGCATCCTCACCGACGTCGCCGCGGCCGACCCCGCCTGGCGGGTGGCGCTCCTGCGCTACTTCAACCCGGTGGGCGCCCATCCCTCCGGCCGCATCGGCGAGGACCCGCAGGGCACCCCCAACAACCTGGTGCCGTTCATCGCCCAGGTGGCGGTGGGCCGACGTGAGCGGCTGTCGGTCTTCGGCGGCGACTACCCCACGGCGGACGGCACGTGCGAGCGCGACTACATCCACGTGCAGGACGTCGCCGAGGGCCACGTGGTCGCCCTCGACGCGATCCTCGCCGACGAGCCGGGCGTGCACGCCTGGAACCTCGGCAGCGGTCAGGGCACGTCGGTGCTGGAGATGATCCACGCCTTCGAACGCGCCAGCGGACGCGAGATCCCCTACGACGTCGTCGAACGCCGTCCCGGCGACCTGCCCGCCTTCTGGGCCGACCCGAGCAAGGCCGAGCAGGAGCTGGGCTGGACGACCTCGCGTACCGTCGACGACATGTGCCGCGACACCTGGACCTGGCAGTCGCAGAACCCCCAGGGCTACGACGCCTGACCAAGTCACTCCGTTTCGGACACTTCCGGGGCAAGAACTGGGGTCCACGTGCCCCGCACCTGTCCGAGACGCGGGGTCGGGGCTGCGCTGCTTCGGCCGGCGCCCTGGGCGGCCTCCGAAAGGGCCTCGACGGAGCGGACCTAGCGCCCCGACCGAGCCCCCGGGCCGTCACCCCGTTTCGGACACGTCCGGGGCACGGATCGGGGTCCAGATGCCCCGGAACTGTCCAGAACACGCGTTTTGACGAGTTCGTGTCGATTTCTCGGCGCGGAATCGACACGAAGTCGTCAGATCGCGTGGACCCGCGGCCGGGAAGCCCGATCGAGCCCGGCGCCCCCGTTCCGTCGAGGCCCTTTCGGAGACCGCCCCCACGACGAGCTGCAGCAGCGCAGCCGCAGGACCTCAGACCCGACGGAGCGCAGCCGCAGGCCGAGAACGACCCGACGGGGCGCAGCCGCAGGACCTCACCGACCCGCCGCAGCGCAGCCGCAGGGCCCTCAGACCCGCCGCTGCGCGATCGCGTACATCGCGATGCCCGCGGCCACACCGGCGTTGAGGCTCTCCAGGCTCGAGGCCATGGGGATCGAGACCATCTGGTCGCACGTCTCGCCGACGAGGCGGGAGATGCCCTTGCCCTCGCTGCCGATCACGACGACGAGCGGACCGTCGGCGAGGTCGAGGTCGGGCAGGGCCACGTCGCCGTCGGCAGCGAGGCCGACGACCATGAGCCCGGCCTCCTGGTAGGCCTTGAGCTGACGGGTCAGGTTGGTGGCACGCGCCACGGGAACCCGCGCCGCCGCCCCGGCCGACGTCTTCCAGGCCGCGGCCGTCATCTGCGCGGCCCGACGCTCGGGGATGACGACGCCGTGGGCTCCGAAGCCCGACGCCGACCGCACCACGGCTCCGAGGTTCCGGGGGTCGGTGACACCGTCGAGCATGACGATGAGCGGTGGGACGCCCTGCTCGGCAGCACGCGCGAGCAGGTCGTCGGGGTGCGCGTAGTCGTAGGCGTTGAGCTTGGCGGCCACGCCCTGGTGCACGGCACCACCGGTGAGCTTGTCCATCTCGATGCGGCCGATCTCCAGCAGCGACACGTGCTGGTCGGCGGCCAGCTTGAAGATCTCGCGGATCCGCTCGTCGCGCTCGGCGCCCTCGGCGATGTAGAGCCCGGCCACCGGGACCTTGGCACGGAGCAGCTCGACGACGCTGTTGCGTCCGGCCACCCACTCCGGGCCGCCGTCGCTGTTCTTGCGCTTGGGGCGCGCGGCCTCGCGCTTGTCGGTGGCGCGCGCCATCTTGTACGCCTTGTGGTTGGGGCGCTCCTCGGCACGCGGCGTGGGGCCCTTGCCCTCGAGGCCCTTGCGGCGTCGGCCGCCGGACCCGGCGGTGGGGTTGCCCTTGCCGGTCTTCTTGATCGCGCCTCGGCGCTGGCTGTTGCCGGCCATCATCGTCCCTTCACGGACCAGCTCTGCACGGACCACCGGGGGCCTTGCGCTGTGTCCTCGATCTCGATGCCGGCCGCAGCCAGCTGGTCACGTACTCGGTCGGCGGTGGCGAAGTCCTTCGCCGCCCGCGCCTCCTGGCGCTGCTCGAGCAGGGCGTCGACGAGCGGCGCCAGGGCACCCTCGGCCGCGCCCGACCCCGCACCCTGGGCCGACGTCCAGTGCTCGCCGAGCGGGTCGAGCCCGAGCACGTCGAGCTGCGCGCGGACCGTGGCCAGCACGGTGCGCAGCTCGGGGCTGTCGGCCGCCGACGCGAGCAGGGTGTTGCCCTGCGTGACGCCCGACTGCAGCACCGCGAGCGCCGCCGGCACACCCAGGTCGTCGTCCATGGCGGCGGCGAAGGCGTCGCCGACCTCACCCGGCTCGACGTCGCCGCCCGCCGCGCGCACGGCCTCGTCGGCCCGCCGCACGAAGCCCTCGATGCGCTCGAACGCCACGGCTGCCTCGGCGAGCGACTCCTCGGTGAACTCGATGATCGAGCGGTAGTGCGCCGCCACGAGGTAGTACCGCAGCGCGATGGCCGGCACCCGCTTGACGACCTCGCTCACCATGAGCGTGTTGCCGACGCTCTTGGACATCTTCGCGCCGCTGAGGTTGAGCATCGCGTTGTGCATCCACAGGCGCGCGAACGGCTGTCCGGCGGCGCGCGACTGGGCGATCTCGTTCTCGTGGTGCGGGAAGCGCAGGTCGAGCCCGCCGCCGTGGATGTCGAACTCGGTGCCGAGGTACTTGGCGGCCATCGCGGAGCACTCGAGGTGCCATCCCGGGCGCCCACGGCCCCACGGCGTGGGCCACGACGCCGACTCCGGGTCGCCGGGCTTGTGACCCTTCCAGAGCGCGAAGTCGCGCGGGTCGCGCTTCCCGTCGGCCGGGGCGTCGGGGGCGGCCTGCATGTCGTCGACGCTCTGGTTGCTCAGCTCGCCGTAGTCGGCCCAGGAGCGGACGTCGAAGTAGACGTCACCCGACCCGTCCGCGGCGGGGTAGGCGTGGCCGCGCTCGATGAGCGTCTCCATCAGCTCGATCATCTCGGGCACCACGCCCGTGGCGCGGGGCTCGTAGGTGGGCGGCCGGCAGCCCAGCACCTCGTAGGCGGCGTGCAGCGCCCGCTCGTTCTCGTAGGCCACCGCGAACCAGGGTCGGCCCTGCTCCTCGCCCTTGGCCAGGATCTTGTCGTCGATGTCGGTCACGTTCGCGACGATCGTGACGTCGTAGCCGGCGCGCTCGAGCCACCGGCGCAGGACGTCGAACACGACCTCCTTGCGGATGTGCCCGATGTGCGGCGGTCCCTGCACCGTGAGGCCGCAGTGGTAGATGCCGACCTTGCCGGGCACGACCGGGTCGAGGTCGCGCTGCTGCCGGGTGGCGGTGTCGTACAGGCGCAGGCTCACCCCCGAAGCCTATCGGCCCGGCGGCACCGTTCCTGCCACCTGGATTCGCCACAACCGCCCCACGCACCCCAGGCGTCACCTACCCTCGGAGGATGCCTCTTCCCCTTCGGCATCCCGTTCGCCGACCCGCCACGCTCGGCACCGCCGTGCTCACCGCCGTCTCAGCCGCCCTGATGCTCCTGCCCGCCGCTCCGGCCCAGGCCGCCGGCGACCGCGTGAGGACCGATCGGTGGGTCACCGCCAGCGACCTCAAGAAGGGCACGCTTGACGGCGTGAGGATCTCGGGCTCCGCGCTCGTCCTCGCCTCGCCGCGTCGCACCTTGACCTACACCGACCCCTTCGGCACGAAGAAGAAGACGACCTGGTCCTACGGCAGCTGGACCTCGCCCTGGACCGGCACCGGCTTCGGCGCCCGGACTCTCGTCCCTTCCTGGAGCGCCTCGATGCCGAACGGGACCTGGATCCGCGTGCTGGCCCGCGGGCGCAGCGGCTCCACGACCGGCAGCTGGGACACCGTCGCGACGTGGGCCTACGGCACCGCGGGCGTGCGACGCGCCTCGGGGACCGCGCAGCCCGACGACCTCACGTCGTTGGCCACCGACACCCTGAAGGCCAACGGCTCGCGCACCTTCTCGCACTGGCAGCTGCGCTTCGACCTCGTGCGGGCCCCGAAGTCCACCGCTACGCCGAAGGTCGAGTCGGTCAGCGCCGTCGCCGCCTCGTACTCCACCCGCCGCGCGGCCACGAGCCGCACGACCATGACGAAGACCCAGACGCTCGCCGTCCCCGGCTTCTCGCAGATGACCCATCGCGGCCACCATCCCGAGTGGGGCGGCGGAGGCGAGGCCTGGTGCTCGCCGACGTCGGTCGCCATGGTGCTCCGGTACTTCGGCTCCGGACCCAAGAAGGGCGACTACAGCTGGACGAAGGGTGCCGACGGGCAGGTGGACCACGCTGCCCGGTACTCCTACGACTACCGCTACCGGGGCACGGGGAACTGGCCGTTCAGCACCGCCTACGCGGGGCGCTACGGACTGGACTCCTTCGTCACCCGCATGGTCGACCTCCGCGACGCCGAGGCGTTCATCAAGGCCGGCATCCCGCTGGTGGCCTCCGTGGCGTTCAAGCGCGGCGAGCTGACCGGAGCGCCGATCTCGTCGACACCGGGCCACCTGCTCATCATCAGCGGCTTCACGGCGGACGGTCGGGTCGTCGTGAACGACCCGGCGGCCCCCTCGAACGGGTCGGTGCGTCGGACCTACTCCCGCGCTCAGTTCGAGCGTGCCTGGCTCGGCGGCAGCGGCGGCGTCGTGTACGTCATGCGTCCGGGCTCGAAGAAGCTGCCGGCGGACACCTCGCGCTGGTAGCCACGTCACCTGCTCCGGTGCCTGGCAGGATGCAGCCATGACCCTGCCCGACGTGCGCACCGGCATCGGCACCGACGTCCACCGACTCGTGCCCGGCCGCGCGATGTGGCTGGCCGGACTCGAGTGGCCGGGCGAGGACGCCGGGCTCGAGGGTCACTCCGACGGCGACGCGGCGTGCCACGCGATGGTCGACGCCCTGCTCTCGGCCGCCGGCCTCGGCGACATCGGGTCGCGCTTCGGCACGGCCGATCCTCGGTTCGCTGGGGCGTCGGGCACGACCTTCCTCACCGAGACCGTCCGACTGCTCGCCGACGCCGGGTTCGCCGTGCTCAACGTCGCCGTGCAGGTCGTCGGCAACACGCCCCGACTCGGGCCGCGACGCGACGAGGCCCAGGCGCACCTCTCTGCCGTCGTGGGCGCACCGGTGAGCATCTCCGCCACGACGACCGACGGCCTCGGACTCACCGGGCGGGGCGAGGGCGTGGCCGCGATCGCCACCGCACTGGTCGCCCGGGCCTGAGCCCGCCCCCGAGAACGACGACGGCCCCCGCCCGAAGGGGCGAGGGCCGTCGAGGATCGATCGGCTCAGGAGGCGAGGACCTCGTCGAGCCGCAGCTCGGCCTTGTCCTCGTTGGTCTTCTCCGCGAGAGCCAGCTCGGAGACCAAGATCTGGCGAGCCTTGGCGAGCATGCGCTTCTCGCCGGCCGACAGGCCCCGCTCGTGGTCACGGCGCCACAGGTCGCGCACGACCTCGGCCACCTTGAGCACGTCGCCGCTGTGCAGCTTCTCCAGGTTCGCCTTGTAGCGACGCGACCAGTTGGTCGGCTCCTCGACGTGCTCGGCCCGCAGGACGCCGAACACGCGCTCGAGGCCGTCGGCGTCGACGACGTCGCGGACGCCCACGAGGTCGAGGTTGCAGGCAGGAACACGAACCACCAAGTCGTTCTGGGCAACGATGCGCAGGACCAGGTAGTCCCGCTCTTCCCCCTTGATCGTCCGCTTCTCGATGTCTTCGATGACTGCGGCCCCGTGATTGGGGTACACAACCGTCTCGCCGACAGTGAAAGTCATAAACGCGGCACCTTTCGTAGGTGATCAGTTTAACACGCGCCACGGACGACTATTCCGGGCGTTCCAGGCTCCCGAGCGGTAGGTTCCGCCCACTCCGATCGCCGCGGGGTCGGACCCCGGCACGTCGCCGCGCTCCGATATGATCCGCACGACGACCCTCCCCGACGCAGAAGCAGGTGCCCGGTGCCCACCGTTCGCACGCGCCGTCTCACGGCCGCCAGCATGATCCTCGCCGCCTCGCTCGGCCTCTCGGCCTGCGGCACCGGGGGTGGCGCCGCCACCAACCAGCAGTACCAGCCCGGCATCGGCGCCAACCTGCGCACCGGTGACGTCCAGCTCTACAACGCGCTCCTCGTGGCCGGCAGCGACGACACGCTCGCCTTCTCCGCCGGCGTGCTCAACACGACCGACTCCCCGCAGACGCTCGAGTCGGTCACCATCACGCCGCTCGGCGGCTCCGGCTCCGTCACGGCCGACCCGGCCACCGACGTCGAGCTCGCGCCCCGCCAGCTCTTCACCATCGGCCGTGCCGGCGAGCTCGCCGGCATCGACGGCGCGACCCTCCCGGTCGGCCGGTACGCCGACGTCACCCTGACCTTCTCCGACGCGGGCGAGGTCGAGATCTCCGTCCCCGTCGTCGCACGCAACGCCAGCTACGCCGACGTCGCCGAGACCCCGACGAGCGACACCGCCGAGCAGCAGGCCACCGAGGAGGCCGCCGAGGCCGAGGAGACCCCGGCCGGCTGACCCCGCGGGCCTCCCGGGGCCCGACGGCGACCGGAGGCGTCGACGCCTCCGTGCCGTCCGCCGCCCCGCCACGACGACAAGGGCCGCCCACGATCCCCCCGAGGATCGCGGACGGCCCTTCGTCGTAGGGGCCTCGCAGGCGTCAGACGCCCGGTGCCAGCTCGCCGGTGACGAGGTAGACCACACGGCGCGCCATGGAGACGGCGTGGTCGCCGATGCGCTCGTAGTAGCGGCCGAGGAGCGCGAGGTCGATCGCCGGCTCGATGCCGTGCTCCCAGGTCCCGCCGAGCAGCGCCCGGAACAGGTCCTTGCGGAGACGGTCCATCTCGTCGTCGGTGTCCTCGAGCTTGGTGGCGGCGTCGATGTCGCGGTTGGCGACGATGCGCGACGCCGCGTGGATCATCTGGTCGGCCACCGAGGCCATCGCCATGATCGTGGGCTGCAGGGTGGTGGGCACGGCGACGTCGGGCATGCGCATGCGCGCCACCTTCGCCACGTGGACCGAGAGGTCGCCCATCCGCTGCAGGTCGGTCAGCATCCGCAGGGTGGCGACCAGCTGCCGCAGGTCGGTCGCGACCGGCTGCTGGGTGGCGAGGAGGAGCAGAGCACGCTCCTCGATCTCCTCGGTGGACTCATCGATCTGCTTGTCGCCGGCGATCACCTGCTCGGCGAGCGGGCCGTCGGCGTTGAGCAGGGCGGCAGTGGAGGCAGCGACAGCCTTGCGGACGGTCCCGGTCAGCTGGACCAGGTCGTCGACGATCGTGTCGAGCTGCTCGTAATACGCATCACGCATGAGAGGGACCCTAGGAGAAGCCGGTGAACGGATGGCGACGCCTGGTGAACGAGGTGTGAACAGCCGCAGAAAGGCGCACGTCAGAGGGGGTTCGGGCACGGGCGCCTGCTCACGATGGGCCTAGCATCGGGGCGTGGACATCAGTGCGGGTCTCGTCGTCGCCGGTGCCGTGGGTACCGCCCTCGGTGCCGCGGTGACCTTCCTGTGGCTGTTCAGCGAACGCCGCCAGAACGCCGTTCCCGACGAGCCGACTCCCCTCGTGCCCCCGGGCGCGGAGGCCGTGCTGTCGGTCCTGTCGTCGACCACCGTCCTGCTGGGCCCGTCCGACGAGGTGCTGCAGGCGTCGGCCCCGGCCGTGGCCCTCGGCATCGTGCGCGACAACCGCATCGAGTCCGAGGACATCCGCGGCCTCGTCCAGCAGGTACGTCGCGACGGTCAGGTGCGTGAGTCCAACCTGACCCTGCAGCGCCGACGCGGCACGCCGGCCCACGTGCAGGTCCGCGTCGCCCCTCTCACGTCCCGGCTGATCATCGTGCTCGCGCTGGACCGCACCGACCAGCAGCGGGTCGAGAACATCCGCCGCGACTTCGTCGCCAACGTCAGCCACGAGCTGAAGACGCCGGTGGGTGCGCTCAACCTGCTGGCCGAGGCCGTCTCCGAGGCCAAGGACGACCCGGAGTCGGTCGTGCGGTTCGCCTCGCGCATGCAGACGGAGAGCGAACGTCTCACCCGGCTGGTGCAGCAGATCATCGACCTGTCGCGCCTGCAGAACGACGTCGCCAGCGAGGACGCTGCCACCGTGAAGGTCGACGAGCTCGTCGCCGAGGCCTGCGAGCACTCGGCCACGGAGTCCGAGCGCAAGCAGATCGAGATCGCACGGTCGGTCGAGCCTGACCTGATGGTCCACGGCGACCGCGCCCAGCTGCACGCCGCCGTCAGCAACCTGGTCGAGAACGCCGTGACCTACAGCCCCGAGGGCTCCAAGGTGGCGGTGACCGCCGCGCTCGACGGTGACGACGTGCGCATCAGCGTGGCCGACAACGGCATCGGCATCGCCGGGCCCGAGCTCGAGCGCATCTTCGAGCGCTTCTACCGGGTCGACCCCGCCCGCGCCCGCGCCACGGGCGGCACGGGGCTCGGCCTGTCCATCGTCAAGCACGTGGCCGCCAGCAACGGCGGCTCCGTGGACGTCTGGAGCGAGCCCGGCGCTGGCTCCACCTTCACGCTGGTGCTCCCCCGCTTCCAGCACGACCTCGATGAGGAGATCCCGTGACACGAGTGTTGGTCGTCGAGGACGAGACCAGCTACAGCGAAGCGCTGTCGTACGTCCTGCGCAAGGAGGGGTTCGACGTCGCGATCGCCGAGACGGGACCCGACGCCCTGACCGAGTTCGAGCGCAACGGCGCCGACATCGTGCTGCTCGACCTGATGCTGCCCGGGCTGCCCGGCACCGAGGTCTGCCGTCAGCTGCGGCAGACGTCGAGCGTGCCGATCATCATGGTGAGCGCCAAGGACACCGAGGTCGACAAGGTGGTGGGCCTCGAGCTCGGTGCCGACGACTACGTGACCAAGCCGTACTCGCCGCGCGAGCTCGTCGCCCGCATCCGCGCGGTCCTGCGCCGCGGCGCGACCGACGAGATCGACGACGACGCCGTGCTCGAGGCGGGCCGCGTGCGCATGGACGTCGAGCGCCACCTGGTGTCGGTCGACGGCGAGACCGTGCGACTGCCGCTCAAGGAGTTCGAGCTGCTCGAGTTCTTCCTGCGCAACCCCGGCCGGGTCCTCACCCGAGGCCAGCTCATCGACCGCGTGTGGGGCGCCGACTACGTGGGCGACACCAAGACGCTCGACGTCCACGTCAAGCGCCTGCGGGCCAAGATCGAGCCCGACCCCGCCAACCCGGCCACCCTCACCACCGTCCGCGGTCTGGGCTACAAGCTCGACGCCTGACCGCCCCTCCCCTCGTTCTGACGCGTTCGCGTCGATCCTGCGTCCGCAGACCGACCGGAAGGCGTCAGAACGCCGTGACAGGCATCGCGTCCGTCGGTACGGTGCCTTCACCGACGACGACGAGGTGCGACGTGGACGAAGCCACGAGGTGGACGTGAGCCCGCTCGTCGCCGCGGTCGTGTCGGCACTGGCCGGAACAGCGCTCGTCTTCGTCCTGGCGCTGCTCCTCCGACCACTCTCGAGCACGTACCGGGGCCAGAAGCGGCGCCTCGGCAGCGCGCGCGAGGTCAGGAGGTTCCGACGCGCCTGGGGGTCGGGCACCGTGCCCGCCGACGCCGACCGCTGGCTCTGGACCGCAGAGCTGGACCACTGGCCGGCTGTGGACCAGCGGGCTCGGGCCTTGCGACGCCTGGCCCTCTGCGCCGGCGTCATCATCGCGACGCTGCTGGCGATCGGCGTCGCCGCAGGCGATGGAGACCCGCGGACGGTGGTCGCCACCGTTCTCCCGGTCGTCGTGCTGGTCGCGCTGTTCGCCGCGATGCTGCGCTTCCTGCCCGACCCGACCCCGCACATCGAACGGCGCACGCAGCGGCTGCGGTCGGTGCTGCAGCACCGACCGCCCACCTCCTAGGTGGCGCCTGCCTAGCGACCCTGGTTCGCCACCGCCGCGATGGCGTCGGCGGCGGCGTCGGGATCGAGGTAGCGGCCGCCCTTCGTGACGGGCTTGAGGTCGTCGTCGAGCTCGTAGACGAGCGGGATGCCGGTGGGGATGTTGAGGCCGACGACCTCGTCCTCGCCCAGGCCGTCGAGGTGCTTGACCAGGGCGCGCAGCGAGTTGCCGTGCGCCGTCACGAGCACGGTCCGGCCGTCGAGCAGGTCGGGGACGACGCTGTCGTACCAGTACGGGAGCATCCGGTCGAGAACGTCGGCCAGGCACTCGGTGCGCGGCAGGAGCTCGTCGGGCAGCGCCGCGTAGCGGGCGTCCTTGGCCTGCGAGAACTCGCTGTCGTCGTCCAGCACCGGCGGCGGGGTGCTGTAGGAACGGCGCCAGGTCATGAACTGCTCCTCGCCGTACTCCTCAAGCGTGGCCTTCTTGTCCTTGCCCTGCAGTGCGCCGTAGTGACGCTCGTTGAGCCGCCACGAGCGCTTGACCGGGATCCAGTGCCGGTCGATGCCGTCGAGCACGATCTGCGACGTGCGGATGGCCCGACGCAGCAGCGACGTGTGCGACACGTCGGGGGCGATGCCGGCGTCGGCCAGCAGCGTGGCCCCGCGGTGGGCCTCCTCCACGCCCTGCTCGTTGAGGTCGACGTCGACCCAGCCGGTGAACAGGTTCTTCGCGTTCCACTCGCTGTGCCCGTGGCGCAGGAGGACGAGCGTGTAGGTCATGTCGACGACCCTACCGCCAGCCCGTCCCTGCGTTTCGGACAGTTCCGGGGCATCCGGACCCGCCCGAGTGCCCCGAAGGTGTCCGAGACGGGGCTACGCGTCGCGCCACTCGCGGTGGATCTGGTGGAGCGCCTGCACGTAGTCGTCCTGCGACTGGGTGCCGGCGAGGGTCCACCGGTTCTCGACGACGACGTAGGGGAGCTGCGTCACGCCGAGGGACCGTGCCGTCTCGTCCTGGGTGCGGACCGCATCGGCGTACTCGTCGCTCGCCAGGAGGGCGTCGGCCGTCTCGAGGTCGAGCCCGACGAGGGCCGCCCGGCTGGACAGCACGAGAGGGTCCGCGAGGTCGGCGCCCTCGAGCAGGTGGGCCCGCCAGAGCTGGTGGACGAGCTCGCGCTGCAGCCCCGGACCGGCCTCGTCGGCCCACGTGAGGAGCCGCCATGCGTCGAGGCTGTTGGCCTCGACCGCCTCGGCGAGGTTGAGCTCGATGCCGCTGATGCGGGCCGCCGCGGTGACCTGGGCGTCGACGAGGTCGACCTTGTCCTCGCCCCCGAGGCGCTCGGCCAGGACCTCGCGCAGCGGCCTGCCCGAGCTGGAGGCGTCGGGCTCCAGGAGCCGGGCCCGGAAGGAGACCTCGAGCGGCTCCCCCGTGAGGATCGTGAACATCCCGGCCGCGCGCTCGAAGCGCGTCACCCCGACGTACGACCACGGGTCCGTCACGTCGCAGAACACCAGAGCCTTCACGGCACCAACGCTACGTGAGGGCGTCGAGCGATGCCCATCAGGACCTTCGGCCCGTTCCCACCGATTCTGCAGACGCAGAACGCTCGCCTGAAATACGGTGAGCCGTTCAACTTTCTCTGCAAGGATCCCCGGTGAACCCCTCCGTTCCAGCGCGTCTCGTCCGCCAGCTCGTCGTCCTCGTCGCCGCGCTCTCGCTCGCCCTCACGGCCGCACCCGCCGTCGCCGACCCGGACCCCGATCCTGTCCCGGTCGGACCGGTCGCCACCGTCCACCACGACGGCGACCTCAGGATCGGTGCGGCGCTGAGCGCCCACCTCGACGGAGTACAGCCGGACGCGGGATCCACCATTCGCTGGTACGCCGACGAGACCCTCCTCTCCACGTCCGAACCCTCCCTCGCCATCGACTCGACCCTCGTCGGTGCAACGGTGTCCGTAGAGATCACGGTGCCCGACACCGAGGAGCAGGCCGGAGGGTCCTATCGCTCCGTCCCGACTCCGCGCATCCTCGGCACCGCCGCGCCCACGGTCGCCGGAACAGCCCTCGAGGGTGGCACGCTCACCGCCGTGCCGGGCACCTGGACTCCCGGGACCACCCACACGTTCCAGTGGTTCGCGGACGGCGACCCGCTCGCCGGGGCGACCGCCGCCACGCTCCCGTTGTCCTCCAGCTCCGTGGGCCACTCCTTCTCGGTGGAGGTCCGCGGATCACTCGCGGGCTACGGCTCGGTGACCGAGGCGTCGGCTCCGTCACAGCGCGTGCAGTCGAAGGCACTGCCGACCATCTCCGGTCTCCTGCTCGTGGGGGCCACCCTCAGGGCCGCGACCGGGAGCTGGGCCGAGGGCACCGACCACACCTATCGCTGGTACGCCGACGGCAAGGCGATCACCGGAGCGACGCTGAGCTCCTTCAAGCTCACGAGGGCTCAGGGCGGTCGCCGGATCAGCGTGCGCGTGACCGGCCGCAACGAGAACTTCCCCACCGTGACCGCGACGTCCGCGTCGACGCTCCGTGTCGTGACCGCGGCCGCAGTGCCCCGCATCTCCGGGGCGGCGGCCAAGGGCAGGACGTTGACCGCCAAGCGCGGGACGTGGATGAAGGGCATGACGGTCCGGTACCGCTGGTACGCCGACGGAGTGGCGATCGCCGGGGCCGCTCGCTCGAAGCTCGTCATCCCCTCGTCCGCCGTGGGCAAGCGGATCACCGTGCGCACGACCGGCAGCCGCTCCGGCTACGGGACCGTGACCCGCGCGTCCAGCGCCACCCGCTACGTCCAGCGGGTCGGCAAGGCCACCTTGTCCGGAAGCGCCGTCGCCACCCGCCGGATGCGGGTCTCCACCGGCACCTGGACGTCCGGCACGCGCTTCACCTACTCCTGGACTCTCAACGGCAAGAAGATCTCCGGCGCCAAGGGGTCCTCGGTCTACGTCAGGCCGTCCTGGAAGGGCAAGCGTCTGCGAGCCACGGTGCGTGGCACCAAGGCGGGGTACAGCACGTTCACGAGCACGACCAGCTCGTCGGCGAAGGTCTCGCTACCCGGTCGGACCGACCCCGTCTCCTCGTGGAACTGTCCGTCGTGGGCACCGATCAAGGGCAACGAGAGCTCGATGATCTACCACATGCCGCACCAGCGGTACTACAAGGCGACGAAGCCCGAGGACTGCTTCTCGACCCAGGCCGCCGCCCGGAGGGCCGGGTACCGCAAGGCGAAGGTCTAGACCTCAGCCCTTCGGGCGCAGGTGCTCGAAGGCGGCCAGGTTGGTCGTCGGCTCGCCGCGGGACTCGCGCCACGCCCACTCCTTGCGGATGGACGAGGCGAAGCCGAGCTCGAGGATCGTGTTGAACGAGTCGTCCGACGCCGAGAGCACGGCGCCGAGGAGACGGTCGACCTCGTCGGCCGTGACCGAGTGCAGCGGCAGGCGGCCGTCGAGGTAGACGTCGCCCGCGGAGTCGATGGCGAACGCGACGCCGTACAGCTTGAGGTTGCGCTCGAGCAGCCAGCGGTAGACGCCCTCGTGGTTCTCGTCGGGGTTGCGCGCGACGAAGGCGTGCACGCCCAGCGTGTGCCGGCCGACGTCGAGGCGGGTGGTGGTCTTGAGCTTGCGCTCCCCCGGCAGGTCGACCTCGACCACGGTGAGGCCGTGCCGCACGTGGTCGAGCCCGGCCGAGGCCACCGCGTCGAGGATCACCTCGAGCGCCTGGCGCTGGTCGGTCGTCAGGTCGTCGCTCATGTCCTCACGCGTCCTTCGTCGTCCCGTTGTCGGCTCGGTCGTGATCAGGCCGCTCGTCGAGGGCCCGGGCGTAGACCTCCAGCACGCGGTCGACGGTCGCGTCCCAGCCGAAGCCCGTCGCATGGGCCACCGCCTTCTGGCCCAGGGCGTCGCGATGCGCGCGGTCGGTGAGCAGCGGGTGCAGCGCGTCGGCGTAGTCCTGCGGGTCGTGGCCGTCGACCAGCACACCGCTCACGCCGTCGGCGACCGCCGTCGACAGACCCCCGACGCGCGCGGCGACGACCGGGGTGCCGCAGGCCTGGGCCTCGATCGCGACGAGCCCGAACGACTCGTTGTACGACGGCACGCAGACCACGTCGGCGGCGGCGTACCAGCCGGCCAGCTCCGCCTGGGTGACCGCCGGCTCCAGCCGGACGACGTCGGCGATCCCGAGGTCGTCGGCCAGCTCGACGAGCGAGGTCGGACGATCCAGCCCGCTGCCCGAGGCACCGCCGACGACCACCACCTGGAGCCGCTCCCGCAGGGCCGGGTCGCGATCGATCATGACGGCAGCCGCGCGCAGCACCACGTCGGGAGCCTTCAACGGCTGGATGCGGCCGGCGAAGAGCAGCACCGCGGCGTCGTCGGGAAGGCCGAGAAGCGTGCGGGACTCGTCGCGGCGCCCGCTGCGGAACACCTCGAGGTCGACCCCGGGATGGACGACGTCGACCCGGTCCGGCGCGGCACCGTAGAGGTCGACGAGCTCGCGCCGCTCCTCCTGCGTGTTGGCCACGAGCCGGTCCGCGATGCGGACGATCTCCTCCTCGCCCGCGACGCGGCCGATCGGCTCGGCCCGGTCGCCCTCCGCGAGGTGGGCGTTCTTGACCTTCGCCATCGTGTGCATCGTGTGCACGAGCGGCACGTCCCATCGCTCGGCCGCGACCGTCCCGACCTGGCCGGACAGCCAGTAGTGGCTGTGGACGAGGTCGAAGTGGTCGGGGCCGGCCACGACCTCGGCCCGCAGGACGTCGCGCACGAAGCCGCACAGCTGGCTGGGCAGGTCGTCCTTGGTGAGTCCCTCGAACGGTCCGGCCGTCACGTGCCGCACCACCACGCCGGGCGCGGCCTCGACCACGGGCGGGAGGTGTCGCGACGTGGCCCGCGTGAACACCTCGACCTCGACGCCGCGCCGGGCGAGGCGCCGGGCCAGCTCGAGCACGTAGACGTTCATCCCGCCGGCGTCGCCGCTGCCCGGCTGCTCCAGGGGCGACGTGTGCGCCGAGAGCATGGCCACGCGGCGGGGTCGGCGGGAGGTCGTCACCGAACCATCTTGACCCTCCCCGCCCACCTCCGCAGCGAGAGGGGCGCGCCGACGACGTCGACACCGGTGCGACGATGGCGTCATGGTCGAGCAGAGTCCCGCCCCGTCCCAGCAGGTTGGCCGTCCCGTCGCCGTCGTCACCGGCGCCAGCAGCGGCATCGGCGCCGCGAGCGCTCGGCACCTCGCGGCCGCGGGCTACCGCGTCGTCTGCGCCGCGCGCCGCGCCGATCGCATCGAGGCCTTGGCCGCCGAGATCGACGGGCTCGCCGTGCCCTGCGACGTGACCGACCCCGAGCAGGTGCGAGCACTCGCCGAGGCCGCGGGCCCCGCGGTGAGCCTGCTGGTCAACAACGCCGGCGGCGCACTGGGCCTGGATCCCGTGGAGCACGCCGACGCCGACGACTGGCGGCGCATGTACGAGATCAACGTGATCGGCACCCTGCAGGTCACCCGGGCCCTGCTCCCCGCGCTCGAGGCCAGCGGCGCCGGCACCATCCTCAACGTCGGGTCCACCGCCGGTCGCATCGCCTACGAGGGCGGCGGCGGGTACACCGCGGCCAAGCACGGCGTCGCGGTGATGACCGAGACCCTCCGCCTCGAGCTCCTGGGCCGTCCCGTGCGCGTGTGCGAGGTCGCACCCGGCATGGTGCGCACCGAGGAGTTCGCGCTCACGCGGTTCGACGGCGACGCCGCCCGCGCGGAGGCCGTGTACGCCGGCGTCGACGAGCCGCTCACGGCCGACGACGTGGCCGACGTGGTCGCGTGGATCGCCACCCGACCGCAGCACGTGAACGTCGACCTCGTGGTTGTCAAGCCGATCGCGCAGGCGTCGCAGCACAAGGTCCACCGCACTCCTTCGAGTTGACGGTGGCAGGCGGTCCTGGAACGGTCGTGGGGTCCTCGTACCCCCCTACGGAAGGATCACACCCATGGCCACGACCGAGGCCCGACCGCCAGGGACGGAGGGTGGCCGTCCTTCTCGGCTGTCGTCCGTAGCGCCCGGCGTCTTCTACCCGGCGGTGGCGATCCTGCTGACCGTCGTCATCGTCAGCGTCGCCTTCCCCACCTGGACCGGAGACACCCTCTCCTCGCTCCAGTCCTCCGTCATCACCGGCATCGGCTGGTACTACACGCTCGCCGTGAGCGGATTCGTCGTCTTCGCCGTCTGGATGGGCGTCGGCCGCTTCGGCGACATCACGCTCGGCAAGGACGACGACGAGCCCGAGTTCAGCCTGCCGGCCTGGTTCGCCATGCTGTTCGCCGCCGGCATGGGCATCGGCCTCGTCTTCTGGGGTGCCGCCGAGCCGCTCACCTTCTACACGACCCCGAAGCCCGGGGTCGAGGGCGACTCCGCCGAGCTGGCCAACGCGGCCATGTCGCAGGTCTTCCTGCACTGGGGCTTCCACGCCTGGGCGATCTACGTCGTCGTAGGACTGGCCCTCGCCTACGCCATCCACCGCAAGGGCCGCTCGGTCTCGCTGCGCTGGATCCTCGAGCCCGTCTTCGGCGACCGCGTCAAGGGACGTCTCGGTGACGCCGTCGACGTGGTCGCCGTCGTCGGCACCGTCGCCGGCGTGGCGACGTCGCTCGGGCTCGGCGTGCAGCAGATCACCGCCGGACTCGCCCAGATCGGCGTGATCGACGAGCCGACCGACACCATCAGGGTCGTCGTCATCGTCGCGATCACCTGTGCCGCCACCCTCTCGGTCGTCAGCGGCGTGGGCAAGGGCATCAAGTGGCTGTCCAACGCGAACCTGATCCTCGCGGGCGTCTTCCTCGTGCTCCTCGCGGCCCTCGGCCCGACGCTGTTCCTGTTCCGCGACTTCGTGCAGAACATCGGCAACTACCTGGCCGCCATCGTGCCGCTCAGCTTCAACACGAGCGCGCTCACCGGCCAGGACGGCATCGACTGGCAGTCGTCCTGGACGACCTTCTACTGGGGCTGGTGGATCAGCTGGGCGCCCTTCGTCGGCGTCTTCATCGCCCGCATCTCGCGCGGACGAACGATCCGCGAGTTCGTGGCAGGCGTGCTGCTGGTCCCGACGCTCGTGACCGCGGCCTGGTTCACCGTGCTCGGTGGCAGCGCGATCATGCGTCAGATGAACGAGGGCGACCTCGTCGGGTCCGACGGCGTCACCAGCAGCGAGAACGTGCTGTTCGACCTGCTCGGGACGATGCCCGCCTCCGGCCTGCTGTCCGGCGTGGCGATCATCCTCGTGACGATCTTCTTCATCACGTCGTCGGACTCCGGCTCGCTGGTCGTCGACATGCTGGCCTCGGGCGGAGACCCCGAGCCGCCGACGTGGAGCCGCATCATGTGGGCGGTCCTCGAGGGGGCCGTGGCGATCAGCCTGCTGCTGGCCGGTGGTCTCGGAGCACTCCAGACCGGAGCGATCCTCACCGCGGTGCCGTTCAGCATCGTGATGATCATCGGTGCCTACGCCACCTACAAGGCGCTCAAGGCCGAGCACCGTGAGATCACCCGCCTCGCGCGCCGAGCGCGTGAGCGCGAGTGGCAGGAGGAGCTGTCCGGTCGTGTGGCCGACCAGCTGGTCGACAACTTCGACGAGCACCTCGCCGACCCCGTCGACGGACGCATCGACGCGGCCCTGCGCAAGGACCGTCGCAAGAGCTAGACGCTCCCGAACGACAGCGACCCCCGACACCTCGAGGTGTCGGGGGTCGCTGTCGTCGCGGCGACGGTCAGTGCATGATGACCGGCGGGGCGCCGGCCTCGTCGTCGAGCAGGTGCGACGTCTCTCGCTTGCGCGGCAGGAAGGCCACCGGGATCAACGTGAGCACCAGGACGCCGAAGGCGACCAGGTAGGACGTCTCGAAGGCGTTCGCCAGGTCGACGAAGCCCTGCTGCAGCACCGACGCGGGCAGGTCGAGAGCGTTGCCCCCACCGAGGCTGCTGTTCGATCCCGCCGCCAGCTCGGCGGCGGTGAGGCCGCCGTCGGTGCCGGGCAGCTGCTCGGTTCCACGCACCACGTCGCCGGCCTTCATGGCGTTCGTGAGCACGACGGAGATGACGGCGATGCCGGTGGCGCTGGCCACCTGCTGCGTCACGTTCAGCAGTGTCGAGCCGCGCGCCACCTCGTGCGCCTTCAGCGTCTTCAGCGCCGACGTGAACAGCGGCATCATCGTCGCGCCCATGCCGAGGCCGGTGACGAAGAGCCAGGCCATGATCTGCAGGTTCGACGTGCCCGGGTCGGTGCTCTGCGAGACGCCGAAGATGCCGATGAGGATGCCGAGGAAGCCGAACGGGACGATCCGACCGACCGGGATGCGGTCGGTGAGGGCGCCGGCGATCGGCATCGTGAGCATCGCGCCGATGCCCTGGGGGGCGACCAGCAGGCCGGCCCTCAGCACCGAGTCGCCGTTGACCTGCTGGAAGTAGGTCGGGACGAGCAGCAGCGCGCCGAAGAAGGCGCTCGCGAACAGGAACATCGTGATGATGGCGACCGTCAGGTTGCGGTTCGCGAACAGCCGCAGGTCGAGCAGCGGGTGCTCGGGGCGGAAGGAGTAGACCACGAAGGCCCCGATGAGCGCGACGCCGATGAGGGCCGGCAGCCACACCTCAGGGTGCGCGACCGTGCCGTGCTCGGGGATGCTCGAGACGCCGTAGAGCAGCGCGGCGAGGCCCGGCGACAGCATGAGCATGCCCACGACGTCGAGCTTCTCGCTCGGCTCCGGCGCGTCCTTGGGCAGCACGCGCGAGGCGTAGACCAGGCCGACGAGACCGATCGGCAGGTTGATCAGGAAGACCCAGTGCCAGGACGCGGCGTCGATGAGGATGCCGCCGAGGATCGGGCCCATGATCGGGCCGAGCAGCATCGGGATGCCGAGGATCGCCATGAGACGGCCCATGCGCTGCGGGCCGGCGGCGCGGGTCATGATCGTCATGCCGAGCGGCATGAGCATGCCGCCGCCGAGGCCCTGGAGCACGCGGAACGCGATGAGGGTCTCAATGTTCCAGGCGGTGGCGCACAGTGCCGAGCCGAGCGTGAACAGCGCGATCGCGGTCATGTAGAGGCGCTTGGTGCCGAAGCGGTCGGCGGCCCAGCCGGTCAGCGGGATGACGGCCGCGAGCGCCAGCATGTAGGCGGTCGCGGTCCACGCCACGGTGGAGTAGGCGAGCGGCTCGCTGCCGGTGGCCAGCTCGGTCTGGAACGTCGGGAGAGCGACGTTCACGACGGTCACGTCGAGGATCGACATGATCGCGCCGAGGACGACGACGCCGGCGACCTTCAGGATCTCGGGCGTGATGCGGTCGTCGTCCGGGACGGACGTCGACGCACCGGCGGTGGTCTGGTCAGACATGGTCTTCCTTCTCTGGCAGTCGCAAGGCGTCGCTCGCGAGGATCTGGCCGAGGACCCGGTGCAGGTCCTCGGCGTGCTGGGGGTCGAGCCGGTCCGCGACGACGCGCAGGGCCCGTCGCTTGTGCTCCATCTGCTCGTCCACGAAGTCGAAGCCGTGCTTGGTGAGGCCCACGAGCTTCACCCGACGGTCCTCCGGACTCTCGTGGCGCTCGAGGGCGCCGAGCTTCACGAGCTGGTCGACGGTGCGACCGGAAGCAGCCACCGAGAGACCGATGGCGGTCGCGATCTCGTTGATCGCGAGGGGGCGGTCGGCGTGGGCGACGGTGAACATCGCTCGCGCCTGCGTCATGGAGAGGTCGAGCTCGACGAGCTGGTCGAGGCCCTCGGAGTGCACACAGCTCATGAGTCTCTGGACGAACGCCTCCAGGCGCTCGTACACCGCTCCGCGTTCGATGGTCACCGGACGATGGTAACGCACACGCAACCATTGTGATCACGCGATGATTGTGATCTGCATCTAGTTTCGACGCTGATGCCGCCATGTGGCAGGAGCACGTCCACCGGCCGACTAGACTTCTGGGGGCCCTCCGGCCTCAGCCGGCCCCGGCTCCCCTGTCATCCAGCGCGAGGAACTCCCTGCATGTCCACCCGTCTCGATCTGCGCAACGTCGCGATCGTCGCCCACGTCGACCACGGCAAGACCACCCTCGTCGACGCCATGCTCCAGCAGCAGGGTGCCTACACCGACCACCAGGAGGTCACCGACCGGGTCATGGACTCCGGCGACCTCGAGCGTGAGAAGGGCATCACGATCCTCGCGAAGAACACCGCCGTCCGCTACGCGGGCCCCGGTGCTCCCGAGGGCGGCGTGACCATCAACATCATCGACACCCCCGGCCACGCCGACTTCGGTGGTGAGGTCGAGCGCGGCCTGTCCATGGTCGACGCCGTGGTCCTGCTCGTCGACGCGTCCGAGGGCCCGCTGCCCCAGACGCGCTTCGTGCTGCGCAAGGCGCTCGCCGCGAAGATGCCGGTCATCCTCGTGGTCAACAAGGTCGACCGTCCCGACTCGCGCATCGCCGAGGTCGTCGACGAGACCTACGAGCTGTTCCTCGACCTGCTGCCCGAGGACGCCGGTGACGACGCCCTCGACTTCCCCGTCGTCTACGCGTCGGCCCGCGCCGGTCGCGCCTCGCTGAACAAGCCCGACGACGGCGGCCTGCCCGACAACGAGAACCTGGTCCCGCTGTTCCAGACGATCATGGACGCCGTTCCGGCCCCCGAGTACACCGAGGGCGCGCCGCTGCAGGCGCACGTCACGAACCTCGACTCCTCGCCCTTCCTCGGCCGCCTCGCGCTGGTCCGCGTCAAGGAGGGCACGCTCAAGAAGGGCCAGCAGGTCGCGTGGATGAAGCGCGACGGCTCGGTCGAGCGGGTCAAGGTCACCGAGCTGCTCATCACCGAGGCGCTCGAGCGCAAGCCCGGTGAGTCCGCCGGTCCGGGCGACATCGTCGCCATCGCCGGCATGGCGAGCATCAACATCGGCGAGACGCTGGCCGACCCGGAGAACCCGGTCGCCCTGCCCCTGATCCACGTCGACGAGCCGGCCATCTCCATGACGATCGGCACCAACCAGTCGCCGCTCGCCGGCCGCGAGAAGGGCACGAAGGTCACCGCCCGCCTCGTCAAGGACCGTCTCGACGCCGAGCTCATCGGCAACGTGTCGATCCGCGTGCTGCCCACCGACCGCCCCGACGCGTGGGAGGTGCAGGGTCGTGGCGAGCTGGCCCTCGCGATCCTCGTCGAGCAGATGCGGCGCGAGGGCTACGAGCTCACCGTCGGCAAGCCGCAGGTGGTCACCAAGGAGATCGACGGCAAGCTGCACGAGCCCGTCGAGCGCCTGACCATCGACGCACCCGAGGAGTACCTCGGCACCATCACGCAGCTGCTGGCCGTCCGCAAGGGCCGCATGGAGCAGATGATCAACCACGGCACCGGCTGGGTCCGCATGGAGTTCCTGGTCCCCGCCCGCGGCCTGATCGGATTCCGCACGGAGTTCCTCACCGACACCCGCGGCACCGGCATCGCGCACCACATCTCCGAGGGCTACGAGCCCTGGTTCGGCGAGATCTCGACCCGCCCGTCGGGTTCGCTCGTGGCCGACCGGGCCGGTGCGGTCACCTCGTTCGCGATGACCAACCTGCAGGAGCGCGGCGTGCTGTTCGTCGAGCCCGCCACCGAGGTCTACGAGGGCATGATCGTCGGCGAGAACTCCCGTGACGACGACATGGACGTCAACATCACCAAGGAGAAGAAGCAGACCAACATCCGCTCGGCGACGTCGGACAACTTCGAGAAGGTCATCCCGCCGAAGCGGCTGTCGCTCGAGCAGTGCCTGGAGTTCTGCCGTGAGGACGAGTGCGTGGAGGTCACCCCCACCCACGTGCGCATCCGCAAGGTGATCCTGAACGCCTCCGAGCGCGCCCGCGCCGCCAAGTCGCGCCGCTGACGCACCTCGCCCGCCGAACGGGGCACCTCCCACCGGGGAGGTGCCCCGTTCGCATGCCTCCCCGGCGAGGCAGTGCTCCCGTTTCGGACACTTCCGGGGCGTTCGCGACCTGCTAAGTCACCCGGAAGTGTCCGAAACGGAGGGACGGGTCAGGCCTCCTGCAGGTACTCCAGCTGGGCGCGGACGCTGAGCTCGGCGGCGTCCCACAGGACGGGGTCGACGTCGGCGTAGACGTGCTCGACGACGTCGCGCGGGGTCGTGCGGCCGGCCTCGACCGCGGCGCGGACCTGGTCCAGGCGCTCCTGCCGGTGGTCGACGTACTGGTCGAGCACCGCGGCGGCGTCGTCCACGACGGGACCGTGGCCGGGCAGGAGACGACCGGCGGTGCCCTCCTCGACCAGCTGGCGCAGCTTGGCGAGGGAGTCGAGGTAGGGCCCGAGGGCGCCGTCGGGGTGGGCCACCACGGTGGTGCCGCGCCCCAGGACCGTGTCGCCGGTGAGCACCGACGGCTCGTCGAGCAGGCGCAGGCAGGCGGAGTCGCGGGTGTGGCCGGGGGTCAGCACCACCTCCAGGCGCAGGCCGTCGACGTCGATCTCCTCGCCGTCGACGAGGGGCGACGCGTCCGAGCAGAACCGCTCGGACACCGCGCGCGCCGGCGCCCCGGTCCTCTCGCCGAACGAGTGGAAGGCATCGGTGTGGTCGCCGTGGTGGTGCGTGTACAGCACGAGGGCCACCTCGCCGGCCGCCTCGAGCACGGCGTCGAGGTGGGCTGCGTCGTCGGGGCCGGGGTCCACGACGACCGACCGGGCGGCCCCGGGCTCTCGCAGGATCCACGTGTTGGTGCCCTCGAGCGTCATGATCCCGGGATTGTCGGCCCGCACGACCGACGCACGCTCGGTCACCGTCACGGCGTCAGCCATGGGTCTCCTCCTCGATCGGGTTGTCGAGGAACCACTCCCCGTCGACGTCGACCAGCTTCGGCTCGATGGGCCGGATCTCGCGCGACGCGGCCTCGTCCACGACACCGGCGGGGTCGACCCGCACCAGCTCGCGGCAGGTGATCCAGGTCGGCGGCAGCATGGCCGCCTCCCCCGCCTTGACCTTCTCGAGGACCGACGCGATCGGGGCCCACACCGCGCGGTCGGCCTCACCGGGCAAGGTGCCCACGCTCTGCCCCCGCGGGACGGCCGCGACGAAGAACCGGGTGTCGTACCGACGCGGCTCGAAGGCCGGGGTGATCCAGTGCGCCCACGCGCCGAGCAGGTCCGAGCGGAGCACCAGACCTCGGCTGCCCAGGAAGTCGCCGAAGCTCAGCTCGCCGGCGTCGAGGTCGAGCCGGGCCTTCTGCAGCTCCGGGGAGGACGTGTCGGCCACGACCGACCCGGCGTCGGTGCCGGCGAACAGGATCCCGGACTCCTCGAAGGTCTCACGCACGGCGGCCACCACCAGCGCCCGCGCCGTGTCGGGGTCGCACCCCAGCCGGTCGCCCCACTGGCTCGACGTCGGCCCCGCCCAGCCGACGACCTCGCGGTCGGACTCCTGGAGCCCACCGCCGGGGAAGACGTACATGCCCGGCGCGAAGGCCATCGACGCCTGGCGGCGCAGGAGGTAGGTCTCGGGACCACCGGCACTGGGCCTCAGCAACGCGATGGTCGCGGCGTCGCGCGTCGGCGCGGCCGTGCCGTCCCACGTCGCCACGCGGTCACGGAACGCCGCCGGCATGGGCACCCGCACGGTCAGCCGACCTCGACCACGAGCTCGACCTCCACCGGTGCGTCGATCGGCAGCACCGGCACGCCCACCGCACTGCGCGCGTGCACGCCGGCCTCGCCGAACACGTCGCCGAGCAGCTCGCTCGCGCCGTTGGCCACGACCGGCTGCCCCGTGAAGTCGGGCGTGCTGGACACGAACACCGTGACCTTCACGATCCGCACGACGTCGTCGAGCGAGCCGACGACGGACTTCACGGCGGCGAGCGCGTTGAGGGCGCACTGGCGCGCGCAGTCCTGTGCCTCCTCGGCCGACACCTCGCCACCGACCTTGCCCTTGGCGACGAGCTCGCCGTCGACCAGCGGCAGCTGACCGGCGGTGAACACGTGCTGTCCGGAGCGCACTGCCGGGACGTAGGCAGCGAGCGGCGGCACCACCTCGGGCAGCGTGAGCCCGAGGTCGGCGATCCGCTGCTCGATGCCGCCGCTCACGACTGGACCGGTCGCTTGAAGTAGGCCACCAGGTTCTCGGGGTTCATGCCCGGCACGATCTGCACGAGCTCCCACCCGTCCCGGCCGAAGTTGTCGAGGATCTGCTTGGTCGCGTGCACCAGCACCGGTGCCGTCAAGTACTCCCACTGCGTCATGCGCCCGACTCTAGCCGCGACCGGCCCGGGCGCGACGGCGCCGTTCTCGGGAGGG
Source organism: Aeromicrobium sp. WCS2018Hpa-31 (assembly GCF_031843905.1). Lineage (NCBI taxonomy): Bacteria > Bacillati > Actinomycetota > Actinomycetes > Propionibacteriales > Nocardioidaceae > Aeromicrobium > Aeromicrobium sp. WCS2018Hpa-31. The sequence continues at coordinate 90,086 of NZ_JAVTJF010000002.1, read as the reverse complement.
GGCGAGCGGCGGCCCTCACATCCTTCACGTTTCCAGGACAGGAGACCCGGTCGCGTGGAAAGGTCACACCATGTCGATCTTCCCCACGACACGGATCGGCCGCGCCCTCGTGGTGTCGGCCGTCGTCGTCGGCGTGGCCAAGATCGTCCCGTTCCTGCTGCAGGTGTTCTCGCTGACCGGCGACGAGCTCACCGAGCTCCCGCCGCTCACGCCGGCCGGCACCGGCACGACCTTCCTGCTGGCCAACCCGGTGGCGTGGTTCCTCGCGGTGGCCGCCGTGGTCTACCTGGTGCTGGCCCTGCGGGACGTGGTGGTGCACCTCGTCAGCCCGCCGCCGCCGTCACGCGCACGACCACGGACGACCGCCGCGCGCTCGGGGACCAAGCGCACCACCGCCACGGCCTCCGCCCGGCGCCCACCGTCCGGACGGACGGCGACCACCGGCGCCACCAAGCCGAAGCCGAAGCCCCGCGCTGCTGCGGCCACGCGAAGCGCCGGGAGGCCGGCACCCCGCACGACGACGAAGCGCGGCTCCACGACCACCCGTCGCGCCGGCACCGCACGCCGACCCGCCTCGCGCCGCTGAGATCCATTCGGCTCGCAGCCTCCGACGACGTCGGTAGGCTCGTCCTGTGACCGTCTGGACCCCGCTGCACGTCGTCACCGGCAAGGGTGGGACGGGCAAGACCACCGTGGCCGCCGCCCTCGCCACGGCCCTGGCCACCCGCGGGCGGCGCGTGCTGCTGTGCGAGGTCGAGGGACGCCAGGGCATCGCTCAGCTGTTCGACGTGGCGCCCCTGCCGTACGAGGAGCGCAAGATCGCGTCCGGCCTCGACGGCGGTGAGGTCTACGCGCTCGCGATCGACCCCGAGGCCGCACTGCTGGAGTACCTGCAGATGTTCTACCGGCTGGGCCGGGCCGGCAAGGCGCTCGACAAGTTCGGCATCATCGACTTCGCGACCACCATCGCCCCCGGCGTCCGCGACGTGCTGCTCACGGGCAAGGTCTACGAGACCGCTCGCCGGCAGGGCTCGGATCGGTACGACGCGATCGTCATGGACGCACCTCCCACCGGCCGCATCACCCGGTTCCTCAACGTGAACAGCGAGGTGGCCGGCCTGGCCAAGGTCGGGCCGATCAAGCGCCAGGCCGACTCGATCATGCAGCTCATGCGAGCCCGGTCGACGCACGTGCACCTCGTGACGGTGCTCGAGGAGATGCCGGTGCAGGAGACGATCGACGGCATCGCCGAGCTGCAGGGCGCCCGGCTGCCCGTGGGGCACGTGCTGCTCAACCTGGTGCGCCCCGAGCTGATCACCGCCCCCACGCGCGAGGCGCTCGCGTCGGGGAGCCTCGACGACGAGACCGCCGCGGCGGCACTGGAGTCGGCCGCCCTGCCCGGCGACGCCGCAGGACCGCTCCTCGCCCAGGGGCGGGCGCACGTCGAGCGGCAGCAGCTCCAGGAGGAGCAGCGCGAGGTCATCGGCGACTGCGGACGCCCCCTCGTCGAGCTTCCGCTGCTCGGCGACGGTGTCGACCACGGCGCGCTCTTCGAGCTGGCCCGCATCCTCCACGACTCGATCGACCTGAAGGGCGGCACGGCATGAGCGGGCGCTCCTCCACCGCCAAGGGCGGCGCAGCGAAGCGGCGCTCCCGGCAGCCGGCTCGCGGCCTGCCCGGGTCCAGCGCGGGCCGCGTCGACGTCGACGCCATGCTGGCCGACCGCACCGTCCAGATCATCGTGTGCTGCGGGTCCGGTGGCGTAGGCAAGACCACCACGTCGGCGGCGCTCGCGCTGCGCGCAGCCGAGCAGGGCCGACGGGTGTGCGTGCTGACGATCGATCCCGCCCGGCGGCTCGCCCAGGCGATGGGGCTCACCGAGCTCGACAACACCCCCCGTCCCGTCGCCGACGTCGACACGTCGGCCGGTGGGTCGCTCGACGCCATGATGCTCGACATGAAGCGGACCTTCGACGAGGTCGTCGAGGCGCACGCCACCGCCGAGAAGGCGCAGCAGATCCTGACCAACCCGTTCTACGTGGCGCTGTCGAGCTCGTTCGCGGGCACGCAGGAGTACATGGCCATGGAGAAGCTCGGCCAGCTGCACGCCGCGGCGACCGACGACCCCGAGGTCCCCGACTGGGACCTGATCGTCGTCGACACGCCCCCGTCGCGGTCGGCGCTGGACTTCCTGGACGCCCCCGAGCGACTGTCGAGCCTGCTCGACGGGCGGTTCATCAAGCTGCTGCTCGCACCCGCCAAGGGTCCGGCACGGCTGCTGAGCGCGGGCTTCGGCATCGTCACGAGTGCGCTGAACAAGGTGCTCGGCGCGCAGGTGCTCTCGGACGTGCAGACGTTCGTCGCGGCGTTCGACACCCTGTTCGGCGGCTTCCGCCAGCGCGCCGAGGCCACCTACTCGCTCCTGCAGGCCGACGGCACGGCGTTCCTCGTCGTCGCTGCACCCGAGCCGGACGCGATGCGCGAGGCGGCCTACTTCGTGGAGCGGCTCGCCCAGGAGGACATGCCGCTGGCCGGGCTGGTCGTCAACCGGGTGCACGAGCGCGCACCCGGCGGCCTGACCGCGGCCGACGCCGAGAGCGGCGCCGGTCGACTCCGTGAGTCCGGGACCGGCGCCTACGACGAGGCCGTGGCCGAGCTGCTCGACGTGCACGCCGACCGCGAGCGGGTCGCGGCGCGCGAGGAGAAGGTGCAGCGTCGGTTCACCGGCAGCCACCCGAGGGTGCCCACGGTGCCCGTGGCCGCGCTCCCCACCGACGTGCACGACCTCGACGGCCTGCGACGCATCGGCGAGCTGATCGCCGGGCGGTGACGCACCCGTCCGAGCCAGGGCTCGGACGCCGGACGGCCCCGAGCTGACGGTACCGCTCAGACGGCTGTGCTCAGGCGGTCTGCTGCAGGATGCTGCGCCACGTGGCCACGTTCGGCCGACGACGCAGCAGCGCACGACGCTCGCGCTCGGTCATGCCGCCCCAGACGCCCCACTCGATCCGGTTGTCGAGCGCCTCCGCGAGGCACTCGGCCCGGACGGAGCAACCGCCGCAGACCTGCTTGGCGCGGTTCTGCTCAGCGCCCTTGACAAACAGTGCGTCGGACTTGCCACGGCACGCGGCCTGGCCGGCCCAGTTCTGGTTCCACCCCATGGTGATCAACCTCCCGAGAGTCGGCCCCGAGGCCGACAAGGTTTCTCTAACAAAGAGAACGCTAAGAGCGTTCAGGTTCGGGCGGCAGACCTCATCGTGCCCAACTATGAGTAGTCCTAAGGGACTATGGTCCTGCCGGATCCAGGACCTTCCGGGACCACGGCACCCTCGACCTCGCGTCCCGCGATCCTCAGGAACGCCCCGTATCCTGGGGCACATGCCTTGGGACGACCTCACCGACAACGTCCGGCGGATCGCCCAGACGCCGCCCCCCACCTCGAGCCGCGCCTCGCTCGTGGGGACCATGATCGTGCTCGCCGTCGCGGCGGGCGTCCTCGTGGCCGCCGTGGTCATCCCGGGCACGGCGTTCGTGGCGGCCACCGCCAACGACGTCACGCGCGACGTGGTCGAGCTGCCGCTGGAGCTCGACGACGTGCCCAACCCGCAGACCACCCGCCTCTACGCCTCCGACGGCACCCTCCTGGCCTACTTCTACGAGGAGAACCGCCAGGACGTCCCGCTCGACCAGATCGCGGGCACGATGCAGAACGCGATCATCTCCATCGAGGACAACCGGTTCTACGAGCACGGCGCCCTCGACCTCAAGGGCACGCTGCGCGCCCTGGTCAACAACGCGTCGGACGGCCAGACGCAGGGTGGCTCGACGATCACGCAGCAGCTGGTCAAGCTGACGCTGGTGCAGCAGGCCACCACGAAAGAGCAGATCCGCGCGGCCACCGCCAAGTCCACGGCCCGCAAGGTGCGCGAGCTCAAGCTGGCGATCAACTACGAGGAGTCCCACACCAAGAAGGAGATCCTCGAGCGCTACCTGAACATCGCGTACTTCGGCGACAGCGCCTACGGCATCAACGCCGCCGCGTACCACTACTTCTCGGTCTCCCCCGACAAGCTGACGGTCAAGCAGGCCGCCACGCTCGCGGGCCTCGTGAAGAACCCCGAGGAGTTCAACCCGCGGATCTACCCCGAGCGCGCCCTCCAGCGACGCAACACCGTGCTGCAGGTCATGGCGACCCAGGGCAAGATCACCCAGTCCCAGGCCGACGAGCTGATCGCCTCCCCGCTCGACCTCAAGCTCACCCGCTTCCCGAACGGCTGCGTGGAGTCCGTCGCCGCGTTCTCCTGCGACTACATCCGCCAGTACCTGCTCGACGAGGAAGCGCTCGGCGCCACCGTCCAGGAGCGTCAGGCACGCCTCGAGCGCGGCGGGCTCACGATCAAGTCCAACATCGACGTGCGCATGCAGAAGGCCATCAACAAGGCCGTCAAGAACCGGGTCGGCGCGAAGGACAAGGCCATCGGCTCCCTCGCGCTCGTCGAGCCCGGCACCGGCAACGTCCGCGGCATCGCGCAGTCCAAGCCGATGGGTCGCGACAAGAAGGCCGGGCAGACCTACCTCAACTTCTCCGTGCCGGCCAAGTACGGCCAGTCCGGCGGCTTCCAGGCCGGGTCGACGTTCAAGTACTTCACCGCGATCGCGGCCCTGAAGGACGGCATCCCTCCGTCCAAGTCGTACCGGTCGCCCCAGACGATGAAGATCCCCACCGGGACCTACTACGACTGCGAGGGACGCGGCACCGGCACGTGGGACGTCAAGAACTCCACCGGCTCCGGCACCTTCAACATGGTCACGGGACTCCGGCGGTCGGTGAACACCTACTTCGCCCAGCTCGAGAAGGACGCCGGCCTCTGCAACACGGTCAAGGCGGCCGAGTCGATGGGCATCACGGTGCCGGAGACGAACCAGGTCCCGTCCTTCACCCTCGGCGTCACGTCGGTGAGCACCCTCGACATGGCCGCCGCCTACGCCGCGGCTGCATCCGGTGGCGAGTACTGCGCACCGCGCCCGGTCAACGAGGTCCTCGACGCCAACGGCGAGTCGCTCAAGAAGTACCCCGAGCAGTGCGAGCGGGTCATGAGCAAGGACGTCGCGGCCCAGGTCAACGACATCCTGCGCGGCCTCCAGCAGCCCGGCGGCTTCGGCTTCCAGAACGGCACCGGGCTCAACATCGACTCCGCGGCCAAGACCGGCACCACGAACAGCAGCCAGGCCGTCTGGTACGTCGGCTACACGCCTGAGCTGGCCGCCGCGTCGATGATCGCGGGCGTCAACAGCAAGGACAACCCCGCGAGCCTCGTCGGCGTCACGCTCAAGGGTGCGCCCGTGAGCTTCTCCCAGGCGGGCGGCTCCTCGCTGTCGGGTCCGATGTGGAAGGACGCGATGGGGACCATCCAGGACTACCTGAGCCCCGAGCGCTTCGACGCGCCGCCGCGGCGACAGGCCGTGAGGAGCACGGGCGGCAGCAACGACGACCGCGCCGCCGCGCCGACGACCACGCAGCGCGACACCGAGCAGGAGCCCGCACCGCGCGGCAACGGGAACGGAAACGGCAACGGGAACGGCGACCGCGACTGACCAGCAGCGAGCAGGGCTGCCGCTGGTCGCGGGAGCCGGCCCGCGGGCGGTGACCCGCGCGGGGCGGTAGGAAGGCCGCGCTTCCACGCCTCGGGAGGTAGGGCGCGCGCGGATACCGAGCCGGTATCTGCGTGCCACCTACCTCCGAACCGGTGGAGACGCGCGCCACCTACCTCTCACCGGGCCGGCCCGGCGCCCACCCTCAGGCGCCGAGTGCCTTCTTGACCTCGGCGGCCATCACGCCGCCGTCGGCCCGGCCCCTGACCTGCGGCTGCAGCGCGCCCATGACGCGGCCCATGGCCTTCATGCCGTCGCCGGCCACGCCGAGCTGCTCGATGGTCGACGTGACGAGAGCGCGGACCTCGTCGGCCGACAGCTGCTCGGGCAGGTACTCGGCCAGGACGGCGGCCTCGTCGCGCTCCTTCTGGGCCAGCTCGGGACGGTTGCCCGCCTCGAATGCCTCGGCGGCCTCGCGACGCTTCTTGGCCTCCGACGTCAGCACGGTCAGCACGTCGTCGTCCGTCAGCTCGCGGGCCTCCTTGCCGGCCACCTCGGCGTTGGTCACGGCGGTGAGGACCATGCGCAGCGTGCTCGAGCGCAGGGTGTCGCGGGCCTTCATCGACGCGGTGAGATCGGAACGGAGGCGGTCCTTCAGGGCTGACATGCCCTCATCCTCTCACCGCGGGCGAGCGCCGTTCGGCCACGCACCTAGGCTGGGAGCATGAGGGCATCGGTGGCGGCTCGGCCCGTGGTGGTGGGAGCCAGTGTGATCGGTGCCGGCGCGGCCGGCCTGGGCTACGCCTGGTGGGAGGCGCGGTGGTTCGCGCTGCGGCACGTGTCCGTGCCGGTGCTCCCGTCGGGCGCCCGCCCGCTGAAGGTCCTGCACCTGTCCGACGCGCACCTGACGCCGACCCAGGGGCGCAAGGCCGACTGGCTGCGGTCCCTGGCCGACCTCGAGCCCGACCTGGTGGTCAGCACCGGTGACCACCTCGCCCACCACGACGCCGTTCCCCCGCTGCTGGAGGCCTACGGCGATCTGCTGCAGCGCCCCGGCGTGTTCGTGTTCGGCTCCAACGACTACTTCGCCCCGGTGCCCAAGAACCCTCTCAAGTACCTGACCGGTGGCACCGGGACCCAGGTCGGGGGCACGTGGGAGCGCGCCGCGACCCTCCCCTTCGAGGACCTGCGCGAGGGCCTGGCCGAGCACGGCTGGCTCGACCTGAACAACGCGACCGGGTCGCTCACCGTCGACGGGCGACGACTCACGTTCGCCGGGGTCGACGACCCGCACCTGGAGCTCGACGACCTCGCGGCCGTCCCGCCGGCCGCGTCCCTCGGGGCCGACGCCGACCTCGCCGTGGCGGTGGCGCACGCGCCGTACCTGCGGGTGCTCGACCACGCCTCCCGCCAGGGATACCCGCTCGTCCTGGCCGGGCACACCCACGGCGGCCAGCTGTGCCTGCCCTTCGTGGGCGCGCTGGTGACCAACTGCGACCTCGACCGGGCCCGCGTGAAGGGCCTGAGCACGCACCAGGTCGCCGGCTCGTCTCCGTCGTGGCTGCACGTGTCGGGCGGGCTCGGCACCTCACCGTTCGCGCCGGTCCGCTTCGCCTGCCGACCCGAGGCCACCCTGCTCACCCTCACTGCGATAGACTCAGCGGGTTCGTCCTCCTAGCGAGGACAGCGCCGGGGTGTGGCGCAGCTTGGTAGCGCGCGTCGTTCGGGACGACGAGGCCGCAGGTTCAAATCCTGTCACCCCGACCCAGTTCCTTCGGGATCCGAAGCCCCTGGACCACCACGGTCCGGGGGCTTCGTCGTGCGTGCGCTCCCCAACCCGGACGACGTGCGCTGTGACACACTGGCGCCATGGTCGAGGAGGGCACGACGCAGGCCGACGGTGCCGGCAGCACCCAGCCGCGCGTGGTCAAGAAGATCGTCAAGAAGACGGTGGTGCGCCCCGGCGCGCCCGCGTCGGGCACGGCTCGACCCGTCCGGCCTGCAGCGCCCAAGGCCTCGGCCGTCTCGCGGCTCAAGGGCAAGGACTCGCGCGCCGCGGATCCGTCCGACGACGAGGCCGTCGAGCAGCCCGCGACGGCGCCGCAGCCCCAGCGCAGCGGTCCGCGCACCACCATCGACGTCGGGGCCGCCCTCGGGAGCGCACGCGGACGTGCGACCGACGCCCTGCACGGGACCGGCGACCTCGCACGGCGGCTCGGCTTCGCGGTCCGCGACCGCAGCGAGGACGCCGTGTGGGCGGTGCGCGACTACCGACTCCCCACCGTCCCGCCGTTGCGCGCCTCCCTGGTCACCGGGCTGGTCGCCGGGCTGCTGATCACGGCCGGCGGCTGGGCGTGCCTCAACCTGTTCAGCGCGGTGCGCGGCACCTCGGCGGGCGGCGCCTTCTGGGGCGGCCTGGCCGTCCTGGTCGTGGTGGGCCTCGCCTACGAGATCGGCTCCCGGCTGCTCATCGCGTTCGGCGTGCAGCAGGCGCGCGCGGTCCTCGCGCTCTCCGTGATGCTGGTGGCCGTCCTCGTGATGCTGCTGTTCCTGGAGCCCGTCGACGGGCCCTGGGCGTGGCTGATCGTGCCGGGCCTCATGACCGCCACGGTCCCGCTGGTGCAGCGTCTCCTGGTGTGGACCGCGAGCGACGTCCGCCCGGACGACGACGCCGTGCGCTGAGCAGCCACCCCGTACTCCAGGAGCACTCCGCATGACCGGTACCGATCGCAGCCCCGAGGTCCTCTGGCGCCCCGACCCCGACGCCGCACCGCGCATCGTCCACTTCGCCCGCACGGTCGGCATCGACCCGCACGACTACGACGCCCTGTGGCGCTGGTCCGTCGCGGAGCCCGACGCGTTCTGGCAGGCCGTGTGGCGGTTCTTCGACGTCCCCGGCGACGGGGAGCCCTCCCCTGCCCTGGCCGACGCCTCCATGCCGGGTGCGGTCTGGTTCCCGGACGTGCGGCTCAACTACGCCGAGGCGATGCTGCGGCTCCCCGGCCGGGCCGACGCCGACGTGGTCGTCGTGGCGCGCTCGCAGTCGCGGGCCGACGTCCGGCTCACGGCGGCGCAGCTGCGTGACCAGGTGGCCCGTGCTCGCGCCGGGCTGAAGCGCGCCGGCGTGGTCCGTGGGGACCGGGTCGCCGCCTACGCCCCGAACGCGCCCGAGACGCTCGTGCTGCTGCTCGCGGCAGCCAGCCTGGGAGCGGTCTTCAGCTCCTGCGCCCCCGAGTTCGGGGTCCAGAGCGTCGTCGACCGCTGGAAGCAGACCGAGCCCAAGGTCGTGCTGGCCGTCGACGGCTACCGCTACGGCGCGAAGCCGGTGGACCGGCGCGGCGAGGTCGCCGACATCGTCGACGCGCTCCCGAGCGTGGAGACCCTCGTGTGGCTGCCGTACCTGGAGCCCGAGGCGCCCGTGCCCGCAATCGACGGCACCGCCACGACGACGTGGGACGAGCTGCTGGGTGAGCCAGGCGAGCTCGCCTTCGAGCGGCTGCCGTTCGACGCACCGCTCTACGTCCTCTACTCCTCCGGCACGACCGGCCTGCCGAAGCCCATCGTCCACGGTCACGGTGGCATCACCCTCGAGCACCTCAAGTCGCTGGGACTGCACCACGACTTCGGCGCCGACGACGTGTTCTTCTGGTTCTCCACCACGGGCTGGATGATGTGGAACCTGCTCGTCTCGGGCCTGCTGACCGGCTCGACGATCGTCCTGTGGGACGGCAACCCGGCCCACCCCGACCTCGGCCAGCTGTGGCGCGACGCCGACGAGCTGGGCGTCACGTACTTCGGCACCAGCGCGCCGTTCCTGCTGCAGTGCCGCAAGGAGGGGATCGTGCCGAGCGAGATCGGCGACATGTCGACATTGCGCGGCGTGGGGTCCACCGGCGCACCCCTGCCGGCCGAGGGCTTCCGCTGGGTCTACGACGCGGTGGGCGACCACGTGCACCTGCAGTCCGTCTCGGGCGGCACCGACGTGTGCGCCGCGTTCGTGGGCGCCGCCCCGACCGTCCCCGTGTACGCCGGCGAGATCTCGTGCCGCTGCCTGGGCGCGGCGGTCGAGTCCTTCGACGAGGACGGCGAGCCGGTCGTCGGGTCCCTCGGCGAGCTCGTCATCACCGCTCCCATGCCGTCCATGCCGGTGGGCTTCTGGGGCGACGACGACGGCTCGCGCTACCGCGCCGCCTACTTCGAGGACATCGAGGGGGTGTGGCGCCACGGCGACTGGATCACCATCACCGAGCGCGGCACCTGCACCATCACCGGCCGCAGCGACGCGACCCTCAACCGCGGCGGCGTGCGGCTCGGGACCGCCGAGTTCTACACCGTCGTCGAGAGCCTGCCCGAGGTGAGGGACAGCCTGGTCGTGCACCTCGAGGACGACGAAGGGGGCGCCGGGACGTTGGTGCTGCTGGTGTCGCTGGCCGACCCCGACGGCACCGACGTCGACGCCCTGCGCACGAGCGTGGCCCGCGAGCTGCGCACCCGGCTGTCGCCGCGCCACGTCCCCGACGAGATGCACGTCGTGAGGGCGCTGCCCCGCACGCTCTCGGGCAAGAAGCTCGAGGTGCCGGTCAAGAAGATCCTGCGCGGAGTCCCGGCCGACGAGGCCGCCACGCGAGGCGCCCTCGCCGACCCCTCGGCCCTCGACGAGGTCGCCGCGGTCGCCGCATCTCGATGAGCCCCGAGCGCAAGGTCGTCCTCATCGGCATGCCGATGGGTCTGCTCATGACCGGGGGCGGGGTGCTCATGGCCGCGACGGCGTCCGGAGGCGACGCGCCGATGGGCGCGACGGTCGGGCTCATGGGCGCGGCCTTCCTCATGGCCGTCGTCTACATCCTCCTCCCCCGCCGCCCGGTCACGCCGAGGGCCGTCGACGGGAGCATCGTCATCGACGGCAGCCCCTGGCCATGGCGGTTCCTCTGCGTCCTCACGGTCGGCACCACGGCGGCGGCGGTGCTGGCCACCATCGCGCTGGGGGACCCCAGCGTCCTCGGTGACTCGTCCGGGCGCCGCTCGCCCGTCGTCCTGCTCGGCCTGTGGCCCGTGGGGGCCTGGCTCTGGTTCGTCACCGTCCGCGGCCGGACCCGGCAGCGTGTGACGGTGCGTGGCGACGTCGTGACCCTGCACGAGGGCCGGCGCAGCACGCAGGTGCGCGCCACGCGGCGACGCGTCCGGGTGGGCAGCGGCGACACCGCCCGTTCGCAGTCGGTCGTCGTGCGCGGACCCGCCCGAGACGGTGAGCTCGTGCTCACGAGCCGGTCGTTCGCCACCACGCCCGAGCACCTCGCCGACGCCCTGCGGGCCGCACTGCCGGACTAGCCCCCGGTCAGGACCCTCGGACCCCTGCCGCCGGCCCTCGCCGGCTCACGACGAGAGCGCCCGCGAGCAGCGCCCACGCCGTGGCGGCGACGACCAGCGCGAGGAAGCTGTCCGGTGCCCAGATCCGCAGCTGCCGCGGGTCGGTTCCGAGCAGTCCCGGCAGGAGCAGGAGCGACCCCGCCACGACGCCGGCAGCCGCCGCACGGCCCCACCGTCGCACCGAGGTCCGCGCCCGGACGAGCACGACCAGCAGCGCGCCGATCGCAGCGGCGGCACCGAGGACCCAGGGCAGCGCACCGAGGACCGGGTCGCCCGACGTCGGCGCCGCGGAACCGCCGTCCGTGATCGTCAGGACGTCCTTGGCCACACCGGCGAGGGCGGGGGCCTGCGCCTCGCCGTAGGCGCCGGCCAGCACCACGACGGACCGCCCGTCGGAGGGACGGACCAGGACGTGGGCGAAGAACCCCGGGGTCGCGCCGGTGTGGTGGACCAAGCGACCGGCCCCGTCGCCCGTGACCCGCCAGCCGTAGCCGTACCGGTCGTCGTCGGCCCGCACACGTGGCGCGTGCACCGATGCGAGAAGCTCCCCGTCGAGCACGTCCGGACGTGCTCCAGCCTGGGCCGCCGCGTAGGTCTCGAGGTCGGAGAGGCTGGACACCACGTAGCCGTACGGAGCACCCGACTCGTCCATCCCGACCTGGTGGGCACGCGGCCGCCCGAACCACCACTGGTGGCCCGCCGGGAGGTCGCGGCCGGCTTCGGCGGCGCCCGACGTGTCGTCCATCCCGAGCGGCCCGAGCAGGTCGCGCCGCAGGATCTCCGCGTACGGACGGTCCTCCAGCGCCTCGAGCAGGGCGCCCAGGACCAGGTAGTTGGCCGAGCTGTAGGCGTAGCTGCCGCGCGTGCCCGTGCTCCGCAGGTCGCCTGCCGCCCGACGGACCGCACCCGGCTGGTCGTCGAAGCGTTCGGAGACGGCGAGCCCGTCGCTCGCGGTGTAGCCGCTCGTGTGGGTCAACAGCTGCCGGACGGTCGCGTCGGTGTCGTGCAGCCAGGGCAGCCGCCCGCCGACCCGTTCGTCCAGGTCGAGGCGGCCGTCCTCGGCCTGCTGGACCACCAGCGTGGCGGTCATCGACTTGGCGACGGACCCGATCAAGTGGGGCGTCTCCCGCGTGACGGGTCGGCCGTCGCCGTCCTCACCCAGGGCCTCCTCGAGGACCAGGTCGTCACCGTCGAGCACGGCGACCGCGACGCCCGGGAGGTCGAGCTCGGCACGCAGTGCGTTCAGGTAGGTCCTGACCTCGTCACGGGACCTCACCTCGCCGTCCGCGGCGTGCGCCGGAACGCTCGACGCCACCGCGCCCAGCGCCAGCAGGATGGCCGCCCAGCGGCGGAGGTCCGTCCAGGTTCCCCGTGTCATGCCTCGACGCTAGGGAGACCGCTCACCTCGCACCTCGGGGACGACCCTGGCACGCACCAGGACCTGACCCCGAGTCAGACCTGGACGGCCTCGCGCCGGAAGTCGACCATCCTCGGACGTCGTCCGTCGTCGCCCACGAAGTCGGCGCGGCGGGCACTGCCCCGCGCCCAGCCGCGGCGAGCGTAGACCGCCTGGGCGTCCACGTTGTGCTCCATGACCACCAGCGTCATCGGCAGGCCGTCGGCGTCGGCCCACGCCTCGGCGACGTCGAGGAGCGCCCTGCCGACCCCGCGACCGCGAGCACCGACGGCGACGACGTAGCGGGTCAGCTCCCACCCGTCGGGGGTGCGTGCGAGGGCCACGTGACCGACCACGTGCCCGTCGAGCAGGGCCACCCAAGCCACGTCGGTCCCCTCCTCGAGCCAGTCCGCACTCACGCGGGACGCGCGCACGGGGTAGGCGTCCTGCTCGTGGACCGCGGCGAGCACCGCCACCAGCGCATCGAGGTCCGCGGGGCGTCGGCTCCTCACCACAAGGTCGGCCGCAACGCCACGGACCATGCCCGTCACACCCACCTCAGCCGAGGAGGAGCTCGGCGATCTGGACCGTGTTGAGGGCCGCACCCTTGCGCAGGTTGTCGCCGCTGACGAACAGCACGAGGCCCTTGCCCTCCGGCGCCGACTGGTCGGCACGGATGCGCCCGACCAGGCTCGGGTCGGCGCCCGCGGCCTGCAGCGGCGTGGGCACCTCGACCAGCTGCACCCCGGGCGCGCTGCCCAGGATCTCGGTGGCCCGCTCCGGGGAGAGGTCGCCCTCAAACTCGGCGTGGATGCTCAGCGAGTGCCCCGTGAACACGGGCACGCGCACGCAGGTGCCCGCGACCCGGAGGTCGGGCAGGCCGAGGATCTTGCGCGACTCGTTGCGCAGCTTCTGCTCCTCGTCGGTCTCGTTGCTGCCGTCGTCCACCACGCTGCCGGCCATGGGCAGCACGTTGAACGCGATGGGCGCGACGTAGACGTCGGGGTCGGGGAACGCGACGGCGCTGCCGTCGTAGGCCAGCTCGTCGGCCTTCTCGACCACGGCGCGCGCCTGCCCGTGCAGCTCGCGGACGCCGGCGATGCCCGACCCCGAGACCGCCTGGTACGACGCGACGACCAGGCGGACCAGCCCGGCCTCCTCGTGCAGCGGCTTGAGGACCGGCATGGCGGCCATGGTGGTGCAGTTCGGGTTGGCGATGATGCCGCGGCCACCCGGACCGTCGCCGGCGGGGATGGCCTCGGGGTTCACCTCGCTGACCACGAGCGGGATGCTCGGGTCCTTGCGGAACGCCGAGCTGTTGTCGACCACGGTCACGCCCGCGTCGGCGAAGCGCTGCGCGTGGGCCCGCGAGGTGGTGGCACCGGCGGAGAACAGGGCGATGTCGAGACCCGACGGATCGGCCGTCTCGGCGTCCTCGACGGTGATCTCGCGGCCGGCGAACGGCAGGACCGTGCCGGCCGACCGGGCCGAGGCGAAGAAGCGGACCTCGTCGGCGGGGAAGTTCCGCTCCTCGAGGATCTGGCGCATCGCGACACCCACCTGCCCGGTGGCGCCCACGATGCCGATGCTGGCGCGACGGCTCATCGTCCGGTCCCTCCGTAGACCACGGCCTGGACCTCGTCGGTGCCGAGGTCGAACGCCGAGTGGGCGGCGCGGACCGCCTCCTCGACCTGGCTCTCGGCCACCACGACCGAGATGCGGATCTCCGACGTCGAGATCATCGCGATGTTGATCCCGGCGTCGGCCAGGGCCTGGAAGAACGTGGCCGTGATGCCGGGCGCCGAGCGCATGCCCGCGCCGACGATGGAGACCTTGCCGACGCTGTCGTCGTACTGGAGGCGCTCGAAGCCGACCTCGTCCTTGAGCCGCGCCAGGGCGGTCATGGCGGTCTGGCCGTCGGCCCGCGGCAGGGTGAACGAGATGTCGGTGAGCGCCGTGGCGGCGGCCGACACGTTCTGCACGATCATGTCGATGTTGATCTGCGCGTCGCCGAGCGCGCGCAGGATCGCCGCGGCGTAGCCGACCTTGTCGGGCACGCCGACGACGGTGATCTTGGCCTCGGAGCGGTCGTGGGCCACGCCGCTGATGATCGCTTGCTCCATGGTGGGGTCCTTCGTGACGTCGTCGGCCTTGATGACCCACGTGCCGGGCTTGTCGGAGAACGACGACCGGACGTGGATGGGCATGTCGTTGCGGCGCGCGTACTCGACGCAGCGCAGGTGCAGGATCTTGGCGCCGTTCGCGGCCATCTCGAGCGTCTCCTCGTAGGAGATCTGCGGGATCTGGCGGGCGTCGGGGACGATCCGAGGGTCGGCGGTGAAGATGCCGTCGACGTCGGAGTAGATCTCGCACACGTCGGCCCTGAGGGCCGCGGCCAGGGCCACGGCGGTCGTGTCGGACCCGCCACGGCCGAGGGTCGTGATGTCCTTCGTGGTCTGCGAGACGCCCTGGAACCCCGCGACGATCGCGATGGCGCCCTCGGCGATCGCCTTCTCGATGCGACCGGGCGTGACGTCGATGATCTTGGCCTTGCCGTGCTCGGCGTCGGTGATCACGCCGGCCTGGGAGCCGGTGAACGAGCGGGCCTCCTGGCCGAGGTTGCCGATGGCCATGGCCAGCACGGCCATCGAGATCCGCTCGCCGGCGGTGAGCAGCATGTCGAGCTCACGGGCGGGCGGCAGCGGTGAGACCTCGTTGGCGAGGTCGATCAGCTCGTCGGTCGTGTCGCCCATGGCCGAGACGACCACGACGACGTCGTGACCGGCCTTCTTGGTGGCGACGATGCGCTGGGCGACCCTCTTGACGCTCGTGGCGTCGGCGACGGAGGAGCCACCGTACTTCTGGACGACAATGCCCACGACGATGTCCTTGAGGTGCGGGGGTGGGGTGGACCGTGCCAGGGCGACGCTGACCGGGCAACGTCGTCCATGCTACCGGCCTGCGACAGGCCGCCTCCACCGTCGTTCCTGCCGTGGGACCGCGAGATCGCGCCGAGGGCGTCGGCGCGTGCGGTCGCGGGTGGGTCGTGCCGTGCGGCTGCGTCGCTGTGGCTGAGTCGTGCCGTGCGGGCTGCGCTGCTCCGGGTGGGTCGTGCCTTACGGCTGCGTCGCTGTGGCTGCGAGTCGACCTGCGCTCCGAAAGGGCCTCGACCGGCGGTCGGGTCCGGGGTCGGGTGGGCTCTCGGAGCGTGGCTCGGGGGACGCAAGATTCTGCGTTCGTGCGTGAGGGGTCGAAGGATGCTGCGTTGGTGTTCGGATTCCGTCGTGAACGCAGCATCGTTCGGGTTTCTGCACGCGAAGGCAGAATCTTGCGTCCGCAGGGGCGACTCGTGCGCCGGGGTGGGCAGAGATTCTTCCTTTGCGTGGGACGGTCCACGCGAAGGGAGAATCACTGCCCGTACGGGGCCCTTTTCGTCGCCACGATGCTTCCTTCGCGAGGCACGGTCCACGGGAAGGAAGAATCGTGCGTGGATCCCGCACGAAGGACGAATCGTGGCCGCGCCCCGCAGACCCAGCCGAGCCCAGACCCCCTGCTGCGGTCGAGGCCCTTTCGGAGACCACCCCGCCTCGCAGCCACAGCGACGCAGCAGCAGGCGAAAGCCCAGCGGCGGCGACGCAGCAACGCGCGAGCCCCGCGAAACGACGAACGGCGCGGACCCGACACCTCCAGGGGAAGAGGGTGCCCGGTCCGCGCCGTGCGCGGTTCCTCCGGTCAGGAGGTCTTGAGGGTCAGGCCATAGGCGCTGAGGATCTCGTTGACGGGCTGGAAGTACGTCGTCCCGCCGAACGAGCAGTTGCCGGAGCCACCGGAGGTGACGCCCTGCGCCTGGTTGCCGGAGATGGCCGATCCACCCGAGTCGCCCGGCTCGGCGCACGCGGTGGTGCGGATGAGCCCGGTCACCGAGCCCTCGGCGTAGTTCACCGTGGAGTTGCGGGCCTGGATGGTGCCGCAGCGCCAGCCTGTCGTGGAGCCGGAGCGGCAGATCGACGACCCGATGGCCGCGTTGGAAGAACCACGGACGGCGACGCTACCGCCGCTGTAGTTGTTCACGGTGCCGGTGATCGACGCCGACGAGCGGATGAACGCGTAGTCGTTGCCGGGGAAGCTCGAACCGGCGAACGTGCCGCTCGGCGACGAGGTGGTGCTGCCCGTGGTGCCGCAGTGACCGGCGCTCACGAAGCCGCCCGTGACGGCGAAGCCGATGGAGCAGCGCGCGCCGCCGATGTAGTAGGCGTCGCCGCCCTGGTAGAGCGGCTGCGGACGCTCGGGAGCGGCCTCGGCCTGGAACGCCTCGGCCGGGACGCCGGCCTTCTCGGCGAACGCCTCGGCAGCGGCGACGTCCTGCGTCGGAAGGACGACCTTGTTGGACTCGGCGTCGACGTACCAGCCGGCCACGGTGTCGGGCGCTGCGCTCTTCTTCGCGTTGAGGGCCTTCATGTAGCCGTTCAGCTCCGACGACGACCGCTCGACGGTGCGCGCCTCGGCGCCCTTCGCGGTGACGGCGTCGGCGGCGGCGGCATCGGTCACCGCGACGACGAGGGTGCCCTTCTTCGCGTCGTACCAGGAGCCGGCGTAGTCGGCGCCCAGGCTCTTGACGAGCGACTTCTCGGCCTTGGCTGCCTGGGCCTCGTCGGCGATGCGGGCCTTGGCCTGCGTCTCGGAGAGGCCGAGGTCGCGCTCCATGGCCTTCATCATGCTGGTCTTGGGCGGGACGTCGTCGGGTGACGGCGCGGCGTTGGCCTGCTGGCCGAGCGCCGTGGCCAGCACGACGGCGACGGCCAGGGAGCCGAAGAGGGTTCGCTTGGGAGTCTTCACGGTGGATCTCCTTCGTCGTGGCGGCACGCTGGGGTCGCCAGGGTGCCGCCGTCCTGCGGAACGGACGGCTCGCCGCCACGCCCCACGCTGTCGTCCGGAGACGGGTTCGCCTCCGCAGCCCCCCCGAGGGGTTGGCAAGAACGTACTGTCAGTTCAGCCCTGGAGGGTCATACCGGAAGAGTCATACCGCGGGGGTGATGCCCGGGTCGTGCTGCTCGCCGAAGCCCGGGTTCCGCCCCAACCAGTCGGCGTAGACGGCGCTGCGCGCGACGAGGTCACCGTGCGCCATGCGGACGGTGAGCAGCAGCTCGTCGGCGAAGGCAGCGCCCACGGAGTCGGGTCGCCAGCCGACGAGGTGGCGCCAGCTCAGGGGGACTCCGGCGAGCGGCTTGGTCACCAGCCCCGGGAGGACCCGCGTGGGCTGGCACAGCGCCACGGCCGTGCCGGACGCCACGAGGTCGATGCAGCTGGCCGCGTCGGCGACGTAGAGGCTGCGCGGCGCGAAGCCCTCGCGCGCGCAGGCAGCCGCGAAGCACTCCTGGAAGCAGCCGTCGCCCGGGGTCGCGGCCCAGCCGGTGGTGGCGAGGTCGGCGAGCGCGACCTCGTCGACGTCCGCCAGCAGGTGGTCCTGCGGGAGCATCACGAACACGGGGTCCACCGAGAACGTGCGCCACACCTGGCCGCGCTCCCCCGGCGTGCTGTCGCCTCCGCAGATGCCGACCACGGCGAAGTCGAGGCGCCCGTCGTCGAGCTCACGGGCCAGCTCGTCGGCCGACCACGAGGCGGTCGTGGAGACCTCGAGGTCCGGGTGCCGCTCCTCCAGCCGCTGGATGAGGGGCGCGAGGATGGCCGGCGACGAGGAGCCGATGGACAGGTGCTCGGGGGTGCTCCGCCCCCGTTCGGGGTCGTTCAGCCGGGTGGCGTCGTCGAGCAGACCGGTCATGGCGGGCAGCAGCATGCGGGCCCGGGCGATGACCAGCTCGCCCAGCGACGTGGGCCGCACGCCGCGGTGGTCGCGGTCGAACAACGGGCCGCCCAGGGCACGCTCGATGCGGCTCAGCTGCGCGGTGAGCGCGGGCTGCGCGACACCCAGCTCGGCGGCGGCCTTCGTGACGCTCCCGGCGTCGGCGATGGCACACACGACCTTGAGGTGTCGCAGCTCCAGCTCCACTCGGTGAGTCTACCGGCGCCGCGGCGATCGGCGTCCTCGGTGCACGCGTGCCCGAAGTCGGACAAAGCCCTCTGTTCTCGCCTCCGGAGCGGCTCACCTGTCGTACGGTCGCCCCAGATCATCACGACCGGGGGAACCATGACCGACTCACCGACGTACCCGCGCTACCCGTCCCAGGACGACGTCCCGGAGGGCGTCGCGCAGTCCGGCGCGACGGCTGCTCCCGGCCCGGCCGCTCCGCACTCCGTGACGCCCACGGGGTACGCCCAGCCGCTCGGCCTGCTGACCGCACTCACCGTCGGCGGGGCCGCGCTCTACACCGCGACGCTCCTGCCCCGCTTCTGGCTGGCGCAGGACGCCGTCGAGCGGTGGGAGCGCCAGGAGGCGAACGGCGGCCTGGCCTGGGACCTCTGGACCCCCTACGAGCTCGTCGACTCCGCGGGCTACCTCGTCCTGCTCGGCGCCTACGTCGTCACGTGCCTGTGGCTGTGGCGCGTTCGATCCAACCTCGAGGTGCTGTCGCCGACGTCTCCTCACGCACGCCGTCGTGGGTGGGTGTGGGGCGGGTGGCTGGTGCCGATCGTCTCGCTGTGGTTCCCCTACCAGGTGGTGCGCGACGCCCTGCGGGTGCGATCCCACCGTCCCTCGTCCGGCGCCCGCGTGGGGTGGTGGTGGGGTGCCTTCCTGCTGGCCTGCTTCGCCTCCGGCGTCGAGACCGTGTTCGTCCCGGTCGACGAGATCGACACGGCGTCCATCCAGGACCTGCCGCCGTTCGCCGCCGCGACGACGGTGCTGTTCGTCGTCGCGTGCGCCCTGTGGATCCGCGTGGTCCGGGCGATCGCGGCCGACCAGGCCGAGCTCCTGGCAGGGACCGAGGCGCGCTGACGCTCAGCCGGCGATGGCGGTGCGGCCCTCGAAGGCGCGCCCGAGAGTGAGCTCGTCGGCGTACTCGAGGTCACCGCCGACGGGCAGGCCGCTGGCCAGCTTGCTGACCCGCAGGCCGAGGGTGCTCAGCATGCGGATGAGGTAGGTGGCCGTGGCCTCGCCCTCGAGGTTCGGGTCGGTGGCGATGATGACCTCGGTGACGGCGCCGTCCTGCAGGCGGCCGAGCAGCTCACGGATGCGCAGCTGGTCGGGGCCGATGCCCGCGATGGGGCTGATCGCGCCGCCCAGCACGTGGTAGCGGCCGCGGAACTCGCGGGTGCGCTCGATGGCGACGACGTCCTTGCTCTCCTCCACGACGCACAGCACGGTGACGTCGCGGCGAGGATCGGTGCAGATGCGGCACTCGACGTCGACCGTCACGTTGCCGCAGATCGCGCAGAAGTGGACCTTGTCCTTCACGTCGACCAGCACGGCCGCGAGCCGGCGGACGTCCTCGGGGTCGGCGTCGAGCAGGTGGAAGGCGATCCGCTGGGCGCTCTTCGGACCGACCCCAGGCAGCTGCCCGAGCTCGTCGATGAGGTCCTGGATGACGCCGTCGTACACAAGGAGTGAGTCTAGGCGCCCCGGCGGCCGTGGGCCCGCTCGGCGCGCTGCCGGGCGTCGTCGAACAGGGGCCCTCGATCGGACGACCCGGTCAGACGAACGCGTTGATGCCCGTCTCGGACCGCCCGATCAGCAGCTTCTGCACCTGGCTGGTGCCCTCGTACAGGGTCATCACGCGAGCGTCGCGCAGGTACTTCTGCACGGGGTACTCGTCGATGAAGCCGTAGCCGCCGAACGCCTGCACCGCCAGGTTCGAGGCACGCACCGCGGCCTCGGACGCGAACAGCTTGGCCTTGGACGCAGCGGTGCCGAACGGCTCCCCGCGCTGCATGAGGTCGGCGGCGCGCCAGGTGAGCAGCCGCGCGGCGTCGGCGTCGACGCTCATGTCGGCGATCATCTCCTGCACCAGCTGGAACGACGCGATCGGCTGACCGAACTGCTCGCGCTCGCCGGTGTACTTCACGGTCTCCTCGAGGCAGCCCTGCACGATGCCGACGCAGCTGGCCGCGATCGTGACCCGACCCTTGTCAAGCGTCTGCATGGCGATCTTGAAGCCCTTGCCCTCCTCGCCGAGCAGGGCGTCGGCCGGGACCCGCACGCCGTCGAAGGACAGCGCCGCGGTGGCCTGGCCACGCAGACCCAGCTTGCCCTTGACCTCGGTGGCCTGGAAGCCGGGTGTGTCGGTGGGGACGAGGAACGCGGACACCCCGCGCGGGCCGTCGTCGCTGGTGCGGGCGAAGACGAGGGCGACGTCGGCCCAGGTGCCGTTGGTGATGAAGATCTTGGAGCCGTCGATCACCCAGTCGTCGCCGTCGCGGCGGGCGCGGGTGCGCAGGTTGCCGGCGTCGGAGCCGGTACCGGGCTCGGTGAGGCCGAAGCAGCCGAGCGTCCGCCCGGCGGCGATGTCGGGCAGCCAGCGCTGCTTCTGCTCCTCGGTGCCGTGCTGCAGGACGGACGTGCCGAACAGGCCCGACGACACCGAGACGATGCCGCGGATGGCGGAGTCGGCCCGACCCAGCTCCTCGGCCGCGAGCACGTAGGTGACGTAGTCGCCGCCGACCCCGCCGTACTCCTCGGGGATGGTGAGACCGAAGAAGCCGATCTCTCCGAGCTTGGGGATGATCGCGAGGTCCACGGACTCGGCGCGGTCCCACGCGGCACGGTGGGGGACGACCTCGCGGTCGAGGAAGTCACGCGCAAGGGCGCGGAAGCTCGCCTGCTCGTCGGTGAGGGTCAGGTCCATGGGGCCGATGCTGCCACGCGGACCGAGCCGTGTCCCCCGGCCCAGGCCGTCGGAGGTGGGTGCCCCGCGGCATCCGCGGGGGGCACCCACCGCCGCGCACTACCTACCTCCGACGGCGGCGACGGCCTGGGCGAGCCGCGCACCGCGGTCGCCGGCGACGTCGACGACGACCGCCGCGCCCACCAGGTCGGGGTCGTCCAGCAGGTCGACGAGCGCCATGTGCATCGCGAGGCGCAGGCCGGGGTCCTCGTCGTCGGGGTCGAGCACGTCGTCGGGGTCGAGCAGCAGCACGAGGTCGACCCCCGCCATCGCCTTCGCCGCCACCACGCGACCCCGGCGCACCGCCTCGGCGTCGCGGCCGGGGCGGCCGAGGTCGACCAGCGCCTCCAGGTAGGCGAGCAGATCGAGGGGTCCGCGCTCGGCCAGCACGAGGTGCTCCGGCGACGGTCCGTCGAGCCGCTCGGCCGCGACCTGCAGCTGCTCGCCGAACGCAGCCGCATCGGGCTCCTCGCCCATCTCCTCGGCCACCAGCTCATACGGGTCGGGCAGCACCTCGACGTCGGGGAGCGCTGCGGTGACGTCGGCCACCAGCGTGGACTTGCCGCTGGCATGGGTGCCGGAGACGACGACCCTCACGGCGCGGCCGGGTCGGTGCCGCGCAGGAACGTGGCGAGGAGGTCGTGGCCGCGGGTGGTGAGGATCGACTCGGGGTGCCACTGCACGCCCTCGACGGGGTGGGAGGTGTGGCGCAGGCCCATGACCACGCCCGAGGCGGTGCGGCTGGTAACGACCAGCTCGGGCGGGAGGCTCGCCTCCTCGGCCACGAGGGAGTGGTAGCGCGCCACGGTGAGCGGCGAGGGCAGGCCCGCGTGCACGCCCAGCCCGTCGTGGTGCACGAGCGACGGCTTCCCGTGCACCACCTCGGCGGCGCGCACCACCCGCCCGCCGTAGGCCTCGGTGATCGCCTGGTGCCCCAGGCACACCCCGAGCAAGGGCGTGGTGGGGCCGAGCCGGCGCACCAGGTCGACGCTGATCCCCGCGTCGGCCGGCGCCCCGGGCCCGGGCGAGAGCACCACGTGCGTGAGGTCCCCGGCCTCCCGGGCGGCCACCAGCTCCGCCACGGTGGCGGCGTCGTTGCGCACCACCTGCGCGTCGGCGCCCAGCTCGCGCACGTACTGGACGAGGTTGAAGACGAAGGAGTCGTAGTTGTCGACGAACAGCACCCGCGCGCTGCCGCCCCGTCGGGGTGCGTGCCGCCGCTCCCGCCGCGACGGAACGCCGGCGGACAGGTCCCCGGCGACCCGACGGGTCACCGGACCGGGCGCCTCCCAGGTGCCGACGCCGACGACCTCACGCACCGGGACCGCCCCGCGCAGCGCGTTGGTGACGAAGACCTCGGACGCAGCGGCCAGGTCGGTGGTGGTGAGCCGACGCTGGTGGAGCGGGACGCCTGCGGCGAGCAGCGCGTCGACCACCCGGGCCCGCTGCGTGCCCGGCAGCACGCGCCCGTCGAGCGGCGGCGTGTGCACCCCGTCGTCGAGGACGCAGAAGACGTTGGTGCGCCCGCCCTCGAGGACGGAACCGTCGACGTCGAGCACCAGCACGTCGTCGGAAGCGTCGAGCGAGGGGACGGCGGAGAGGTCGAGGGGGCCGCGGTCGACCCACTTGTCGGCTCCCCAGCCGCCCGGCACGACCACGGGCGACAGGCGCCAGGTGGCTGGCGCCTCGACGAGGGGGGCATCGACCAGGCGGACGCCCACCGGCACCGGGTCCTCACCGACCCGCTCGGGCTCGGCCGGCACGGCCTCGATCCGCAGCCGGTGCCGCCCGGCGCCCAGGGTCGCTGCCCGCCGGGCGACCGCGTCGTCGAGACCCTCGCGCACGGTGGTGCCGTAGACGGAGCGCACGCTCGCGTCGAGCCGCGCCAGGTGCGCCTCGACGTCGACCGCGCGACCGTCGCGGACGAGGAGGGTGGTGAACACGCCGCGGCGTGCGTCGGCGGCCGACCCGACCGAGCCGTGCACGGGGGTGGGCCGGGGACCGACCGCGGGAGCCACGTCGTCGGTGAGCGTGCCGCCGATCGCCGCGACCACCGGCGCGGCCTTCACGAACACCTCGGCCAGCTCCGCCGCCGGCTCGGAGTCGGCGACGATGCCACCGCCCACGCCGAGCCACGCGCGACCCTCGGCCACCTCGACGGTGCGGATGACCACGTTGGTCTCGAGACCTGCCAGGGGGCTGAGGTGCCCGATGGCGCCGGTGTACGCCTCGCGGCCGGTGGCCTCCAGCGCGGCGGCCACCTCCATGGCCCGGACCTTCGGGGCACCGGTGACCGATCCCGGAGGGAAGGTGGCTCGCAGCAGCTCGGCGTCGCCGACGCCGGGGGCGAGACGGCCGACGACGTCGGACACCAGCTGCCACACCGCATGCCGTTCAGGACGCACGAGGGCGGGGACCCGCACGCTGCCGGGAGCGCTCACCCGGCCGAGGTCGTTGCGCATGAGGTCGACGATCATGACGTTCTCGGCGCGGTCCTTGGCCGAGGCCACGAGCGCTCCGACCGTGGCGGCGTCCTCGCGCGCGTCGAGACCCAGCGGCGCCGTCCCCTTGATGGGCGAGGTGAGCACCTCCTGACCGGTGCGCCGCAGGAACAGCTCCGGCGAGAAGGACAGGACGGCACCGTCCGGGCTCTCGACGTAGGCGCCGTAGGCGGGTCGGAGCCGTTCGGCGCCGGCACAGAAGACGTCGAGCGGATCGCCCTCGAGCGAGGCGCCCAGCCGGGCGCACAGGTTCACCTGGAACAGGTCGCCCGCGTGCACGTGCTCGACGGCGCGCGCCACGGCGGCCTCGTGCTCGGCGGGCGACGGCGTGAGCGTGAACGCGCCCACCCGGTGCTCCCGCGGGGGCGGGGGCGGTCCGTCGAGCAGGTCCAGCACCGGTGCGACGTCGACGTCGCCCAGCCACTCGAGCCACCACGTGCCGCGGGTGCGCCGCAGCACCCAGGCGTAGAACGCCAGCTGGGCGTCGGGACGCGGCACGGGGCGCGACCTCGGCTCCGGGACCCGCTCCACGCGGCCACCCAACCGGTAGCCCCACAGGCCGATCCACCCACCGCCGAACCCGGCACCGGCGTCGTCGACGACGACCGGGAGGGGCAGGTCGAACGGGTCGTCGACGTCGGGGTCGAGCACACGGACCGGGTCGCACGCCACGAGCGCGTCGCCCTGGTGCCACGAGCCGACCAGACCCACGAGCCGGTCGCGGCCGCGCAGCCGCCGCAGGACCGCAAGGGGGTCGTCGGCGAAGTCGAGCCGGCGGCGACGTGCCACCAGGGCGGCTCCGTCGGCGGAACCGTCAGCCGTGGTCGATCTCATCGATCACCCGGGCACCCAGCTCCCGGCTGAGCAGCTGCTCGGGATCGGTGCCCTGGTCGACCACCGGGTCGTCGGGGTGGGCGGACGCGTCGGGGTCCTCCGGCGGGGTCATCGAGGCCG
The DNA here is from genome assembly GCF_031843905.1 of Aeromicrobium sp. WCS2018Hpa-31. Lineage (NCBI taxonomy): Bacteria > Bacillati > Actinomycetota > Actinomycetes > Propionibacteriales > Nocardioidaceae > Aeromicrobium > Aeromicrobium sp. WCS2018Hpa-31. Next base: position 65,499 of record NZ_JAVTJF010000002.1, on the reverse strand, counting down.
GCTCGCGCATGGCCTGGCGCACCGACTCCGGTGCGCCAACGCCGCGGCCGGCGTCGCCACCGGCGGCCGGAGCGGCCTGGGCCGGCGGCGTGGGAGCCGCAGCCTGGGGCGATGCCGGGGCGGGGTTGCTCGCCGCCCGCGGGTCGGCCGAGGGGTCGACGATGGCGTCGATCCGCCACTGCACCCCGATCACCTGCTGCAGCGCCTTCTGCACGTACTCGGCGGAGCCGCTGGCCATGAAGGAGTCGCGGGCGCCGCTGTTGACCAGGGCGATGGTGAGGGTGGTTCCGTCGAGCGCCTGCACCTGTGCGTTCTGGCTGAGCATGATCCAGGTGAACCGACGCAGGCCCTTGACCACCTCGAGGATCTCGGGCCAGAGCCGACGCACGTCGGCCACGCTCATCCCCCCGGCAGGTGCCGAGGCCGGCTGGGCCTCGGCGGCGGCCGGCTCGGGCTCGCGGGTCGACGGCGGGGACTGGGCCGGCTGGGACCGGGCCGGCTGGGACTGGGCCGGCTGGGACTGGGCTGGCTGGGACTGGGCCGGAGCCGCTGCGGGACGCGCCTGATCGGGCGACGAGCGACGGGGCGCCTCCTGCGGGGGCTGCTGCGGCGCCGACGGCGGGGGTGGCTGATGATCCGGCTCCGGCGGCTCCTCGACGTCCCAGGGCGGCGCGTCGTCGACGGGGGGCCGGGCCGGGTCGGGGGCGGGCGTCTGCCGGGCCGGGGCGGCCTGTGCCGGAGCGGTCTGCTGGGTGGGGGCGGCCTGCGCCGGAGCAGCCTGCGTGGGGACGGGCTGGGCAGGTGCAGGCTGAGCGGGCGCAGGGGCGGCCGCGCTCGGCTGGGCGTCGGCCGGGGCGTCGGCTCCCGTGGCGGCCGACGCGGCGGGGACCCCGCCCATGGAGAGCCGCTTCTCGAGCCGGTCGACGCGGGCCACGACCCCTGAGGCGTCGGAGGCCGGCACGAGGATGCGGGCACACATCAGCTCGAGCAGAAGCCGGGGTGCGGTGGCACCGCGGAACTCGGTGAGCGCCGCGTTGACGAGGTCGGCCATGCGGGTCAGGTCGGCCGGGCCGAACGACGTGGCCTGGCTCTGCAGCCGCTCGGCGCGGTCGCCGGGGACGTCGAGCAGGCCGGTGGCCAGCGCGTCGGGCACGGCGCGCAGCACCACGAGGTCGCGCAGGCGCTGCAGCAGGTCCTCGGCGAAGCGCCGCGGGTCCTGACCGGACTCGATGATCTTGTCGACGACGCCGAACACGGTGCTCCCGTCACCCGCGCCGAACGCTGCGACGGCCTCGTCGAGCAACGAGTCGGGGGTGTAGCCGAGCAGCTGGACGGCGAGGTCGTAGGTCACGCCCTCGGGCCCGGCGCCGCCGAGGAGCTGGTCGAGCACGCTCAGGGTGTCGCGCACGGAGCCGGCTCCGGCGCGCACCACGAGCGGCAGGGCCGCCGGCTCGAGCCGCACGCCCTCGGTCTCGCTCAGCTGGTTCAGGTAGTCGCCCAGCGCCTTGGGCGGCACGAGCCGGAAGGGGTAGTGGTGGGTGCGCGACCGGATGGTGCCGATGACCTTGTCGGGCTCGGTGGTGGCGAAGATGAACTTGAGGTGCGGCGGCGGCTCCTCGACTAGCTTGAGCAGCGCGTTGAAGCCCTGCGGGCTCACCATGTGCGCCTCGTCGATGATGTAGACCTTGTAGCGGCTGCTGATGGGCGCGAAGAAGGCCCGCTCGCGCAGGTCGCGGGCGTCGTCGACGCCACCGTGGCTGGCGGCGTCGATCTCGATGACGTCGACGCTGCCCGGCCCGCCCCGGGCGAGGTCGCGGCAGCTCTGGCACTCGCCGCAGGGGTCCGAGACCGGCGCCTGCTCGCAGTTGAGTGCGCGGGCGAGGATGCGGGCGCTGGTGGTCTTGCCGCAGCCACGAGGCCCCGAGAACAGGTAGGCGTGGTTGACCCGGTTGGCCGCGAGCGCGTGCCGCAGCGGGTCGGTGACGTGCTCCTGACCGATCACCTCGGCGAACGTCTCGGGACGGTACCGGCGGTAGAGGGCGAGAGGGGCATCCACGCGCCTGAGCCTAGGACATGGCGCCCACATCACCGAGGCCGTCGTGGACGGCCTCGGTGGACCCGGAGCCTGCCCGACCCACCGGCGTCGCTCGAACGACGTGGAGAGGCAGGCCCTAGCTGCCCGGGCCGAAGGCCTCGTGCATCTGGACCGCCTGGTCGTAGGCGTCGTCGACGGCGGCGAGGAGCTGACGGGCGCGGGTGGAGCGCAGCAGCGCGAGCCGGTCGTAGGGACCGAGCGGGCAGGCGTCCGCGAGGTGCCAGCAGGCGGCGAGCAGACCGTGCGGAGGCGGTTCCGGCGCCATGATGCCCAGACGCAGCGACGCGGCGACCGCACGGTCGTGCACGGCGGCCACCTCGGCGCGGTCGACGTCGGGCACCAGGTCAGGGAGGTCGCGCACCCGGGCCCGCGGGTACGGGTCCTCGGGAAGCCAGCCCTCCACCTCGACGCGGCGTCCGCCCTGCACCACCATGCCGACGTCGGACTCTCGCGGCTCGGCCTGGACGATGCGCCCGACCGTGGCCGTGGAGAACCGCGCGTCCCCGCCGCCGGCCTCGTGGCCGCGCTCGATGAGGACGAAGCCGATCTCGGGCTCCTCGGCCTGCAGCACGTCCTGCAGCATCTCCAGGTAGCGCGGCTCGAACAGCCGCAGCGGCAGCAGCCCGCCCGGCAGCAGCACGGTGCCGAGCGGGAACATCGGCATGGCACTCACGGGGACAGGTCTACCCCACCGGGGCGTCCCCCGCAGACGACACGATCGCGGTGGCTCGCAGCCAGGCGTCGACGGCGTCGTAGGCGGCCTCCCGCGGCTCCTTCAGCGAGAGGAAGACGTCGTGGCGGGCGTCGGGAATCGGCAACGACGTCACGGCGTCGCCGAGGCAGCCGGCCCACCGCGCGATCTGCTTGACGTCCAGCACGGCGTCGGCCCGGTCGACCTGCTCGCTCCACGAGCGGGCGAACCGGGTCTTGTCCGAGCGCAGCACCAGCGACGGCACGCCGACGTCGAGGCCGCGGTGCAGACGCGCGTGTCCGGCCCGGACCGCACCGAGCCACCCGTAGGTGACGCGGAAGCCGTCGAGCGGCTTGAGCACGGTGTCGTAGTCCCACTCGCCGTGTCCGCTGACGTGCAGGCTGCTGCCGTACGCGTCGGTCGGCGGCAGCTTCATCACGTCGAACGGCTTGATCCGTCCGACGCCACGGATGGCGAGCGTGCCCACCGTCCGCATCCACGGCTTGCCCTGCAGGTCGAACCATGGGCTGTTGAGCACCAGCCCGCTGATGCCCGCGCCGCGCGAGCCCCCGGGACGCTGGTTGAGACGATGGAGCCACAGCGGCAGCACGAGCCCTCCCGTGGAGTGGCCCGACAGCAGCACCGGACCCCCGGGCACCTCCTCGCGCACCACGGCCAGGGCGCGGTCCAGCTCGGCGTCGTAGAGGGCGAGGTCGGTGACGTGGTGAGCCGTCTGGCCCTCCCGACGCGAGCGGCCGCACTTGCGCAGGTCGAGCGCGTAGAACGCGAAGCCCCGGTCGGTGAAGAACTCCGCAAGCTCCTTCTGGAAGAAGTAGTCGCTGAAGCCGTGCACATAGAGGACGGCGCGCTCCGCGGCCGCCGATCCGGTCCAGGTGCGGCGCACGAGCGTGGCGAACACCTCGCCCTGGCCGTCGGGGTCGTCGCCCAGCTCGAACGTGCGCTGCTCGTAGCCCTCGCCCAGCATGTCGGGCTGCCAGTCGCTCATCGTGCCTCCTCGGGGTCCGAGGAGACTCTAGAGGACGGGGCCCACGCCAGAGGCGTCGTTCGTCGAGGCCGGCTGTGCGGAACAGGGGCGGAGCAGGGGCGGCGCGGCCCGGCCCCGCACTGCGTGAGGCGGGCCGGGGCCGCGTCACCCACCTCCCACGTACCCGGTGCGCACCGAGTCAAACCTCACGTGTGGCGGCACCTACCCGGGGTACGTCAGGGTCATGAGGATCCCCACGCCGTGCGGCCCGGTCAGCCAGGCCGTGCACGACCACCTGACCACGCTGCGCCCGCTTCCCGACCTCCTGGACGCACCGGCACCGACCACCCGTGACCACGCCCTCGCGCTCTGGACGCTGTACGAGCTCGCGTACCGCGGCTTCGACGGCGTCGACCCGGACCTGGAGTGGTCGCCGGAGGTGCTGAGGCTGCGGAACCGTCTGGGTCGTGACCTCGAGGCCTGGTTGCGCGAGGCGTTCGCGACCTCGACCGGCCCCCGCGACCTCGCCGGCCTCGTCGAGGCCGACGGCGACGTCCCCGGCGTCGCCCGCTTCGTCCGCGAGAGCGCCGATGCCGACGACGTCCGCCGCATCCTCGTCCAGCGCAGCATCTACCACCTCAAGGAGGCCGACCCGCAGTGCTTCGTGCTGCCGCGGCTCGGGAACGCCGCGAAGGCCGGGCTGGCCGAGCTGCAGTACGACGAGCTCGGCGACGGGCAGGCGGACCGTCTGCACGCGCACCTGTTCGAGCGGGCGATGGAGGCGGCAGGGCTCGACCCGACCTACGGCGCCTACGTCGACGAGGCGTCCGAGGAGACGTTGACGCTCAGCAACGCGATGTCGCTGCTGTGCCTGCACCGACGTCTGCGGCACGCGGCCCTGGGCCACCTGGCGGCCTTCGAGGCCACCAGCTCGCTCCCGAGCGCCGACATGGTGCACGGCCTGCGCCGTCTCGGCTTCGACGAGACGGTCGCGCTCTACTACGACGAGCACGTCGAGGCCGACGCGGTGCACGAGCACCTGGCCCGCACGCTCTGCGAGCTGGAGACCGGTGGGGACCCGCAGCTCGAGGACGAGGTGGGGTTCGGCGCCTTCGTGTGCGTCTTCGTCGAGGAACGCTGCGCCGTCGACCTCCTCGGCGCGCCGGTGCCGGCATGAGCGACCGCAGGGAGGCGATGATCCGCGGGGCGCAGGCCGGCCCTCGCCTGGTGCGCGACCTCGGCTTCGTCGTGGCGCCCGACGGGACGGCGGTGCAGGCCCAGCGGCCGGTGGTCGCCCTGTGCCGCTGCGACGCCACGGCGCGCGGCCCCTGGTGCGACGGGACGCACAAGCTGATCGCCCGACGTGCCGCGGCCGGCCCCCACCCGTGAGGGGGAGCCGGCCGCGCGCGTCCCTCAGAGGCTGGGGTCGAAGACGACCTTGACGGCGCCGTCGTCCTTGCGCTGGAAGATGTCGTACGCGCGCGGCGCGTCCTCCAGAGCCAACCGGTGGGTGGCGAAGGACTCGAGGCCCAGCGGGTCGTCGGCGCGCTCCGCGAGCGGCATCAGGTCGTCGACCCACCTCTTCACGTTGGCCTGTCCCATCCGCAGCGTCACCTGGCGGTCGAAGAGCTGCTGCATGGGCATCGGGTCGTGCGTGCCCGTGTAGACGCCCGACAGCGAGACCGTGCCGCCGCGGCGCACCAGCTGGGTGGACAGGTGCAGCGCGGCCAGCCGGTCGACGCTGGCCGAGGTCATGGCCTGCTTCGCCAGGCCGTCCGGGAGGAGGCCGACGGCCTTCTGCAGGGCCGACGGGGCCGGCGATCCGTGCGCCTCCATGCCGACGGCGTCGATCACGCCGTCCGCGCCACGACCCGACGTGAGCTCGAAGACCGTCTCCACGACGTCGTCGTCCTCCACGTGCAGGGTCTCGACGCCCCGCTCGCGGGCGCGCTCGAGCCGCTCGGGCACCAGGTCGATGCCGATGACCCGGATGCCCTGCTGCAGCGCGAGACGGGCGGCCATGTCGCCGATCGGGCCGAGTCCGACGACGGCGAGCGTGTCGCCCTCGTGCACGTCGGCGTACCGGACGGCCTGCCACGCCGTGGGCATCACGTCGGACAGGTAGACGTAGCGCTCGTCGGGCAGGTCGGGACCCACCTTGATGGCGCCGTAGTCCGCGTGCGGCACGCGCAGGTACTCGGCCTGACCGCCAGGAACGCTGCCGTACAGCTCGCTGTAGCCGAACAGGGCTGCTCCCGTGCCGTGCGAGCGCACCTGGGTGGTCTCGCACTGCGTCTGCAGCCCCTTGCGACACATGAAGCACTGGCCACACGAGATCTGGAACGGCACGACGACGCGGTCGCCGACCTCGAGGTTGGTGATGTCGCTGCCGACCTCCACCACCTCGCCCATGGTCTCGTGCCCCAGCACGTCACCGGCGTTCATGAAGGGACCCATCACCTCGTACAGGTGCAGGTCGGAGCCGCACAGACCGGTCCTGGTGACCTTGAGCACGACGTCGCCCGGATCCTCGATGCGAGGGTCCGGCACGTCCTGCACCTGGATGTCACGTCGGCCCTGCCACGTCACTGCTCTCACGGTCGTCCTCCTCGCGTCGGTGGTGTTCCTCCGACGCGTACCCGCCGGGCGCGAGACCATGCGCGGCATGGTCCGGCCGGGAGCGGGTACATGCTGGGCACAGACCTCGACCACGAGCGGGACCACGCCCGCCCCGAAGGAGCACCCATGCCCTCCCCCATCTCCGCGATCGTGCCGGGCGGATCACCGATCGCCCACCACGTGCACACGCACCTCGCAGGCTCGGCCGCGGGCATCGACCTGTTCGACCGCAGCGCCGACGCGCAGCTCGATCCCGAGATCGGGAACACGGTGCGCACGATCCACGGCGAGCTCGTGGACGAGCGACGCCGGTTGCGCCGCATGGCCGACGACCTCGGTGTCGGCGAGTCCAAGGCGCTCACGCTCGCGGCCCAGGCCGGCGAACGCCTCGGGCGGCTGAAGCCGAACGGCTCCCTGACGCAGCGCACCGACATGACCGACCTCGTCGAGCTCGAGGCGATGCGCACGGCGGTCGCGGGCAAGCGCGCCGGCTGGCAGGCGCTGCTGTCGGTCGTCGACGTCCACCCGGCGCTGGACCGCGCCGAGCTGGAGGACCTCGTCGCCCAGGCCGAGTCGCAGCAGGACCGGCTCGAGCAGGCTCACACCCAGGCAGCGGCCCGGGCGCTCGTGCGCTGACCGACGGCCGGGTGGGGGTCCACCCCGCCCCGGCCGCCCCGTCCAGGTCAGGACGACGCGTCGTCGCCCTCCTCGCCACCGTTCTCGTCGTCCTCCAGCTCGGAGGCGTCGAGCGACGGCTCCGTCGGGGGAAGGTCGGCGTCGGGCTCGGTGTCGGGCGACGTCGCGGGGTCGACCGGTGCGTGGTCGTTGGTCCCGGGACCGGACTGGGGGCTGCTTCCGAAGGTGCTCATGTCCCAGGACTACCCTCGATCGGCCTGCCTCACACCTCGACGACGCACCGTGGAACCCGGCGCCTCGCCGAGGGGTCAGCCGTCGAGCGGTCCGATGCGCTCGCGCACCCGCTGCAGCACTGCCGTCAACCGGCGCGAGACCTGCATCTGCGAGACCCCGAGCTCGGCGCCGATGTCGCGCTGGGTCCGGTCCTCGACGAAGCGCATGTGCAGCAGCCGACGGTCCTGCTCGTCGAGGGAGCGCAGCGCCGGCATCGCCGTCTGGAGCCGGTCGACCGCCTCGTGTCCGGGATCGACCGCTCCGATCCGCTCGTGCGCGAAGGTGCCGTCGGCGGGCGACGGCACGTCGAGCGACCGGGGCGCGAAGGCGTCGTGCGCGGCGTCGGCCTCGCGGACCTCGGCCACGCCGATCCCGAGGCGCTCGGCGACGTCCTCGGCGCTCGGCTCGTGGGTGCCGGTGCTGCGGAGCTCGTCCCTGGCAGCCGACACCGACATCTGCAGCTCCTGGAGCGAGCGCACCGGCCGGATGGTCCAGCCGCGGTCACGGAAGTGTCGTCGCAGCTCGCCCAGGACCGTGGGCACGGCGTAGGCGGCGAAGGAGCGGCGTTCGGGGTCGAAGCGGCGGATCGCCTTCACGAGGCCGAGGCGCGCCACCTGGTCGAGGTCGTCGTCGGCGATGCCGCGGCCGCGGTACCGGCGCGCCAGGCGGCCTGCCATGGGGATGTAGTCGGCCACGACGTCGTTCTGCAGCTCGCGACGTCGGTCGGCGGGCGCCTCGGCCGCTCGTCGCAGACGCTCACCGGTGGCGACGTCGGGATCCTGGACCGCGCTGGCGGTGGGGGCGGGGAGGGTGGTGGTCATGCACATGCCTCTCGTCGAACGAGATCGGCTGCTGACTCAACCTGTCCCCCACGGAACCACGGTTCGGCGGGTCCTTCAACTCGAACGGGGCGTGGGCGCCACGAGCGCCACCACGCCGCTCGATCCTTCCTGTCCCTCCTCGCGCACCTCGACCACCTCGAGGCCCACCCAGGTGAAGGGGCGTTCCAGCAGCTCCACCTGCTCCCGGCTGCCGAGCTGGAGGAGGAGCCGTCCGGTCGGCTCCAGGTGCTTGGCCGCCACCCGGACGCATCGGCGGGCCACCTCGAGTCCGTCGATCCCGCCGTCGATCGCCCAGAGCGGGTCGGCGGGATGCTCACCCACCCGCTGCGTCGGCACCCACGGCGGATCCGCGACGACCAGGACGAACCGCTCGTCCTCACCGAGCACGGCGTCGAACTGACCTTCGCGGACCTCCACGTCCTCGGTCACGCGCTCGGCGTTCACGCGGGCGAGCTCGCAGGCTCGGGGAGCCGCGTCGACCATCACCAGTCGACGTCCGGTGCCGTGGACCGCCGCGAGGCCGATCTGGCCGGCCCCGGAGCACAGCTCGAGCACGTCACCCTCGGGGAGGGAGGTCAGCAGCTCGGCCGCCCATCGCGACTGGGCGTACGTCCATGGTCGCGGCAGCAGCACGGTGTCGTCGACGTCGATCGACAGGGGACCGAACGGCACGGTCCGCACGGTCGGGTGCGCGGTCGGGGCGGGGGCGGTCTGTCCTGGGGTGTCCACGCACAGGACGTACCCGCTCGTGGGCTGCACGAACCGCCGGGTTGCGGATCCCCGAAGGCCGGTCCAGGCTGGATCTCAGGTTGAGCAGCAGCCGTCGTCGCCCCGACTCGGGAGGTCGACATGGCTCAGACCATGCGCACGGGCTCGCTCATCCAGGATCATCTGCCGCTCGCGGCGCATCTGGCTCGCCTCTACCGCGGCCGCGGCGTCGAGGACGACGACCTGCTCCAGGTCGCCCGTCTCGCACTCGTCAAGGCGGCGGACCGCTTCGACCCTGATCGCGGAGACTTCGCGCCCTACGCGGCCAGCACCATCCGCGGCGAGATCAAGCGCTACTTCCGCGACCACGCCTGGAGCGTGCGACCACCGCGCCGACTGCAGGAGCTGCAGGCGCGCATCGCAGCGGAGACCGTCGTCGGAGCCTCCTGGACGGAGGACCCCGAGGGGATCGCCGCCCAGCTCGGCGTGGGTGTCGCCGACGTGCGCGAGGCTCTGGCCGCCGGCAGCTGCTTCACGGCGGACGCCCTCCAGGACGGCACGGGCGCCACGGCTCGAGCGGACGACGGCTTCGACCGGGTCGACGCCTGGCTGACCGTGCGGTCGCTGCGGACCACGCTGTCCGACGACGACCGACGCCTGCTCGCGTGGCGCTTCGTCGACGAGCTGCCCCAGCGCGAGATCGCGACCCGGCTCGGCATCAGCCAGATGCAGGTCTCACGGCGCTTGTCGGCCCTGCTGGGGCGGCTGCGTCGCGAGGTGGGTGACGTCGCGGCCTGACGGGCGCGCACACCGAGGGTCGGGCCGATGGGTCGACCCGAGGCGGGCAAGTAGGGCAAGGAGGGCAAGGAGGGCAAGCCTTCTCCCTTCTCGTGGACCGTTCCACACGAAGGGAGCATCCCTGCCTGGAAGGCGCCCTTTTGTCGCCACGATTCTTCCTTCGCGAGGCACGGTCCACACGAAGGAAGAATCGTGCGTGGATCCCGCACAGAGGGAGAATCGTGGCCGCGCCCCGCAGACCCAGCCGGGCCGAGAACCCCCGCTCCGGTTGAGGCCCTTTCGGAGACCACCCCGACTCGCAGCCACAGCGACGCAGCAGCCGGCGAGAGCACAGCCGCACGGGAAGGTCCGGCGGCAGCGAGGACCCGCTCGGCGAAGGTCAGGGGGTGAGCAGCTGGTCGACCGGGGCGTAGTCGTCCGTCAGCTCGGCCGCGTTCCCGACCCAGGCGTCGAGGTCGTCACCGTCGGTGACCTCCCACCCCACCTGGCGCTCACCCAGTCCGGCGCGCACCGCATCGACGTCGACCGGTCGCTCCGACGCCGCCACCACGATGTTGCCGCCGCCCGGTCCGGGGCCGTCGGCCGGCCAGCCGAGCACCGCCACGTGCGGCCAGCGCTCCTGGACGGTCCGCACCTCTGCGCGGGCGAAGTCCAGCGAGCCGTGGTCGATCACGTTGAGCACGTAGACGCCGTCGTCGTCGAGGGCCTCGTGCACCTCCTCGGCCATCTCGCGGGTGGTCAGGTGCCACGGCACGCTCACGCCGCCGAAGGCGTCACCGACCACGAGGTCGAGGCTGCCGGGCTCGACGTCGCGCAGCCCGAGCCGGGCGTCCTCGACCCGCACCTGCAGGGCGTCGCTGGTCTCGAGCCCCAGCTCGTCGCGGTCGAGCTGCACCACGCCGCCGTCGATCTCCGAGACCACGCTCGTGGTGCCCGGGCGCGTCGAGGCCAGCCACCGGGGCATCGTCACGCCACCGGCGCCCAGGTGGTGCGCGGCCAGCGGCTCCGGCGTCGGGAACATCGCGTCGATCACGGCGGCATAGCCGCGGGTGTAGGCGAACTCGAGGTACTCGGGGTCAGAGAGGTCCACGAAGGAGTGGCGCAGGCCGTCGAGCACGAGCAGGCGGCCGTCGGGGGTGGATCCCCCCGGCTCCACCGACGCGCAGTGATAGGTGGTCTCGACCTCGCAGCCGCCGGGCGCCAGGGCCGCGGTGCCACCGACGAGCACCGCGCCGCCGACGGCGAGCAGGCCGAAGCCCGGCCCGCGCAGACGCAGCTCCAGCACGGCGGCGGCCACGGCCAGGAGCACCCCGAGGCCGACCAGGATCACGCTCACCCGGACGTGCGAGATGAGCACGAAGCCCGTCAGCACGGTGCCGACGATGGCGCCCACGGTGCCGATGCCCGAGAGGCGACCGACGACCGTCCCGGTCTCGTCGAGGGTGCGCAGCAGCAGCTTGGTCACCATCGGCGTCACTGCCGAGAGGAGGGCGCCCGGCACCACGATCGTCGCGGCGGCCACCAGGTACAGCAGCCCCACGGACTCGGGATCGGCCACGCTGCGCACCGCGAACGGCGTGGCGGCGATGACGACGCCCGAGATCGCGAGCAGCGGCGCGAGGGCCCGGCGCGGGTCGATCGTGTCGGCGGCCCTGCCACCGGCCCACGAGCCCGCCGCGATGGCCGCCAGGGCCAGACCGATGACCGTGGTCGACGTCTCGAGGGTGAGGCCGAGGTACGGCGCGAGCAGCCGCAGCGCGACGATCTCGACCACCAGCACCGCGGCGGACGATCCGAACACCAGGACGGCCGCGGCGAGGTCGCTCAGCGGTGGCGGCCCGCTCCCGGGGGCGGGCACGGCGCTGGAGGACTCTCCGTCGGTCATGCCGACAGTCTTCCAGCCGTTCCCACCCCCGCAGGGTGGACGGCGTCCCTCAGTGGTTGCGCAGCTTCTCGATCAGCTCGTCCTTGCGCAGGTCCGAGTAGCCTTCGAGACCGAGCTCCTTGGCCCGGCCGCGCAGGTCGTCGACCGTCCAGTCCTCGTAGGAGCCGGACTCGCCTCCGCGCTTGCCGACGGTCTTCTCGCCGTCGCGGGCGGCCGCGTTGGAGATCCGGGCGGCCTTCTCCTTCGAGGCTCCGTCGTCCCGGAGCGCCTCGTACATCTCGGGGTTCTTCAGCGACGGCTCGTCGCTCGCGTCCTTGCCTGCCGGCATGGCGCACCTCCTGTCGTTCGGTTCTCTGGTTCGATCGTGGCACCGTCCGGTCAGAAGACCGGCTTGCCGCCCGTCACGCCCAGCACCGTGCCGGACACGTAGCTCGCGTCGCGCTCCGACGCCAGGAACACGAAGGCAGGCGCCACCTCGGCCGGCTGGCCCGCGCGTCCCAACGGGGTGTCGGAGCCGAACTGCTCGATCTTCTCCGCCGGCTGGGTGGCGGGTTGCAGCGGCGTCCAGATGGGGCCGGGCGCCACCGCGTTCACGCGGATGCCGTCGGCCCCGAGCTCGGCGGCCAGGTTCACGGTCAGGTTGTTGAGCGCCGCCTTGGTGGAGGCGTAGTCCAGCAACGACGTCGACGGCTCGTAGGCCTGGATCGACGTGTTGTTGATGACGTTGCCCCCGCGCTCACGCAGGTGCGGCACTGCCGCACGGGTCAGCCAGAACGCGGCGTAGAGGTTCGTCTTCAGCACGCGGTCGAGGTTCTCGTCGGTCAGCGCCTCGATGCCTTCCTCGCGCGCCATCTGATACCCGGCGTTGTTCACCAGCACGTCGAGACCGCCGAGCTCTCCGACGGTCTGGGCGACCACGTCGTCGCACGCCGAGCGGTCGCGCAGGTCGGCCTCCAGGGCCAGCACGCGACGGCCCGCCTCGGCGACCAGGCGGCCGGTCTCGGCCGCGTCGTCGCTCTCGTCGGGCAGGTGCGTGAAGGCGACGTCGGCGCCCTCGCGGGCGTAGGCGATCGCAACGGCGCGGCCGATGCCGGAGTCACCGCCGGTCACCAGGGCGACCTTGCCCTCCAGGCGGCCGTGGCCGACGTAGGACTCCTCGCCGTGGTCCGGCTGGGGGTCCATCGCCCCCGTGCTGCCGGGCGGGTCCTGCTGCTGGGCGGGGAAGCCGTCACTCATCGGATCCCCGTCTCGTCGGGGGCCGGCGTCGGCTCGAGGGGGACCTCGGGCACGTCGTCCGGGTCGTCGGGCTCGATCGGCTGCACGTCGGGCTCGGCTCCCGGGTCGGATGCGGGGTCCGCGTCCGGCTGGGGAACGGCGAACGGGTCGTCAGGAGCGATGGTCATGGTGATTCCTTCCGTTGTCGTGCACACGTCGACGTTCGCTTGGATCGTCAGACCTTGCATCTCGGGCTCGTCCTCGAGGACCGCGCTCGCGCCGTCGGGCGTGGCGGGCTCCAGGACCATGAGCCGCAGACCCGGCACGTCCTGCGCGGTCGTCCACGCCGCCACCCGGGAGATGGCGGCCAGGACGCCGGGAGCGGCCAGCTCCCCGCCCGCGCGACGAGCCTGGGCGTCGGGCCCCGTGGAGTACCGCAGCACCACGACGAAGCGGCGCTCCGCCACGCGGTGCCAGAGGGACTGCACCTCGGCGTCCGGCTCGACAGCGGCCGGCACCAGGCACAGCACGGCGTCCGTGGCGGGGTCGTCCTCGAGGTCCCGCAGGTGTGCCACGTCCTCGGCATGAGCGATGCTCAGCACCAGGGCCGATCGTCGGCCCTGTTCCAGTCCGATTCGGGTCGTCATGGGCGCGACGTACCCAGGACCGGGCGCGTCATGCACCGACGTGCGCGACCGATCGCGGGTGCCTACGCTCGCGCCATGACCTCCTCCACCACCATCGACCTGGGCCGGCCCGTCTCGGGCGACGTCATCGAGCTGATCCTCGACGACCACCGCCGCTTCGAGGACCTGCTGCGCCAGCTGCGCAGCACCGCGTCGGACCGCGACGCCGTGCGCCAGGCGTTCTCGGCCCTGCACGTCGCGCACGCGGAGGCCGAGGAGCGCCACGTGTACCCGCAGCTGAAGAAGCGGCGCGCCGTCGACGCCCACGAGGCCGACCACGGCGAGCACGAGCACGCCGAGGGCAACGAGGCCCTGCTCGCGGTCATGGAGTGCGCCGCCACCGACACGCAGAAGTTCGACGACGCCGTCGAGGAGCTGACCCGGCTCGTCAGCCACCACCTCACCGAGGAGGAGCTGACCATCCTCAACCCGGCGCGCGAGGAGCTCGGTCCCGAGGTCCTCGCGAAGCTCGGCGAGGCCTTCGCGACGGAGCGCAACGAGCAGATCGACGCGGACTGCGGACGACTGGACAACCTCCGACGCATCGTCCGCGAGGCGCGGAGCGAGGGTCTCATCGACGAGGAGTGACCCGGCGTGGGTCGGACCACACCGATGTGGTTCGCTACCCCTCGGTTGAGCAGCAGCCGACGACCTCACGCACCAGGAGGTGGTCGCGCTGACCCGTCCTGCTCCACCCCCGTCGCCGTCCTCGCCCGAGGCCTCGGGCTCCACGACCGCCGGGCAAAGCCCCTCGGCGTCCTCGGCCTTCCGCGTCCAGCCACCGCCCACCGAGTCGGTCGCGCACCGCATCGCCTCGCTCGCGCTCGCCGTGGTCCCGTGCGATGCCGCCGCCGTGACGGTGCCGGTCGCCTCGGGTCGACCGGCCATCGCGGCGACGTCCTCCCAGGCGATGGAGGCGCTCCGTCTCCCGGGAGGCCCAGGAGCCGGTTCCTCGCTCGCCGACGTCGGCCCCGCCGGCCACGTCCACGTCCGGGACACCGCCGATGAACCGCGCTGGCGCGACTGGGGTCGCGAGGTCGCGACGCTGGGCCACCGGTCGGTCGTCGTGGTGCCGTTGTCCAGCCGCAGCGGCGAGCCCGGCCGGCTCGACCTCTACGCCGAGGACCCGGACGCGTTCGACGACGAGGCGTGCCTGCGCGCCACCGAGCTGGGCGGTCTCGCCTCCGTGGCGATCGGCGTCGCGCACGACCGCGACGGACTGCGCCGCGCCCTCGACGCTCGCGGCGACATCGGCATCGCCGTCGGCGTGCTCGTGGAGCGCTACGGGCTGACGGTCGACGCCGCCTTCCAGGTGCTCGTGCGCCACTCGCAGCACCACAACGTCAAGCTTCGCGACGTCGCGCGTCGGCTGGTCGAGGAGGGCGACCTGCCGGACGAGGGGTCCTGGGAGGCCTGACGGTCAGCCGATGCCCGGCAGGTTCCGCGTGTCGACCAGCTCGTGTGCGACCTTCGCCAGCTTCACGTTGTGGTGCTGCGAGTAGCGCACGAGCACCGCGAAGGCCTGGTCGGCGTCCACGCCGAAGCGCTCCATGAGGATGCCCTCGGCCTGACCGATCACCGTGCGGCTGGCGAGGGCCTCCTGCAGCGACGCCCGCTCCTGCGACGACGCGATGGCGATGGCGGCGTGGCTCGCGAGGTGACGGGCTGCCTCGCGGTCGGCCTCGTCGAACGCGTCGACGGAGGTGCCGTAGAGGTTCAGGGCACCGAGGCCGCGGTCGTCGAGGTTCAGCTGCACGCAGAACATGGCCCGGACACCGGCCTCGACCACCTCGGGACGCCACCGCGGCCAGCGCTCCTCGGTGGTGAGGTCGGGTGCATCCACCTCGTCGGCGTGCAGAGCGTCGACGCACGGCCCCTCGTGCAGCGTGTGCTGGAGGTCGTCGGCCCGGGCGACGAGCTCGCTGGTGGGGGCCACGGTCTCGATGCGGCCCCGAGCACGGACCAGCGAGACACCCGCGTCGGAGGCGCCGCGGACCAGCTCGAGCGCCAACGACGTCAGGCGCTCGGCGGTGCGTTCCGCGGTGGGCTGGGTGGCCAGCTCGCGGGCCATCGCCGCCAGCCGTTCGTCGAGCCCGTCGTCTACCTGTTCCGCCATGTCGAGGATCCTCCTGCAGGGGAGGATACCGAGGTCCGGGCCTTGCCTTCACCACTCGCGATCCGGACACCCTTGGAGGCTCGCTGCCCCACCCGGCACCATGGTCCGCGTGACGGACTCCAAGGACGTGCAGCGCACGCTCGACCTCGCCCTGAGGATCGGCGAGATGCTGCTGTCCAACGGTGCGGGTGCGGCCGACGTGACCGCCACGATGGCCTCGGTGACCCATCACCTCGGACTGCGGCAGACGCTGGTCGACGTGACCTTCACGTCGCTCACGCTGAGCCACCAGGAGAGCGTGGACGACCTGCCGATCGTCATGCGCCGGCACGTGACCCACCGCGAGGTCGACTACGCCGACCTGACCGCCGTCGACCTGCTCGTCAACGCGCTGCTCACCGGCGAGATCGACCGCGAGGAGGCCGCGTCCCGCGTGGCTCGGATCGCCTCCACCGGCCACCCGCGGCCGCGCTGGGCGATCACGGCCAGCTGGGGCCTCACCGGCGCGGGCGTGGCGCTCCTGCTGGGCGGCGACTGGATCGTGCTGGCCGTGGCCGGGGTCGCGGGTGCTGCGATCGAGGTGCTGCAGCGACGGATCGAACGTCTGCGGCTGCCCTTCTTCTACTCCCAGGTGGCCGGGGCACTCCTTGCCACGCTCATCGCGGTGGCCGTGGCCGCGACGCCCGCCGAGGTCAACCCGTCCCTGGTCGTGACGGCGGCGATCATCATGCTGCTCGCCGGACTCGGCTTCATCGGTGCCATCCAGGACGCGCTCACCGGCTTCTCGATCACCGCCAACGCCCGGATCATGGAGGTGATGATCGCGACCGTCGGCATCATCGTCGGCGTCTCCGCCGGTCTGCAGGTCGGCGAGTGGCTGGGGGTCGACTTCGCCCTGGACCCGGGGGCGTCCGGGCTCTCGCAGCTGCCCCAGGTGATGGCGGGGGCCGGCCTGACCGCCGCCGCCTTCGCCCTCTCGGCATACTCGCCCAAGCGCATCGTGGTGCCCATCGGTCTGCTCGCCGCCGTCACCTCGGGCGCCTACGCCGCGCTCACCCAGGCCGACGTCGGCCGGCCGGCCGCCGCCGGCGTGGCCGCGTTCGCCGTCGGCTTCGTGGGCTACTCCGTCGCCCGCCGGTTCCGGGTGCCGCCGCTCGTGGTGGTCGTCTCGTGCATCGTGCCGCTGCTGCCGGGTCTGTCCATCTTCCGGGCCCTGTCACTGCTGGCGGGCGAGAACCTGCTCGGCCTGCTCTGGATGATCACCGCCGGCGGCGTCGCCGTGGCGCTCGCGTCCGGTGTGCTCCTCGGCCAGTACGTGGCCCAGCCGCTCGGGCGGGAGGCGCGTCGGCTCGAGCGTCGACTGGCCGGACCCCGCCTCGTCGGGCCCCTGCGCGCTGCCGCCGCGCGCCGCCAGAAGGGCTGAGCGAGCCGGGCCCGGGGGCCCTCGTTCGTCGAGCCGTGGGACCCGGCACCTGGCAGGGTGTCGGGTGCAGCGCGTATCGTGACGATTAAGCAAGCGCTTACCCACCCGGAGAGTCCCCATGAAGCTTCGTCTGTCCGAGGAGGACGCCGCATTCCGCGAGGAGATGCGCACGTTCTTCACCACCCAGGTCCCGCAGCACATCCGCGACACCGTCGCCGCCCGGCGCGAGCTCAGCAAGGAGCAGATCGTCGAGGCGCAGCAGACGCTGAACGCCGCCGGTCTCGCCGTGCCGAACTGGCCCGTCGAGTGGGGCGGCAAGGACTGGACCCCGCTGCAGCGCCACATCTGGCACGAGGAGATGCAGCTGGCCTGCGTCCCCACGCCGCTGGCGTTCAACGCGTCGATGGTCGGCCCGGTCATCGCGGCCTTCGGCTCCCAGGAGATCAAGGAGCGGTTCCTCCCGGCCACCGCCAACCTCGACATCTGGTGGTCGCAGGGCTTCTCCGAGCCCGACGCCGGCTCCGACCTCGCCTCGCTGCGCACCACGGCCCGTCGCGAGGGCGACGAGTACGTCGTCAACGGGCAGAAGACGTGGACCACGCTCGGCCAGTACGGCGACTGGATCTTCACGCTCGTGCGGACCGATCCCGACGCCCCCAAGAAGCAGCAGGGCATCTCGTTCCTGCTCATCGACATGACGTCTCCCGGCCTGACCGTGCGTCCCATCGAGCTCATCGACGGCGGCCACGAGGTCAACGAGGTCTTCTTCGAGGACGTGCGCGTGCCGGCCGAGAACCTCGTCGGCGAGGAGAACCGCGGCTGGGACTACGCCAAGTTCCTGCTCGGCAACGAGCGCGTCGGCGTGGCACCCGTCGGCTCCACGAAGCGCTGGCTGGCCGCGGCGAAGGAGATCGCGGGCGACCGCCTCGACTCCGACCTGCTGCTCGCCACCCGCGTCGCGGACCTGGAGAACGAGCTGCTCGCCCTCGAGCTGACGGCGCTGCGCGTCGTGGCCCACTCCGCCGACGGCAAGCCGCACCCGGCGTCGTCGGTGCTCAAGCTGCGCGGCACCGAGCTGCAGCAGGCCGTCACCGAGCTCTACGTCGACCTCGCCGGCCCGCTCTCGCTCGCGTCCGGCGCCGGAGACGGCTCCGACGTGCCCGACTGGGCCCGCGTCAGCACCCCGCAGTACCTCAACTTCCGGAAGGCGTCGATCTACGGCGGCTCCAACGAGGTGCAGCGTCAGATCATCGCCAAGACCATCCTGGGACTGTGAGGCAGCCATGGACTTCACCCTCGACTCCGAGCAGACCGCCCTGCGTGACGCGGTGCGCGGCCTGCTGAGCAAGACCTACGACTCGTCTGAGACCCGCCGCGAGGTCACCAAGACCGACCCCGGTTTCTCCGAGAAGACCTGGCAGCAGCTCGCCGAGCTCGGTGCCCTCGGACTGCCGTTCTCCGAGGAGGACGGCGGCTTCGGCGCCGGACCCGTGGAGGTCGCGATCGTGGCCGAGGAGATCGGACGCGTGCTCGCGCCCGAGCCGTACCTCGAGACGATCCTGGCCGCCGGCCTGGTGGCCGACCTCGGCTCGGCCGAGCAGCGCGCCGACGTCATCGGCCGCGTGGCCGAGGGCGCCCTGGTGCTCTCCTTCGCCCACCACGACGTCGGCGACGCCGTCGTGGCCGCCGAGTCCGACGGCACCTGGACGCTCACGGGCGTCAAGGAGCCGGTGCTGCACGGCGAGCGCGCCGACCTGCTGGTCGTCACGGCCCGCACCGACGCCGGCGTCGGCGTGTTCCTCGTCGACCCCTCGGCCGGTGGCGTGGACCGGATCGGCTACCGCACGCACGACGGCGGTCGCGCGGCGCGCATCGCGTTCGACGGTGCCACGGCCACGCCCCTGGGCGACCCGGCCGCCGACGCGTCCGACGTCGTGGCCCGGAACGTCGCCCGTGGGCAGATCGCCCTGAGCCACGAGGCCGTGGGTGCCATGGACGTGGCCCTGCGGACCACCACCGAGTACCTCAAGACGCGCAAGCAGTTCGGCGTCCCGCTCAACACGTTCCAGGCGCTCACGTTCCGCGCGGCCGACCTGTACGTGTCGGCCGAGCTGGTCCGCAGCACCGTCACGTGGGCCACGCTCGTGCTCCAGGACGACCCGGACCGGGTCCTCGAGGCGGCGGCGCGTGCCAAGCTGCAGGTCTCGCGCGCCGGCCGCCACATCGGCCAGGAGGCGATCCAGCTGCACGGCGGCATCGGCATGACCGCGGAGTACTCCGTCGGCCACTACACGAGCCGTCTGACCGCGATCGACCACACGCTCGGCGACGGCTCGGAGCACCTGCTCACGCTGGCCCGCTCGGTGGCCGACCACGGCGTCGTCGACCCCATCGGCTGACGGCGGAGCGCGGCTCGACCCACGATCCAGCCGCACGTGGCGCAGATCCTTTTCCGGCGCCGCGTGCGGCTGTCGTGCGTCGGGGGGCCGTCCGTGGCCGCAGCGCGCCACCGACGCACTCGACGGCTCCCGGATCCACCCTGATCCACCCGGCGAGGCGGGGTCCCACCTCGTACCGTGGTCAGGAGATGAAGCCCTCCGCCCGACGCTGGCTGCTCGTGGCACTGGTGTCGGCCCTGCTGGCCGCGGCGCCGGTGCTCCCCCGCCTGCTCCCGGCCGAGGCCTCCGACGTCTCGGCGGACCGACTGCTCGAGCGGGTCGTCGCGTCACGCGACCTGGGGTGGTCGGGCGAGGTGCGCAGCCGCGGCACGCTTCAGATCCCCGAGACCGACTCGTTCGCCGGGGTCGCCGACCTGCTGGGCGACACCAGCACCCTGCGCGTCTGGTGGCGGTCGGACGAGCAGTGGCGCGTCGACCGCGTCCGCGCGAGTGGTGAGACCGACCTGGTGCGCGAGGGTGACCTGCTCACCACCTGGCGCTTCGAGTCCGAGCGCGCCACCTCGTCCCCCTATGCCACCGTCCGCCTGCCCGACGCATCCGACCTCGTGCCGTCACAGCTGGCCCGGCGCCTGCTCGCCGGGGCCGACGCCACCGAGCTGTCCCGCCTGCCGGAGCGACGCGTGGCGGGGCGGTCGGCGCCCGGCCTGAGGCTGGAGCCGGCAGACGAGCAGTCGACCATCGATCACGTCGACGTCTGGGCGGACGCCGAGACTGGTCTGGCGCTGCGCGTCGACGTCGTCGGCACCGCCTCGGACCTGCCCGTGGTGTCCACCGCCGTCATCCGGTTCGACCCGTCGACCCCCGATCCCGGCACGACCACGTTCACCGCTCCCCCGGGCGCCCGCGTGGGCTTTCGCGACGCGATCGACGTCGCCGCGGGCGCCAACGCCTTCGCACCGTTCGTGCTTCCCGACGCAGTCGCCGGCCTCGAGCGTCGCGGCGACCCCGAGGAGCTCGGAGCCGTCGGCGGCTACGGCCGTGGGCCCACCGCCCTCGTGGCGGTGCCGCTTCGCCGCGGTCTCGCCGGCCAGGTGCGCGAGCAGCTGAGCGCCTCGTCGGCCGTGCGCACCGACGTCGGCACCTCGCTGGAGATCGGGCCGTTGTCCGTGCTGCTCACCGAGGGGGGCCGTGGTCAGGGCACCTTCCTGCTGGCCGGGACCGTGACGCCCGAGGTGCTCGCGGACGCCGCGGCCGAGCTGGCCGAGCAGGTGGGGCGGCGATGATCAGGACCCGAGCGCTGACGAAGCGCTACCGCGGCGTTCCGGCGGTCGACGGCATCCACCTCGACGTGCGAGAGGGCGACGTCTACGGGTTCCTCGGGGCCAACGGCTCCGGCAAGACCACGACGGTGCGGATGCTGCTGGGCCTCGTCCTGCCGACCTCCGGGGAGGCCGAGGTGCTCGGCGAGGCGATGCCTGCGTCGGCCGCGTCGGTCCTCCCGCGCGTCGGCGCCCTGGTGGAGGGACCCGGCGCCTACCCGCACCTGTCGGGACGCAGGAACCTCGCCACCTTCGATGCCGCCGGGCCCGACGCGCGGCGCCGTGGACGGTCCAGTCGCATCGGCGAGGTGCTCGAGCAGGTGGGGCTGGACCCCGCCGACCGTCGGCCCGTGCGTGCGTACTCGCTCGGCATGCGCCAACGCCTCGGCCTGGCCGGTGCGCTGCTGCGTCGGCCGCGGCTGCTGGTGCTCGACGAGCCCACCAACGGACTCGACCCGCAAGGGATCCGCGAGATCCGCGAGCTGCTGCTGGCGTTGAGCGGCGAGGGCACCACGATCTTCCTGTCCAGCCACCTCATGAGCGAGATCGAGCAGATGTGCACCCGCGTGGGGGTGCTCGACCGCGGCCGACTGGTGCTGCAGGACCAGCTGGAGACCCTTCTGGCACCGAGCGAACGCGTCGTGGTGGGCACCCGCGACGTCGCGCGTGCCGTCGCCCTGCTGGGCGAGGCCGTGGAGTCGTCCGTCGGAGAGCGCCTGGTGGTGGTGTCCGACGACCCGGCCCGGGTGAACGCACGGCTCGTGTCCGCCGGCGTCCGCGTCGACTCCGTGGGGCCGTTGCGCGTCAGCCTGGAGGACGTCGTGCTGCGCGCGAGCGAGACGTCATGATCCGGGTCGAGCTGGCCGCGATGCTGCGGCGCCGACGCACCTGGGTGGTCATCGCGATGCTGAACGCCCTGCCCGCGCTCGTGGCGGTGCTGCTCGCGACCACGCAGCTGGGACCCCGTCCCGGCACCGGGCCACCGTTCCTCTCCGCCGTCCTGAGCGACGGCACGCTCTTTCCCCTCGCTGCCCTGGGCATCGTGCTCCCGCTGTTCCTGCCGGTCGCGGTGGCGGTCGTGGCCGGTGACGCCATCGCCGGCGAGTCGCAGACGGGCACGCTGCGCTACCTGCTCGTCCGGCCCGTCGGCCGCACCCGGCTGCTGGTGGCGAAGCTCGTGAGCGTCGTGGCCTTCGTGCTCGTGGCCGTGCTGGTCGTGGCCGTCGTGGCCTACGTCCTCGGACGGCTGCTGCTCGGCGACGGCGACCCCAGCGGCACGGTCACCAGCGTCTCCGGCTCCACCCTCAGCCAGGCGGAGATGATCCAGCGGACGGTCCTGGCGCTCGGCTACGTGACGTGGATGATGCTGGGCGTGGCCGCGCTCGCGCTGCTCCTCTCCACGATCGTGGAGTCCGGGCTGACCGCCGCGCTCGGGACGGTGGCGGTGCTCATCGGCTCGACGGTGCTCCTCGGGCTCGAGGCCGCCGACGTGCTGCAGCCGTACCTGCCGACCCGGTACTGGCTGGCGTTCGTCGACCTGTTCCGCGACCCCATCCGGTGGACCGAGGTGGTGCGAGGCGTCGCCGCCCAGGCGGCCTACCTCGTGGTGTTCCTCGGGGCGGCCTGGGCCAACTTCGGCAGCAAGGACGTCAACAGCTGACGTCGGTCGGCGTGCGGGCGGCGTCCCGACCGAGCGCCGAGGCCACCGTCGCGAGCACCGCGGCGTCGCCGGGAAGCGCCCGGTGCGGCGTCGTCGAGCCGGGGCACAGCCGCTGCACCCGCAGGTTGAGTGCGCCGTCGAGCACCGCGGAGTCCGTGGGGACGACCACCCGGTCGGCGTCGGAGCGCAGCGTGACCCACTCGGGTCCGTCCGGCGTCTCGTCACCGGCGTTCAGGCCACGCAGCAGGTCGCTGTCGGGCACGAGCTGCTCGCACGCGGTGGGGCAGCTGCCCGCGATCTCGACCGTTAGCGCGGCGACGTCGGTGCCATGGTGGGGCGAGCCGATCGTCAGCACCCGTCGAGCCACGTCCGCGCCGCCCTGGTCGCGCACCCACAACCGGGCCACCACACCGCCTGCGGAGTAGCCGACGACGTCGACCGAGTCCGCGCCCGTGCGCTCGAGGGCCGCGTCCACCGAGCGGCCGAGTGCGGCCGCCTGGGCGCGCAGGTCTCCCCTACCGTCGCCCTCAGGCTCGAGCACCTCGACGTCGCGGCCGGCCGACCGGAGCGCGTCTCGCAGGGGGTCGAGGGACGCCACGCGCCCGCCGTACCCGGAGACCAGCAGCACGGGTCCGAGCTCGTCCTGCGGCGCGGGGTCCGTGGCGTCGAGCGTGCGGACGACCCCGATGCCGGCCGCGACCAGGACCGCGGCCACGAGCAGCGCCGCCCCCGTCAGCAGGGTGCGCCGCCGCTGGGGCGCGAGGTCGTCGAGCACGACGCCATCCTTGCCGACGACCCCTGACCGTGGGGTGGGCGTGAGGAAGCTCCAGGAACGTGAGGACCCCTCGCGCACCCACTAGAGCCCACTGACCCTTGCTGCCTTCCGGCCCTGGGGGATTGGGTGAGATAGCGCCACGCGAGGGGCTGCGGCCAGCATACGGGGGTCGACCCGGTGCCTTCCAGGCGGGATGCGGCGGGTACGCTCGTCCGCGGAGGATTCGCATAGTGGCCTAGTGCGCTCGCTTGGAAAGCGGGTTGAGTGAAAGCTCTCAGGGGTTCGAATCCCCTATCCTCCGCCAGGAGCACCCCTTGGGGTGCTTACTCCAACCAATGGCGCCGAAGCCGGTCCCGGTCGAGTCCCACTGTTGGAGTCACATCATCCGTCGGCGTGCCACCCAAGCAGCATGATTAGGCGCGACCGGACGCCCGCGCGCCATGAAGCCCCGCAGAACCCCTACCCGCGTGCGCCCCTCTATGACCTGCAGTCCAATCCCACCGGTGTGGAGAAGCGCACGGTCGATGAGCAGCGGGCGCCGCAGCCAAGTTCCGTGGGACTCCCAGTGTTGTGAAACTCCGAGGTGTTTACGGACTTCAGACCAGTGATCGGGGTTTCCTGCGAATTCCTCGATGAGCCCTTGGTCGGTTGGGCCCGTCGACATCTCAAGGAACTCACTCGCCGGCACGAGTTCGTCCCTCCAAGCGACGGTCGTCAAGTCCAGATCGCCGTAGCCAACCTGAAACGGTGCCAAACTGGCGAAGTCGTACAGCCACTGCTCCACGACATCCTCGGGCCAGTCAAGGCTTCGGACCACGTCATCGCCGACGAACTCGGCCAGACCTCCTCCGCCGATCCCTCGGCACCGCTCCGATAGAGCGGAGAGCTCTGCGATGTGTACGGCCATCAGGTTTGATTCAACGTCGCCGATGCGTCCGCGTGAAGACATCGGCCGCACAACGCGATGGGTCGTCCAACCGCAGTTCCCTTGGCCTGCTCGACGCCGCAGCCTGGTGGATGGGATTGGCGCAGTCCGCACTGAAAATGCACGGCGCCTACTCCTCGTCCAGCAGTCTCGCGAACCGGCTCGTCAGGCTCTCCGGGTCGTCCACTTTCTGATCGAGATCTGCCTTGGTCGACACCGAGCAGCAGGCCGTGCATGGCCGCGATACCACCGACGACGGCGGCAATCAGCGCAGCGCGAACCCAGTTGGGTGTCCCTACCCTCGTGGTCGTACCGCGAGATGACATTGCCGCAACATCAGCCCTGGGGCGCAACGACAGCCTGCGCGCCGAACGAGTGCGACAGGTCGGCGGCGGACGTGAGTCACGATCTTCACGCTCTCAGGAGGTCGCGATCTCCTGGGCTCGTTCAAGAGCCACACGCAGTCGATTGAAGGCTTCTGCGCGAGCGTGGGCGTTGCGTGGTGACGGATGCGGTGCGCCCAGCGCGGGCACGACTCGGGCAGTCTCGTCGATCGTCATCAGCCGCATGACACCTTGGAGGGCTGGTGTCCCGACGGCGACGACGACCTGGAGGTCGGGCAGAGCCGCCCACAGCGCGGCCAGCGCCGGACGCGCCTCTTCAAGATCTCGTACCAGCGGAGGGCGGCGGTGGCCGGCAGCGTCGTAGGTCGGCCACGGCACCACGTTCCACCGCAGATACCCGTCACGGGCCATGCCCGCAGAAACTCGCGCGGAACGGAGTGCGGCCGCCGTCGGGTCGTCGTTGTCCTCGGTGCTGAACCCGAGGTCACCCGCGGCGACGGTGCGAGGGCCGGGCGACTCCATCAGCACCAGGATCCTCGCGTTCACGCCAGGACCGTCCGGGTCGAACCACGGGACGAACCGCTGTTCGTCGCCCACCGCGCGCCACGCACGGACCAGCGCATTGAGCGCGAAGACGTGCGGCTCGTCGACTCGCGACCGGCGATCGGTGCTCATCTCGTGCGAACCTTCGTGGCGATCGCCAGCAGATCGCGGACCGGACCGGCGGGCGGGCGGCCGCTGCCGACCCACAGCGCGGTGAGGTCGCGCGAAAGGTCCAACCCGGTGATCGGCACCTCGACGAGCCGGCCCGCCTCCACGTCGCTGCGCACCGAGCGCCGGCTCATGAACGCTGGCGGGCTTCCGGCGCTGACCGCCGATCGGATGCCGGACGTGGTGGTCAGCTCGACGGCTGGCGCCATGGCGGTCAAGCCGAGCCCTGCGAGCGCGTCATCGACGACACGCCGGGAGCCTGACCCTTGCTCACGCCACGTCAGAGGCCGTGTGACGATCTCATCTGGCGCCAGCGGCGAGTCCTGCTTGGCCCACGGGTCGTGCGGTGCCGAGTACAGGCCCAGCTCGTCGCGAGCGACGACCAGTGACGCCAAGTCACCGGGGTCGGCACCGTCCTCGACGAAACCGATGTCGACCGACCCGTCCGCCACGGCCGTCCGCACGTGCTCGCTGTTGGTGGCGATCAGGCTGACGACGGTGTCGTGCTGTTGGCGAAGCCGAACCAGCCACAGGGGAAGCAGGTGCTCGGCGACGGTCATGCTCGCCGCGATGCTCAGCTGGTGGGCCCGGTCGTCGCGCAGGGTCGCGATCGACTCGTCGATCTCGTGCGCGAGATCAATCAGACGTGCGGCCCAGCCGACCATGAGGACACCGGACTCGGTGAGCGTCGATCCTCCGGCAGCACGACGTAGGAGGGTCAATCCCGTCTGGGCCTCGACGGCTCTGAGCCGTTCGGACGCCGATTGCTGCGTGATGCCGTTCGCTCGACCCGCAGCGCCGATGCTGCCATGGGTAGCCACGTCGACCAGCAGCTGCAAAGCAGCCAGATCGGGGATGTTGCGCATCTTCCAAGAATACCCGCCCTCCACAGGTTTGCCCTGTGGAGCCACAGGGTGACGGGTTCTACCGGCAACCCCGCATCGAGACCACTGTGGAGTCATGACCACCGCACACCTGACGACGACTAGCGAGCACCCTGCCCGCAGCACCCTCGACCGAACGGGCTGGCTGCGTGAGCTCGAGGGCGCTCCGGCTCTTGGCTTCATCGGACCCAACTGGTTTGCCTCGGTCATGGGGACCGGCATCGTCGCAGTTGCCGCTGCCTCCCTGCCCTTCACGGTGCCCGGGATCACGGTCTTCGCCACCACCGTCTGGGTCCTCGCGCTCCTACTGCTTGTCGTGGTGGTCGTGGCGACTGTCGGCCACTGGACGTTGCATGGCGAGGTGGCTCGCGGTCACCTGGACGATCCGGTGATGTCGCACTTCTACGGCGCGCCCGCGATGGGACTCATGACCGTTGGTGCCGGCGCAGTGCTGGTGGGACACCACCTGATCGGCATGACTGCCGCGCTGACGCTGGACTGGGTGCTGTGGACCGCTGGGACCCTGCTCGGTCTCACCACGGCCGTGCTGGTGCCGATCCGCGCCTTCACCTCGCACGAGGTCCACGAGGACTCCGCCTTCGGCGGCTGGCTCATGCCGGTGGTCCCGCCCATGGTCAGTGCCGCCACCGGCGCTGCCCTCATCCCGCACCTACCGGCCGGCCAGGCCCAGCAGACGATGCTGCTGGCCTGCTACATGTTCTTCGGCCTCACTCTCATGTGCAGCATCGTCATGATCGCGTTCATCTGGAACCGGCTTCTGCGCCACGGCATCGGAGCCGCCGGCGCCGTGCCCACCCTCTGGATCGTCCTCGGTCCCGTCGGTCAGTCGATCACCGCGGCCCACCACCTGGGCAACGTGACCCCCGACGTGCTCGACAGCCCCTACGGCACCGCGTTCCACGCCTTCGCCCTCGTCTACGGCATTCCCATGTGGGGATTCGCGATGCTGTGGTTGGCGATCGCCATCACCCTCACCGCCCGCACCGCCAAGGAAGGACTCCCATTCAGCCTGACCTGGTGGTCCTTCACCTTCCCGGTCGGCACCGTGGTCACCGGCACCTCCGGACTCGCCCAGCTGACCGGCAACCACGTGCTCCAGGTCGCAGCCGGCGCCCTGTTCGTCGTCCTGCTCGGCGCCTGGGCCGTCGTCGCCGTCCGCACCGCTCGCGGCGTGCACACCGGGGCGCTGCTGAAGAAGCCCTGACCGTTGGATGACGCCTCGCACGACGCATGTCCTGGCCGGACGTCACGGAGCCGAGGCGGCTCAGTTCGCGGACTGGTAGGCCTCGATGAGCGAGGACGGGACGCGGCCACGGGCCGGGACGTCCAGGCCCTGCTCCTGGGCCCAGGCACGCACGGCCTTGGCGTCGACGCCGGAACCGCCGCCCGAGGAGGAGGTCCGGGTGGTGCGACCGGCGGCGCGGCGGCCGACGGCGATGTAGGGGGCCACGGCGTCGGCGAAGGCCTGACGCTCGGACTCGGTCAGGTCGACCTGGTAGCCCACTCCATCGAACGTGAACGACACCGTCGGGGCCGGGGTGTCGATCTCGTCGCCACTCAGGTCGGAGTAGAACTTTTCCACGGTCTTTTTCGCCATGCCGGAACCATATCGCCCACCACCCGATAATGCGGACATTTCACGAGAGCATTCAGGACCAAAGTCATGAATAGTTTCCGAATGCGTCGACTTTCACGGCGCGGCGACGAAACCGCGGTCGCTCAGCACCGGCACGACGCTGCTGGCCCCGACCTCGGCCGCCACGGCGACGTCGTCGGACCAGCCCGCCGCGACGAGCTCCTGGCCGCTCGCGCAGGCCGTCAGGTGGGCGGCCTCGCGCCCCTGCACGAGCCGGTACGCGTCGGCCGCGGCGGCAGCCTCCGGAGACAGGCCCGGCCACTCGAAGTCCTCGAGCGCCGCGAGCACCGCACCGGCTCCCCACAGGTCCTCGAGGGCAGGTCGCAACGAGCCGTCGCTCCACCGTTCCCCCGCGGCGACCACGGCCACGACCGTGTCGTCGGCGTCGTGCTCCCGCGCGATCCAGGCAGCGACGGCAGCCGCGTTGCGCAGGCTCGCGCCCACCACCGTGGTGGCCGAGCCCGCGAGTGCGTGCGCCACGGCCGACCCGTTCGGTGACGGCAGCACCAGACGACCCGGCAGCGGGACCCGCAGCAGCCGCGCCGGCGAGAGCGTGGGCTCGTCCGGGCCCGCCGAGGCCCGGTCGGCGGCCAGCACCGCGCCGGTCTGTGCCGCGACCTCGGCCGCGTCGGCGCGACCCGTCGGGTACGGCACCACCACGCTGCCGCGTTCCACCGCCACCCCCAGCGCCGTGGTGAACGACAGCACGTCGACGACGACGGCGACGTCGGCCCCCTCGGAGATCGCGCGGCCGCCGACCGGGCCCCAGTCGAAGCGGACCGTGTGGCCCGGCTGGTGTGTCGTGAGCATGGGCCCAGTGTGCCGGGCAGCGAGAACCGTCAGGGCCGACGGCGGCGTGCCAGGACCACGGCGCCGACCACGAGGACGCCGAGCACGAGGACGAAGACGATGATCTCGACCCACCCGATGGCGTACCCGGTGGAGGTGGCCACGTCGTCGGCCTCGCCCGGGGTCGCGACCAGCTCGGCCTCGGCGCGGGTCTGCTGCGTGCTGGGCGTCTCGACCGTCACGTCCTCCCCGTCCGCGAGCAGCTGGTACCGCAGGGCCAGGAACTCGCCGGGCACGACGTCGTGGTCGCGCACGCCGGTCTGGGCGTACGACCACTCGCCGCCCTCGTCGGCGGTGAGGAAGGCCCAGTACCCGTCGCCGGAGAGCGAGGCGCCGCACGTCTCCTGGGCCGCGTCGGGCCGACCGTCGATCCGGCAGACGAAGGGTGCGGAGCCCTGCGTCTCCTCGACGTCGAGACCGGCCGCCTGGAGAGCGTCGTAGGCAGTGGCGTCGCCGGCGAGGTCCGTGGCGCAGCGGACGAGCCGATCACCGTCGAGCGTCGCGGGCTCGACCACCACCACGACGTCGTCGGACCCGCACTCGCCCTCGGCGGCCGCCTGCGCCGCGGACGGAGCGGCTGCCAGGGCAGCGGCGCAGACGACGACGGACAGCAGGTGGTGAGCATGGCGGAGCATGTCGTCCATCGTCACAGACGACGAGCGCGCCTCAGGGCTGCGGGACCGGTTCGGCCGTGCGGCCGTACCGAGCACGCCGGGCCGCCCGGCGCAGGGTCACCAGCACGGCGGGTCCGAGCGTGGCCACCAGCAGTGCGTTGGTGACCGCGCGGCCCGTGTCCCAGCCCCAGGTCGACGTGACGAGGTTGAACACCAGGAAGCGGTGCAGGTTCTCCAGGATCGGCGCACCCGGCACGAGCTGCAGCGTCTCGTCGGCCCCGGGGGCGGCGATGCCGAGCTGGAACGGCCACGACGACAGGTTCATCAGCATGCCGAACAGGTACGCCACGACCACGGCGTAGACCACGAGCATCGCGATCTCCGCCCGTCCCGTGACCCGCCGCGGCAGCAGGCCCGCACCCAGTCCGATCCACGCGGCGCACATCATCTGGAACGGCAGCCACGGCCCCACGCCCGACGTGAGCAGGGCCGACGCGAACAACGAGGTGCAGCCCAGCACGAAGCCGAATCCGGGCCCGAACACCCGCCCGGCGAGGACGAGCACGAAGAACACCGTCTCGATGCCGGCCGTCCCGGCACCCAGGGGTCTCAGTGCCGCGTTCACCGCCGTCAGCACGCCGAGCATCGCCAGGGCCTTGGCGTCCATGCCGCCCTCGGTGAGCTCGGCGACCACCACCATGACGACGATCGGCAGGAGCGCCATGAACAGGAACGGCTGGTCGACCCGCTCCGCCCCCGCGGTCGGCTCGATGAACAACGGCCACAGGAACATGACCAGGCCCGCGAGCGACGCGACGCCGAGCACGAGCGCCGAGCGCAGTCCCAGCCGCGCCGTCATCGTCGACCCCCGTCCCGGGCCGACGCGTGGCCGCACCCATCGGTGGGTCCGCAACCGCAGCCGCGGCGCTGGGGTTGAGGATCCACCGATGCGGGGCCCCGTGCGGTCCTGAGGTTGAGGATCCACCGATGGAGGGAGGTCATGGGAGGGCTCCCTCGACGTCGGCGACGGTGAGCCACTCCGACCCCAGCACCTTGGAGACCTGGGGGGCGAAGGCGGGCGACTCGGCCAGGACCTTGGACACGCCTCCGGCCGAGACCACCTCGCCCTCGGCGAGGACGACGACCGCGTCGGCCACCTGGGCGACGAACTCCACGTCGTGGGTCGACACGACGACGCCGCGGCCCTCGGCCGCCTGGGCGTGCAGGATGGCCGCCAGCTGCGCCTTCGCCGCGTAGTCCAGGCCGCGCGTCGGCTCGTCGAGCAGCAGCACGCTCGGCGACGTCGTGAGCACGATGGCCAGCACGAGGGCGAGCCGCTGGCCCTCGGACAGGTCGCGAGGATGGTGGGCTCCGGCGATGCCCGGTGCGAGCCGGTCAAGCAGTCCGCGGCAGCGCCCCGGCTCGGCGTCCGCGTGGGTGTCGGCCGCCGCGCACTCGTCGTCGACGGTCTCGAGGTACAGCAGGTCCGACGCGGTCTGGGGCACGAGCCCCACCAGCGCACGGGCGGCCGCCGGCGACAGGCCGGCCGGGTCGAGCCCGTCGGCCCCGACGGCCACGGAGCCGCTCGCGCGCTTGAGACCGCCCTGCAGCGCCCACAGCAGCGACGACTTGCCCGACCCGTTCCGGCCCATGAGCGCGACCACCTGGCCGGGGTCGACCGTCAGGTCCACGCCGCTGACCGCGCGGTGCCGGCGGTAGTCGACCGAGATGTCGCGCGCCCGCAGCACCGGGGGCCCCGTCTGGGCCGATGCGGTCTGGGCCGACGCCGTCCGGGCCGGCGCGCCCGCGAGCCGAGAGCGCAGGTCGCCGGCCCGACGCCGCGCGTCGCGGACGGTGAGCGGAAGCGGCTCCCACCCGACGAGCCTGCCCAGCTCCACCAGCGGCGGCGCGACGGGACTCTCGCGCAGCAGGTCGGCCGGCTCGCCGTCGCGGACCCGACCGTTCTCGACCACCACGAGGCGGTCGGCGAAGGGGATCACCCGCTCCATCCGGTGCTCGGCCACCACCACCCCGAGCCCGACGTCGGCCACGAGCCGGGCGACCGTGGCCAGCACGTCCTCCGCGGCCGTCGGGTCGAGTGCCGACGTCGGCTCGTCGAGCACCAGCATCCTGGGGTGCATCGTGAGCACGGCGCCGATCGCGACCCGCTGCTGCTGGCCGCCCGACAGCGTGCGCAGCGCACGACGTCGGAGGTCAGCGATGCCCAGCAGGTCGAGCGTCTCCTCCACCCGACGCCGCATGGTCTGCGGGTCGAGCCCGAGCTGCTCCATGCCGTAGGCCAGCTCGTCCTCCACGACGTCGCTCACGAAGCCCGACAGCGGGTCCTGCGGGACGTACCCGACGAGGTGTGCCAGCTCGCGCGGTGGCGTGCCGACGATCGAGCTGCCGTCGACCCGCACGTCCCCCTCGAGCAGACCACCGCTGAAGTGCGGCACGAGGCCGTTGAACAGACCGAGCAGCGTCGACTTGCCCGAGCCGGTGCGTCCGCACACCAGGTGCAGCTCGCCGTCGGGCAGAACCAGGCCGACGTCGCGCAGCGTCGGCTCCGCCGTCCCGGTCCCCGCAGCGTCGTCGTAGGAGAAGGTCACGTCACGCAGCTCGAGCACGGTCCACCTCCTCGGCTTCGCGCCCCGGACCACCGGCACGGTCGGCACCGCCGGCGACGTCGGGCGCCGGAGCTGGGGTCAGGAAGGCCGGGAGCACACCGACCAGCAGCACGAGCACGAGCGGGACGCCGATGGTGGGCCACCGCTCGAGGTCGGGGACCACCACGTACGGGTCGAGGTCGAAGGCGCGGTCGACCCCGACGGCGACCACGACGCCGCACAGCGCCGTGAGGACCTCGGGCCGACGCCACCGGTCGGGCCGGTAGCGGGTGCGCTGCACGCGCCGGCCGGCCGACCACAGCGCGCCGGCGGCCAGCAGGACCCCGAGCACGAGCACCGGCCCGGCGAGCAGACGGGGCGCGGTTCCGTCGAGGTAGGCGTACGCGCCGACGCAGAGCGCGCCGAGCCCGGTGAGCATGAGCACCCCGGTCAGGAGCCGCTGCCGCGGGGTCGCCGTACCCGACCGCCCGTAGCCGCGCGCGTCCATCCCGGCCGCCAGGGTCATCGACCGCTCCAGGGCGTCCTCCAGCACCGGCACGACCACGCGCCGGAGCCGGCCGACTCCCTTGCCGGCGTCGCCCCTCAGCCGACGCGCACGGTTGACCCGCTGCACGCTCTCGGCGAGCTGCGGGAAGACCGACAGGGCCACGACCACGGCGGTGCCGACCTCGTAGAACGCGGGGGGCACGGCGGCGAGGAGGCGACGAGGGTTCGCCAGGGAGTTCGCGGCTCCCACGCACAGGATGATCACGGCCAGCCGCATGCCGTCGTAGAGCGCACCGAGCAGCGCCGTCGACGTCACGTCGCCCAGGAGCTGGATGCCGCGGGCCGCGTCGGGCAGCGGGATCTCGGGCAGGTGCAGCACGATCGTGTCGCCCTCGAGCGCACCTCCGCCGAACAGGATCCGGTACACGACCCGCAGCACCACGACGAACAGCGCGAAGTACACGTAGAACCGGAACGACATCGCCCACGGCGCCTCGCTGCGACGGGCCATCACCACCAGGACCACCACCGCCGCGATCAACGCGAGCACCAGCGGGTTGAGGGTGAACGACGCCGCCGCGGCGAGACCGAGCGCCCAGAGCCACCAGGCTCCAGGATGCAGGTCACGGGCGGGAGCGGTCATCGCCGTTCCGCGGCAGGGCAGCTCAGGGCGCGCTTCCCCTCCGCCGCCACGCGACGATCCCGGCGGCACCGAGCAGCACCAGCACGGCCGCGACACCGACCAGCGTGGGCCACGGCGACCGGGCGTCGGCCGACGTCGCGCGGGTCTCGTCGTCGGACGTCGCGCCGTCGTCGCCGGCTCCGTCGGAGGGGCTGGCGGCGCCCGCCTCTCCCTCCTGCCCCGACTTCTGCTCAGCCTTCTGCTCAGCCTTCTTCTCTTCCTGGGCCTTCTGCTCGGCCTTCGCCTTGGCGCTGGCCGAGGCCTCCGCGGACTGGACCGCCGACGTCGGCGCAGCCGTGGGCGCCTTCTGCGTGGGCCGGCTCGACGGCTTCGGGGCCGGGGCCGCGGCCGCCTTGCCCACCGGGGAGACCCCGGGCTGGGCCCTGCCGCTCTGGCCCTGCCAGCTCCAGGCGACCCAGCCGCCCTTCGGCACGGAGACGCCGCCGACGCCGGCCGTCGCGTAGCTCCAGCTGCCGTTGCCGCTGGAGACCCAGAGCGACCAGTAGGCGTCGGACGGCGAGGCCTGCACGCACCCGGCGTTGGCCGGCTTCGCGTTGACCTGGCAGACGAAGCCCTGCTGACGGGCGGCGTAGCGGAGGGAGACGCCTGCGGCGTCGAACGCGGAGGTGGCCTTGCGACCACCGCCGGGGACGCACGTCGTGGAGGCACCCCCACCCAGCTGGTGGTAGTCGACGACCACGGTCACGCCGTCACCCTTGGCGCAGGCCGCAGCCTGCGCGGGTGCGGCGAGGACGACCGCACCGGTCGCCGTCCCGAGGAGGACGGCGACCAGTGCGGAAAGGACGCGTCGGGTCACTTGACGACCGTGAAGGTCTTGGACGCGTATCGCTTGCTCGAGATGCCCTGCACGCTCACTCGTCTCGTACCGGTGGCCGTGCCGACCGCGAACGAGAGCGTCGCGGTCTTGGAAGCACTTGCGGTGCCGGTGGCCACGAACTTCCCCCCGTAGCCGACCTTGACGGGCTCACCCGCGGCCAGCCCGGAGACGGTGACCCGCATCGTGCCCTTGCGCTTGATCTTCGTGGCGCTGAGCTTGAGGCCGAGCGTCCGCGCACCCAGCACCTTGAGCGTGCCCGTGCCCCGACGGGCGTCGCGGGAGCCGTATACGACGACCGGCTGGTTGCCCGCAGTCGTCGGAGCAGTGACCTGGAGCGTGGCCGCACCCTCTGCGGAGGCTCTGCCGCCACGGGCAGCCGTGCCGTCGACGGTGTAGGCGCAGTAACGCTCAGCGGCTGCGAGACCGGAGACCGAGACCGTGGTCGTGCCACCCGCGGCCACCCAGCCACCGTTGGCAGCGGAGGGCGTCACGGTGAACGTGGCCGTCGGTCCGGGGCTCGGGTCGTCGTAGGACTGCAGCGCAGCGACCGCAGGAGCGGTGGCGCGACGCCACTGGTCCGTGGTCTCGACCTCGATGCCGTCGTCCTCGGCCGTCGCGATCGCGGCGTCGTCGTAGCCGACCGCTCCGCGCTCGCCGTCGAGGTCCGTGCCGCACGCGCTGTAGGCGGTGACCTGGCGCTCCGCCACCCAGGCGGCGGCCTTCGCTGCGCGATCGGCCTGACCGAGCTTCTCGAGCGCCACTGCGGCGACCGCGGTGCTGTTGGTGTTGACGGTCTCCGTGCCGGGGCCGCCCGCGAAGGCGCCCGTGGAGGCGTCCTGCTGGCTGTTCAGCCAGGCCTCGGCCTCGTCGAGCGCCGTGGCCACCGCGGGGGTGCCGCTCTGCGGCAGCAACGCGTCGACCGCGATGGCGGTCGAGTCGGTCTGGGCGTCGTCGCCCGAGCAGGACGTGTCGGTGGCGGTGAAGTCCAGCCGGAACCCGCCGTCGGCGCACTGCTGCTGCAGCAGGAAGGTCGTGGCCGCAGGCGCCTCGCCGGAGTCGGCGGCGTGAAGGCCCTTCACCGCGAAGGCCTGGCCGAACACGTTCGCGAAGTTGCCGAAGGCCGACTCATCGGCCAGGCGACCCGTGCCGTCGACACGGGCCTCGGTGGCCTCCACCAGGTCGGTGCCGCCGAAGTCGGCGGTGTTGCGATCGGCAGCCTGCGCGGCGACGAGCGCCTTGGCCGTGGAGCCGCCGTAGCTCTCCTCGCCGGTGCCGATGTAGCTGCCGAGATCCTCGGCGAGGGCGTCGGCGATGTCGGCGACCTTCGCGTTGTAGCCGCCGACGGCGTCGAGGGCGAACAGGGTGTCGAGGGTCAGGCCCCAGTCGATGAAGGGGTCACCGAACGCCTCGTTGACGAGCACACCGTCGATGACCTGGCCCGACAGCCAGTCGGCCGCGTTGACCGTCTGCGGGGTGCGCGACGTGTCCGCCTGGGCGGCCGGGACGGCGAGGAGACCGGCACCGAGGGCGGTGGCGGCGGTCGCGACGAGGCCGCGACGCAGGGACTTCTTCATGGGGTCCTCACCCGCTGCAAAGGCATGAGGATCCCGAGGGGACCCGCTGCGACCACGACAGCGTGATTGGTCAGGCGCCCGATGCGGCGTTCCGGCTCCCCTCGCGGAGCGAGGGCTACGGTTGCGGGTCAGCGCCGGATTCGGACCGGCTTCCCCGCACTCGGGCACGTGGAGTTGTGTGTCGAGTGACAGGCGGACGGTATCACCTGCGCGTCAGCGACGTACCACGAAGGACGTCGCTCCCGTGCGCGACGCACCGGCGCCCGTGACCGTCAGTGTGCGACGGCCCAGGCTGCTCCCCACGCCGAAGGTCCACCGGAACGAGCCGGTGGAGGAGGCCTTGCTCCTCAGGACGACCTTGCCGCCGATCCGGACGGTCACGTTCTCGTGGGGCAGCAGACGGCTCACCCAGATGATGTTCTTCGCTCGTCGCGTCGGCGCCGTCGACCCCAGCTTGATGCCGAGGCGCGCTGCACGGCCGGTCGCGACCGTGGTGACCCCGGTCCGGCCAGGCCAGTCGCCGACCGCGCGCAGCAGACGAGCCGACGCCGTGGTGGCGTCAGCGGGGACACGGATCGTGGCCGTGCCAGTACCCGAGGGCGAGGCCGTGCCACGCGCCAGGACGGCGCCCGAGAGCAGCACCGAGAACGGCTCCCGGGGACCAAGACCCCGTACGGTCACGACGGACGTCGACCCGACCTGGACGGCGCGCGGGTTCGACGACACCGCGAGCGTCGCCTCCGCGCCCAGGACCGTGACGGGCTCGCTGCGCTGGACGAGGGTGCCGTACCCGCTGGTCGTCGCGGTGGTCTCGACGACCAGCTCGGCCCGATGGTCCTGGGGCCCCAGGGGCGGCAGGGAGCGTGTCTGCGCGACCTCCACGCCGTCGCGGAACCAGCGGTACGTCGTCACGAGGTCGTCGGGGTGCGGCGTCACGGTCCCGGGGTCCACCACAGGAGTGGCCCCGACCGCCGCCTGACTGATGCTGGGGCCGGTGCCCGTGAGCGGCCCAGCCGCGATCTCGACCGGTGCCGTGCTGCTGACGACGTCCTCGGCATACCGCGACGTCATGCGCACCTCGGCCCTGACCTCGCCGGCGATGTCGTCAGGCCTGACGACGTACGACGGCGACGTGCCGAGCAGCTGGTTCCCGCGGAACCACCGGACGACCCGCGTGTAGGCGTAGGGCGACGGCGCGTAGGTGTCGCCCTTCGCCGTGAGGCGCGACCCGACCGCCGGCCGACCCGCGATGGCCGCTGGCGTGGCGAGGACCGAGATCTCCTTCGGCACGGCGACGTCCGTCGTGGACCTGACAGGCTCGCAGTCGGGTGCCGTCAGCGTGGTGGTGACCTCGAACGTGGCCCCGGCGTCGGTCCTGAGCAGCACCTGCTGGTGCGAGGTGCCCCGGACGAAGCCGTCTCGCCGCCACTCCCACCCGACCGTGTCCGTCGGGGCAGACGGGACCGAGGCCGTCAGCGTCGCGCCCGCGACCCGGTCGCCCACGACAGTGGGCGGCTCGACGGAGGTCGGACAGGTGGTGGTCGTGGCCTCCGAGCGCGAGGGCGCCGCCTCCGCGGGAGCGACCACCAGGCTCAGTGCGACGACCAGAGCCGACGCGCCGGCGAGTGCGTGACGTGACGAGACGAGCATGATTCCCCCGGGAAGTCGAACGATCACCTCATCCTGCCGGGTCGTCGCCGCCTGCCGCAGGAGATTGGACGACGTGGTTCCGTCAGGCCAAGGGCACGTCGGCCACGACCACGCCGTTGGCGTCGGCGTAGACCCACTGGCCGGACCGGATCGTTGCGCCGCCGAAGGTCACCGCGACGCCCACGTCGCCGAGGCCGCGCTTCTCGGTCCGGACGGGGCACGGGGCGACCGCCTGGACGCCCAGGTCGAGGTCCCGCAGGATCTCGACGTCGCGCACGGCTCCGTGGATGACCAGCCCGGACCACCCGTTCTCGACGAAGCGGGCGGCGATCACGTCGCCGAGGAGGGCGCGCCGCAGCGATCCCCCGCCGTCGACGACCAGCACGCGCCCGTCGCCCGGCTCGTCCGCGAGTCGCTTGACGTGCGAGTTGTCCTCGAAGCAGGCCACCGTCTCGACGGCGCCGCTGAACGCCTCACGGCCACCGAAGCCACGCAGCAGACCCGGCTGGACGACCACCAGCCGATCCGGGTGGTGGGTGTCGCAGAGGTCGGGCGTGGTCCAGCTGGTCATGGGTCCTCCATCGGTCGACTCAGCAGGACGCTACGCGTGCGCCGCGGCCGACGCCCGGCCACGACGTACGCAACGCACTCAACGCCTCAGGAGACGGCGGAACCGATCGCCAGGAACGCGACGAAGGCAGCCACGAAGAGCACCGTGCGGAGCAGGCCGGTGCGCAGCAGGCGCGACTCGACGGCCGTGAGCCGGCGGGGTGCCGGACGGCTGGAGCCGGAGTGCGCGATGTTCGCCATGCCTCAGACACTACCAGGCATGGGACAACATGGAAGTTCGGTCCACCGAACTTTTGTGACGCCCGTCCTGCGGCCGTCCGCCGATACCCTGGACGTGTGCCCGACGCCCCCTCCACCTCGACCCAGGCCCCCTCGGCGCTGTCCTCCTCGATGCAGGACTACCTCAAGGTCATCTGGACGAGCCAGGAGTGGGACGACACCCCCATCTCCTCCAAGGCGCTGGCCGACCGCTTCGGCGTGACGCCCTCGACGGTCTCCGAGTCACTCAAGAAGCTCGCCGCCCAGGGGCTCGTCGACCACCGGCGCTACGGGGCGGTCACCCTCACGGCGTCGGGTCGAACGGCCGCGCTCGCGATGGTCCGCCGCCACCGGCTCGTCGAGACGTTCCTCGTCGAGTACCTCGGCTACGCGTGGGACGAGGTGCACGACGAGGCCGAGGTGCTGGAGCACGCCGTGAGCGACGACTTCGTCGAACGGCTCGCAGAGCGGCTCGGTCACCCCGAGTTCGACCCCCACGGCGACCCCATCCCGACGGCCGACGGCCGACTGCCCGCGCTCGACGCACGCCGATTGGTCGACGTCGAGGCACCCGCCGACCTCGTCGTGGTGCGCGTCTCCGACGACGACCCGGCCCTGCTGCGCCACCTCGTCGAGCTCGGGCTCGTCCTCGGGGTCCGTGTGCACCTCGTGGAGCGGCACGACTTCGCGGGCACCCTGGCGGTCCGGATCGACGGTCGCACGCTCGACGTCGGGCACGTGGCCGCGGCGGCGATCTTCGTCTCGGCCGCCTGAGACCCGCTGCACGGCACCACCCGGCGTCCTGGCCGACCGACCTCGCGCGGACCGCTGCGGCGGAAGCGACCCACGAGTAGCGTTTCGTCCATGAGCCTGTCCGAAGAAGTCCGCATCGCCCTCGACGGCAAGTGGCGCCACGTGCGCGAGCAGTCCCGCAGGGAGCTCGCCGAGATGGACCTGGCGTACGACCTCGACCTCGACATCGACGCCGCTCGCGAGCGGACGCTGCGCCAGCTCGAGGGCCTCGTCGACACCGGCGTCCCCGCAGCCGGCTTCCGCACCGAGCACGGCGGCGGTGGCGATCCGGGCATGGCCGTCACCGGCATCGAGATGCTCGCCCAGTTCGACCTCTCGCTCATGGTGAAGGCGGGCGTGCAGTGGGGACTGTTCGGCGGCGCGGTCGAGAACCTCGGCACCGAGCGCCACCGCGACCTCATCCCGCGGCTCATCTCGCTCGACCTCGTGGGCTGCTACGCCATGACCGAGATCGGCCACGGCAGCAACGTGCAGCACCTCGAGACCACGGCCACCTTCGACGCGGACACGCAGGAGTTCGTCGTGGACTCCCCCACGCCGTCGGCCACGAAGGACTACATCGGCAACGCCGCCGCCCACGCCACCGTCGCCGCGGTGTACGCCCAGCTGGTCACCCGGGGCGAGAACCACGGCGTGCACTGCTTCATCGTGCCGATCCGCGACGAGAAGGGGCAGACCTGCGACGGCGTCGAGATCGGCGACGACCGCCACAAGGGTGGCCTCGGCGGCGTCGACAACGGCCGTCTCTCCTTCCACCAGGTGCGGATCCCGCGCGAGAACCTGCTCAACAAGTACGGCGACGTGGCCGAGGACGGCACCTACTCCTCGCCCATCGAGGACGTGAACCGACGGTTCTTCACGATGCTCGGCACGCTCGTGCGCGGGCGGATCAGCGTCGGCGGGTCGGCGCTCGCCGCCGCCGAGGTGGCCCTCAGCATCGCCGGACGCTACGCCCTGGAGCGGCGCCAGTTCGGCCAGGACGGCGAGCCCGAGGTGCTGCTGGCGGACTACCGCGTGCACCAGCGCCGCCTGCTCCCGCTCATCGCCCGTTCGTACGCCTACCGGTTCGCCCAGAACCAGCAGGTCTCGCGCATGGACCGGCTGCAGCGCTCGACGGAGCCCGACCTGCAGGAGCAGCGCGAGCTCGAGGGCCGCGCCGCCGGCCTCAAGGCGATCATGACCTGGCACGCGTCGCGGGCGATCAACGAGTCGCGCGAGATGTGCGGTGGCGCCGGCTACCTCGCCGAGAACCGCCTCACGGTGCTGCGCGGCGACATCGACGTGTTCACCACCTTCGAGGGTGACAACCACGTGATGCTCCAGCTGCTCAGCAAGGAGCTGCTCACGTCGTACGCCAAGGAGGTCGGCGGGCTCGACGCGGTCGGCATGGTGCGGTTCGTGGCCGAGACCGTGGCCGAGACGGTCCGCGAGCGGACGGCCGCGAGCCAGCTCATCCAGCGGCTCATCGACGCCGCGCCCACCGGTGGCGACGCCCACGACCTGCTCGACCGCGGCACGCAGCTGAGCCTGTTCGAGGACCGTGAGCAGCACCTGATCGAGACCGCCGCCCGACGGCTGCAGCGAGCCGCCAAGGCCGAGGGCGACGAGGCCTTCCGCATCTTCAACGAGGCTCAGGACCACCTGATCCGGTGCGGACGGGCGCACGTGGACCGGGTGGTGCTCGAGGCGTTCACCGCCGGCATCGCGCGCTGCGAGGACCCCGACGCCGCCGACCTGCTGCGCAAGGTCTGCACGTTGTACGCGCTGAGCGTCATCGAGGACGACCTCGCCTGGTTCATGGCCCACAACCGGATCTCCGACCAGCGCGCCAAGGCCGTGACCCAGCTGCTCAACGAGCAGCTGGCCGAGCTCCGCCCGCACCTGCTGACCCTCATCGAGGGCCTGGGCGTGCCGGAGGAGACGCTCGGCGCCGCGATGCTGCTCAAGCAGTGACCCCTCGACGCCTCGGCGGCGCCGTCGCCGCGACGGTCCTTCTCGTCACGGTGACGTCCGGATGCACCTCCCCGGACGTCGACGTCGAGGGCGTCGCGCGCTGGCAGGACCGCACCGACGACGCGTTCCGGTCCGCCCTGGAGGCGGTCGGTCCACGGATCGCGCTGTCACCGGACGACGAGCTGGCCGGCCTGGCGGACACGCAGCGGTGCGACCCCGACGACCTGAGCCGGGTCCGGCACCGGGTCGACGCGAGGCTCGAGCTCGCCCAGCCGGCACCGTCCGACCTGGCCGACCGGGTCCGGGACGCCGTCCCCGCCGAGTACGAGGTGGAGGTCGAGATCAGTCCCGACTCCGTGCTGCTCGGCGTGGTCAGCGGCTGCATCGACGTGCCGAAGATCCAGGGCGTCGACGTGTTCCTGGAGGGCCGCTACCGCGTCGACCCCTGACGCTCGGACCTGGGCGCTCGGCGGTGGGACGTCAGACCACGAAGGCGATCGCCAGCACCATCGGCAGGCTGACGAGTGACGCGATGCTGGTGACCACCGTCATCGACTTCAGGGCGCCCTGGGTGGTCAGGCCGAGCAACGACTTGAACATCCAGAAGAAGTTGGAGTTCACCGTCAGCGCGAACATGGCTCCGGAGGCGATCGCGAGGCCGATGGCGATCGGTGCCACCTCGATGGAGGCGAGCACCGGGCCGATGATGCCCGCGGCGGTGATGGCGGCGACCGAGACCGAGCCGATGGCCAGGTGCAGGACGGCGGCGATGAACCAGGCGAGCAGGACGCTCGTGACCACGGCCGCGCCCTCGCTGGCCGAGAACAGCCCGGCGAGCGTGGCGTCGAGCCCGGTGGCCTCGATGACGGCGCCGAGCGAGCCGCCGATGCCGGTGATCAGCAGGATCTCACCCGTCGTGTGGAAGCCGGTCTTGAGCGCCTTGTCGGTCCGCTCGGTCCCGGCGGCCGCGCGGGCGAGGACGTAGGCACCGAGCAGTCCCACGAAGAGGGCGACGTTGGCGTTGCCGATGAAGGCGATGAACGCGTTGGAGAAGTCGAGCAGCTCCGCGAACGCGCCGAAGGCGATCATCACGAGCGGCACGAGGATCGGCAGCAGCGACGTGAACAGCGGCACCTCGACGTCGTGGAGCGTGTCGCGCTCGCCCGGGCCGGTGCCGGCGGTGTTCTGCTCGACGCCGTCGTCGTAGTCGAGCGGGTCGTCCTCCGCCTCGTCGGCCTCGGGCTTCCACCAGCCGGCCCGCAGCATCAGCCCGAACAGGTAGGTGGTGATGACGGCGGTGAGCGGCCCCAGGACGATGCCGTAGAGCATCCACGTGCCGAGCGGGA
This sequence comes from Aeromicrobium sp. WCS2018Hpa-31, assembly GCF_031843905.1. Classification (NCBI taxonomy): domain Bacteria; kingdom Bacillati; phylum Actinomycetota; class Actinomycetes; order Propionibacteriales; family Nocardioidaceae; genus Aeromicrobium; species Aeromicrobium sp. WCS2018Hpa-31. Next base: position 23,593 of record NZ_JAVTJF010000002.1, on the reverse strand, counting down.
CGTCGAGGAGTCCGGCGATCGAGACCGCCGCGAGCCCGGGGATCACGAAGACGTAGCCGGCGAAGATGCCGGTGCCGATCGCGCCGGCGAGGTGCGCGAGCCCGCGCGGGCCGATGTGCGGGGCCGAGGAGCGCGCGATGGGTGCGGCGAGCACGACCTGGACGTCGACGTAGATGGACGGGAAGACGGTGGAGAGCGCTCCGGTGAGGGCATAGGGCAGACGCTTCGCGCCCACGACCTTGAGCAGCGCGTGCACGAGCTTGCGGAAGGTGCCGAGCGAGTGCAGCAACGCCCCGATGAGCACGCCGAAGCCGATGAGCAGACCCACCTCGGCCATGATCGAGCCGAAGCCCTCGGTGATCGCCGTGATCGTGTCCGCGAACCCGACCCCGGCGGCGAGGCCGAGGTAGAGCGAGGCGATCACCAGCGAGATCACCGGGTCGACCTTCACCCAGATGATCAGCCCGACGACCAGCACGATGGCGATGGCTGTGTGGACGACCTCCACGTCGATCCCCCCTCGTTCGATGTGGGCCTCACCCTAGGCGACGTCGGGCTGACGGGGTCTACGCCTGCGGCTGCGCCGCTGTGGCTCCGCGTCGGTTTGGTCTCCGAGAGGGCCTCGACCGGAGCGGTGGGACTGGTCCTGGCTGGGTTCGCGCTCGCTGCCGCGTCGCTTTGGCCACGAGTCGGGGCGGCCCCGAAAGGGCCTCGACCGGAGCCGCGGGCCTCGGGTCGGCTGGGTCTGCGGGGCGCGGCTGGGTTCTTGCTCGCTGCTGCGTCGCTGTGGCTCCGAGTCGGGGCGGCCCCCGAAAGGGCCTCGACCGGAGCAGCGGGTCTCGGGTCGGCTGGGTCTGCGGGGCGCGGCCACAATTCTTCATCTGTGCGGGATTCACGCACGATTCGCCCTTCTCGTGGACCGTGCCTCGCGAAGGAAGAATCGTGGCGACGAAAAGGACCCCGTAGGGGCAGGGATTCTCCTTTCGCGTGGAACGGTCCGCGCAAAGGGAGAATCTCTGCCCACCCGCCGCACGAGGGCCCCCGGCGGACGCAGGATTCTGCCTTCGCGCGCAGAACCCCGAACGATGCTGCGTTCACGACGGGATCCGACCACGAACGCAGCATCCTTCGCCCCCTCACGCACGAACGCAGAATCTTGCGTCCCCCCGAAGCCACGCTCCGAGAGCCCGACCGACCCCGGACCCGTCCGCCGGTCGAGGCCCTTTCGGAGAGCAGGTCCACTCGCAGCCACAGCAACGCAGCAGCAAGGCCCACCCCAGCCGGAGCAACGCAGCCGCAGGTCGGCTCGCACCCGCGGCGACGCAGCCGCAGGTCGAGGTTCAGCGCGCCGGGGCCGCCGGCGCGGTCACGTGAAGTCGACCTGCCGCAGCCCCCGCAGCAGCGTGTAGGCCGCCTGCTGGTCGTCGGCGTCGAGCTCGGCCACGCCGAACTGGACGTCCATGAGGGCCTCGGTGGCCGCCTCGACCACCCGCTCGCCCTCGGGCGTGAGGGCCGCGAAGGTGCGCCGCCGGTCGGCCGGATCGGGCTCGCGGACCACGAGTCCGTGCGTCTCGAGCCTGTCGATCGCGTTCGTGACCGACGTAGGATGCACCATGAGCCGTTCGCCGATCTTGCTGAGGGGCAGGCGCCCCTCCCGGCTGAACGAGATGAGCCGAAGCACCTCGAACCGGGCGAACGTGATGCCGTGCGGCTTCAGCGCCGCGTCGAGCCGGCCGATCACCAGCTGCTGCACCCGCATGATCGACGTCGCGAGCCGCATGGCCGTGGCGTCGCCGATGCGTTCCTCCCACAGCTCTCCGGCCCGTTCCAGCGGGTCGAACGCGAGCCGCGGCGTGGGGGGCACGGAGGTCATGGGGTCAGTCTACCCAGGGTGGACGATTAGTTGGATGTCCGACTATTGTGGTTCCTATGGCTGATCTCCACGTCCCGTCGAACCCGGTCCGACTCGTCACCGCGTCGGCGCTCTTCGACGGCCACGACGCCTCGATCAACATCATGCGGCGCATCTTCCAGAGCCAGGGGGCCGAGGTGATCCACCTCGGGCACAACCGCTCGGTCAAGGAGGTCGTCGACGCCGCCATCGAGGAGGACGTGCAGGGCGTCGCGGTCTCGTCGTACCAGGGCGGGCACGTCGAGTACTTCGAGTACCTGGTCGAGTCGCTGCGCGAGCAGGGCGCCGGCCACGTCCGCGTGGTCGGTGGTGGCGGCGGCGTCATCGTGCCCGAGGAGATCGCCCGGCTCCGCGAGTCCGGCGTCACGATCTTCTCCCCCGAGGACGGGCAGCGCCTCGGGCTCGTGGGCATGATCAACTCCGTCGTCCGCGACTGCGACGTCGACCTCACCACCCTCGGCGACTTCGACGTCGACGCGGTGCTCGCCGGCGACCGCTCCGCCGTAGCCCGGGCCATCACGCTCGCCGAGACCGGCCGACTCGCCGACGCCGACCGCCAGCGCCTGCAGGACGCCGCGGCCGCGCACCCCTCCCCCGTCCTCGGCATCACCGGCACCGGCGGGTCGGGCAAGTCCTCGCTCACCGACGAGCTCGTGCGGCGCTTCCGCGTCGACCAGCAGGACAAGCTGCGCGTCGCCGTCCTCGCCGTCGACCCCACCCGCCGCCGCGGCGGCGGAGCCCTGCTCGGCGACCGCATCCGGATGAACTCCCTCGACGGGGAGCGGGCGTACTTCCGGTCGCTCGCCACCCGCGGCTCCCACGAGCTGCCCGACTGCCTCGACGACGTCGTCGCCGTGCTCAAGGCAGCCGCGTTCGACCTCGTGGTCGTCGAGACCCCCGGCATCGGCCAGGGCGACGCCGCGATCGTGCCGCACGTCGACACCTCGATGTACGTGATGACGCCGGAGTTCGGCGCCGCGTCGCAGCTGGAGAAGATCGACATGCTCGACTTCGCCGACGTCGTGGCGATCAACAAGTTCGAGCGCCGCGGGGCCAAGGACGCCTACCGCGACGTCGGCCGGCAGCTGGTCCGCAACCGTGAGGCCTTCGGCAAGAAGCCCGAGGACATGCCGATCTTCGGCACGTCGGCCGCCACCTTCAACGACGACGGCGTGACCGCGCTGTACCAGCACCTGCGCGACGCCCTGGGCGAGCGCGGTCTGCCGGTCGCCGAGGGCGTGCTGCCTCCCGTGGCCGTGCGGTACTCGAGCGGTATCCAGGCCGTCGTGCCCGCCGACCGCGTGCGGTACCTGTCCGAGATCACCGAGACGGTGCGCGGCTACCACGCCGAGACCGAGCGCCTGGCCGACGCCGCCGACCGGGCCCAGCGCCTCGAGGCCACCGCGAACGAGCTCGCCGAGGCCGACCTGGACGCCTCGGGCGTCACCGAGCTGCTCGAGACCGCCCGCAAGGCCGTCCCGCACGACGTCGCCGACCAGATCGAGCAGTGGCCGGCCGTCGTCGAGGCCTACTCCGGCGACGAGCAGGTCGTGAAGGTCCGCGACAAGGAGATCGTCACCCATCTCACGCGGGAGTCGCTCTCGGGCACCAAGGTCCCGCGCGTCTCGCTGCCCCGCTTCACCGGCCACGGCGACCTCGTGCGCTTCTGGCGGCGCGAGAACCTGCCCGGCCACTTCCCGTACACCGCGGGCGTCTTCTCGTTCAAGCGCGACGGCGAGGACCCGGCCCGCATGTTCGCCGGCGAGGGAGACCCGTTCCGCACCAACCGCCGCTTCAAGCTGCTGAGCGAGGACGGCGACGCCACCCGCCTGTCCACCGCCTTCGACTCGGTCACGCTCTACGGCCGCGACCCCGACCCGCGCCCCGACGTCTACGGCAAGGTCGGCACGTCGGGCGTCTCCGTGGCGACGCTCGACGACATGGAGGCGCTCTACGACGGCTTCGACCTCGTGTCGCCGTCCACGTCGGTCTCGATGACCATCAACGGTCCTGCACCCACGGTGCTGGCCTTCTTCCTCAACACCGTCGTCGACCAGCAGGTCGCCCGCTTCCGGGAGAAGGAGGGCCGCGAGCCCACCGAGGCCGAGCACACCGAGCTGCGCTCGTACGCCCTCAAGAACGTCCGCGGCACCGTGCAGGCCGACATCCTCAAGGAGGACCAGGGCCAGAACACCTGCCTGTTCTCCACCGAGTTCAGCCTGCGGATGATGGGCGACATCCAGCAGTTCTTCATCGACGAGGGCGTGCGGAACTTCTACTCCGTCTCCATCTCCGGCTACCACATCGCCGAGGCCGGGGCGAACCCCATCAGCCAGCTGGCCTTCACCCTCGCCAACGGGTTCACGTACGTCGAGTCGTACCTGGCGCGCGGCATGGACATCGACGACTTCGCGCCCAACCTGTCGTTCTTCTTCTCCAACGGCATGGACCCGGAGTACTCGGTGCTCGGCCGGGTGGCACGACGCATCTGGGCCGTCGCGATGAAGGAGAAGTACGGCGCGAACGACCGCAGCCAGAAGCTGAAGTACCACGTGCAGACGTCCGGTCGGTCCCTCCACGCGCAGGAGATGGACTTCAACGACATCCGCACCACGCTGCAGGCGCTCATCGCGATCTACGACAACGCCAACAGCCTGCACACCAACGCCTACGACGAGGCCGTCACGACGCCGAGCGCGGAGTCCGTGCGCCGCGCGCTCGCGATCCAGCTGATCATCAACCGCGAGTGGGGCCTGGCGATGAACGAGAACCCGCTCCAGGGCTCGTTCATCATCGACGAGCTGACCGACCTCGTCGAGAACGCCGTGCTGGCCGAGTTCGACGCCATCAACGAGCGCGGCGGCGTGCTGGGCGCCATGGAGACGGGCTACCAGCGCGGTCGCATCCAGGACGAGTCGATGCTCTACGAGCACCGCAAGCACGACGGCTCCCTGCCGATCATCGGCGTCAACACGTTCCGCCGCCCGGAGTCGGAGGTCGAGGCTCCGACGGTCGAGCTGGCCCGCGCCACGGAGGCCGAGAAGCAGTCGCAGCTCGACCGCGTGCACGCCTTCCAGGAGACGCACCGCACCGAGGCCGAGGCCGCGATCGCCCGCCTCAAGAAGGCTGCGGTCGAGGGCGACAACGTGTTCGCCGTGCTCATGGACGCCGCCCGCGTCTGCTCCCTCCAGCAGGTCACCGAGGCGTTCTTCGAGGTCGGCGGACAGTACCGGCGCAACGTCTGAGCAGGGTCTCGAGCGCCACCGTCCCGGACCCACGGAACGGCGCTCGAGCCCCTCCTGCGCGCCCCTCCCGACGCGCGCCCGTGCGCCATCTGCGCTACCAAGGAGGGGTAGGACGTGGCCCCCCAGCACCCGACGGTGCGGCCGCGGACCCGGAGGGAATCGAGATGGACACCTGGATCTGGATCGTCGTCGCCGTCGTGGTGGCACTGCTGCTGCTCGCCGTGGTGGTGTCGGTCGCCCGCAAGAGCGCCGAGGCCAAGCGCCGCCACCGGCTCGAGCAGGAGCAGCGGGACCGGCAGAGGGCCGGCACGCTCCGCGACGAGGCGCGTGAGGCCGCCGTGGCCGCACAGCACACCGAGGCCGGCGCCGCCGTGGCGCGGGCCGACGCCGACGAGGCCCGTCTGGAGGCCGAGCGCCTGGAGCGCCACGCCGTCGACCTGGAGAACGAGGCCACCGAGGTGCAGGGCGCCGCCGAGGACCGGCTCGTCGAGGCCGATCGCCTGGACCCCGACGTGCCCGAAGCCGGGCGGGACCACCGCGCGTCCGACCGGAGCCCGGTCGACGAGGCGCCCCTCACCCCGGGCACCGAGGCACCTGCCGACCCGACGACGCACGGCTCCCACGTCGCGGACGAGCACGGCGTGACCGATCGACCCGCCGTCGACCCGGACTCGTTCGAGACGCCGGGCGAGCACCGCACTCCCCCGCCCAGGTCCTGAGCATCGGGACGGTGGCGGCGCGCTCATCGAGTCGCGCCGCCCCGGGACCCGGTCTACGTTCGTGACCACGCCTTCGGTCGTCGATCAGGCCCCATGACAAGGAGCTCGCCATGAGCACGCACGACCACCAGCCCGCCGCCTCCGAGCCGAGGCACGCCGACACGACCGCGGACGTCGACCGCGCCACCCCGGTCGTCGACCGCAAGGAAGTCGTCGAGCGGCAGAAGGAGCGCTTCGGCGGGGTCAAGATCGTCTGCGCGTTCTTCGGCTGGGTCACCGCCACCGGCATGACCGTGCTGCTCACCGCCCTCGTCGCCGCGGCCGGCGCGGGAGTCGGCCTGGTCTCGGGCACCGACGTGACCGATGCCGCCGCCGACCAAGGTCTCTCGGCCGACGAGATCGGCTGGGCGGGCGTCGCGCTGGTGCTCGTCGCCGTCCTCGTGTCGTACTACAGCGGCGGCTACGTGGCCGGCCGCATGGCGCGCTTCGACGGCATCCGGCAGGGCATCGCGGTCTTCGCGTGGGCCGTCGTCGCCGCCATCGTCGTCGCGGTCCTCGGAGCCGTGGCCGGGACCCGCTACGACGTCCTCGACCAGCTCAACGCCTTCCCGCGCATCCCGAGCGACCTGTCCGACCTGAGCCTCGCCGCCGTCGTGCTCCTCGTCGGTGTGGTCGCGGCCGCCCTCGTCGGCGCCATGCTCGGTGGACTGGCCGGCATGCACTTCCACCGCAAGGTCGACCGAGAGGGCCTCGGCCGCTGAGCCGGACCGACCCCGGGTGCCGCGACCCACGTCGCGGCCCCGGGGTTCGTCGCGCTCGGCGCCCGATACGGTCGGTCAGGTGACGACGCACCCCACCTACGCCCAGGTCGCAGCCCTCCCGACGGTGCACGAGCACGTGGTGGGGCCGGAGCACCTCGACGAGAACCGCCACATGAACATCGGCCACTACTTCACCTTCGGCGGGCACGCGCTCTGGGCCCGCCACCAGGACGAGCTGGGCATGCCGGACACCTACATCACCGAGCGGGGCCTCACCACGTTCACCGCGGAGCAGCACCTGCGCTACCTCGGCGAGTCACTCGAGGGCGACCGGATCGGCGTGAGCGTGGTCATCGTCGACCGCAGCGACAAGGTGCTGCACGCCGCGGCGCTGATGACCAACCACACCCGGCAGGAGCTGTCCTGCGTGATGGAGGCGGTCTCGGTCCACGTCGACTTCGCGACCCGTCGGCCGACGCCCTTCCCCGACGACATCGCCGCCCTGCTCGACGCCGCGATCGCCACCGACCGCACCGACTGGGCGCTCCCCCTCAGCGGAGGGCTCGGCATCCGCCGATGAAGGACGACCTCGGCCACGACGTCGACGTGCCCCGCGAGGCGCGCCGCGTGGTGAGCCTCGTGCCGTCCGTCACCGAGGGTCTGGCCGCCGCTCGACCCGACGCGCTCGTGGGCGCCACCGACTGGTGCACCCACCCCGCCGACCTCGACGTCACGCGTGTGCGAGGCACCAAGAACCCCGATCGCGCCGCGATCGAGCAGCTGCGCCCGGACCTCGTGGTCGCGAACCAGGAGGAGAACCGCGAGCTCGACGTCCGGCGTCTGCGTGAGGCCGGCGTGCCCGTGTGGGTCACCCGGATCGAGACCGTGGACGAGGCGCTCGGGTCGCTGCGACGTCTGTTCGACGACGCGCTCGGGTGGGGCGTGCCCGACTGGCTCGGCGCGGCCGAGGAAGCCTGGAGCGGCCCGGTGCCGGCGGCGCGCGGCACCGTGGTGGTGCCGATCTGGCGCGACCCGTGGATGGTCGTCGGCCCCCGCACCTTCACCGCCGACCTGCTGCGTCGGCTCGGGTGGACGGTGTCGGTCGGCGCGGCTCCGGACCCGACCTCGCGGTACCCGCACGTCGAGCTGGCCGACGTCGACACCCCCGACGTCGACCTGGTGCTGCTGCCCGACGAGCCCTACGTGTTCGGACCCGACGACGGCCCCGAGGCGTTCACGTCGGCGCCGACGCGGCTCGTGTCGGGCCGGCTGCTCACCTGGTACGGACCGTCGTTGGTCGAGGCCCGGACCGCCCTCGACCTCTGAGAGGTCCACTCACCCTGGACATCACCGACTCACCATGGAGTGCACGCCATGGTGAGTGAGGCGTTCCCCCGGTGAGCTCACGATTCCCATCAGGTGATGGGAATCGCGAACCCGGCCGGGTCAGGACTGGCGCTGCGACGCGGCCTTGCGCTCGAGCACGCGGCGCTCGGCCTTCTGCTTCTCCAGGGGGGTGATCTCGAGCTTGTGCTTGGACACGACGTACGGCGTCTCGCCGACGATCGCGTTGTGGCTGCCGGAGAACAGGTACTTGCTGGAGAGGTTGATGAGGGTCGCGAACCGGTTGCGGTTGCCCAGCAGGGTCGCGATGTGCAGGCCCACCCAGATGATCCACGCCGGGAAGCCGGTGAGCTTCGGGAGGTAGGTGATCTCCGCGACGGCCGACGACTTGCCGATCGTGGCCATGGTGCCCTTGTCGGAGTACTTGAACGGCTTCACCCGGTCGGCCTTGCCCTTGAGCTCGGCCTTGATCAGCTTGGCCACGTGCTTGCCGCCCTGGATCGCGGGCTGCGCGAGCTGCGGGAGCGGGTCGGGACCGATCGCGATGTCACCGATGGCGAACGTGTCGGCGCGATCCTTGACGCGCAGGTGCTCGTCGACCTCGATGCGGCCGCCGCGGCCCTGCGGCACGTCCCAGTCGAGCACCGTCGGGTGCGCCGTGACGCCCGTGGCCCACACGACGATGCCCGCCGAGAGGAACTCGCTGCGGCCGTCCGTCTCGACGACCACACCGTCCTCGCGGACCTCCTTGACGGCCGTGTTCAGCCGCAGGTCGACGTCGCGCTTGAGCAGCGACTTCTCGGCGTAGGCACGGAGCTTCTCGTCGAACGGGCCCAGGACGTTCGGGGCCATCTCGAGCAGTGTGACGTGGATCCGCGCGCGGTCCAGCTCGGGGTAGGTGGTCGGCATGTCGTTGTTGCGGAACTCCGCGAACGCACCGGCGGTCTCGACGCCCGTGGCACCGCCGCCCACGACGATGATGCGCAGGTCCTCGTCCTGGCCGTTGATCGCGAACTCCTCGAGGTTCTCGAACAACCGGTCGCGCACCTGCAGCGCCTGCGAGCGCTTGTAGAGCGGGAGCGAGAACTCCTCCGCCCCGGGGGTGCCGAAGAAGTTGGTGGTGACGCCGTTGGCGAGCACCAGGTAGTCGTACGTCACCGAGACCTCGCCGTGCAGGCTCAGCACCTTGGCCTGGTGGTCGATGTTCGTGACGATGCCCTTCACGAAGCGCACGTTCTTCTGGTCGGCGCGCACCGCACGCAGGAACCAGGTGATGTCGCCGGGGTTCAGCGACGCGGTCGCGACCTGGTACAGCAGCGGCTGGAAGGTGTTGTACGTGTGCCGGTCGATGAGGGTGATGTCGACGTCGGCGCGCTTGAGCTTGCGGACGAGCGACAGGCCTCCGAATCCGCCTCCGACCACGACGACGTGGGGGCGCTTGCGGGCGGGAACGACGTTGCTGCTCATGCCTCAGACTCTACTCGCGCCGCTCCGGGGGCCGCCTCCCGACGAGGGGGTCAGTGAGCCCGGTCACGCCCGCGCGAGCCAGGCGCGCGCGTCCGGACGGCGCAGCTGCACGACCACGACGACGGCCGCCGCAGCCGTGACGATGCCGAGCGGGAGGAAGAAGACGGACACGCCGACCGTCAGGGCCGCGACGATCCTCAGGGCGACGACGCCGGCAGACATCCGCCTGGCGGTGGCGATCGCGGCGGCCAGGCCGACGGCGCTGAGCACGAGCCAGACCGTCGACGACAGACGCAGCAGCCCGATGACCTGGTCGGCGTCGACCCCGGCGGAGCGGAGCCAGTCCTGCGCCATCCCGGGCTCGGAGAGCGCGGACCGGTAGGCGTCGGCCCCGATCGTCGACACCAGCAGGGCGATCAGGCCGAAGAAGCCGACCACGGCGCACGAGACGACGGTGGTGACCACGGCGACGGTGACCGACCGCGGTCGAGCGGTGGAGGCTGCGCGCGACGGCACGGGGTGCGACGGGGTGGGGGTCGCGGGCTGCTCGCCGGCGGACGGGAAGGCCGCCGGGGCCTCGACCTCGGGCGTCGACGACGGCGGCACGGCGGCGAAGGGATCCGCTGCACCGGTGCGGGTGGTGGTCGCGAGAGCAGGCACGGCCCGCCCGTTCACCTGGTCGAACCAGCGCCGCGACTCGGCCGTCCACAGCGACCATCCGCACACGCCGGCGAAGGCGGCCGGGAGCAGTCCCGGGAGCCCGATCGCCGCGAAGACCAGGAACGCCAGGCCGCACAGGATGGTCAGCATGACCCGCGACGTCCGATGACCTCGGGCGGCGTAGAGCGCGAAGACGGCTCCGGAGGCCGTGAGCACGACCCCGACGTAGGCGGCGTACCGAAGGGCGTCGAGAGCCTGGTCGAGGCCGATCCCGGCCTCCTTGAGCGGCTCGGTGGCCAGCGCCTCGCGCACCGCGTCCTGCAGCTCGATGGAGCCCCACGACGACAACGTCGAGACCAGGTTCACGAGCAGGAGCGCCGACCCCACGCCCACGAAGATGCAGGTGAGGGTCAGGGCCTGAGGTCTCGGCGGGCGGTCTGCCATGGGCACCACCCTAACGAGGCGGCCCCCATGGCAGACCCCCGCCGCGGACAGGCCGCGGCGGGGGCCGAGTGCCTCAGCCGGCCTGCACCGAGAGCGCGTCGACGGGCAGCCCGTCGGCGCCCACCTCGCGGTCGACCCGCACCGTGTCGCCGTCGCGGACCTCGCCGGCCAGCAGCGCCTTCGCGAGCCGGTCGCCGATGGCCTGCTGCACGAGCCGGCGCAGCGGACGGGCCCCGTACGCCGGGTCCCAGCCGGTGAGCGCCAGCCACTCCTTGGCCGCGTCGGTCACGTCGAGCGTGATGCGCCGCGCCTCCAGGCGTCGGCCGAGCGAGGCCAGCTGCAGGTCCACGATGTGCGTCAGCTCCGCGGTGCCCAGCGGCTCGAACGTCACGATCTCGTCGAGTCGGTTCAGGAACTCCGGCTTGAACGAGGCCTTGACCACGTCCATCACCGCACTCCTCTTCGCCGCGTCGTCCAGCGCCGGGTCGGCCAGGAACGCCGAGCCCAGGTTCGAGGTGAGGATGAGGATGACGTTGCGGAAGTCGACCGTGCGACCCTGCCCGTCGGTCAGCCGGCCGTCGTCGAGCACCTGCAGGAGGATGTCGAAGACCTCCGGGTGCGCCTTCTCGACCTCGTCGAGCAGCACCACCGAGTAGGGCCGACGTCGGACCGCCTCGGTCAGCTGGCCGCCCTCGTCGTAGCCGACGTAGCCGGGAGGGGCACCGACGAGCCGCGAGACCGCGTGCTTCTCGGCGTACTCGCTCATGTCGATGCGCACCATCGCGCGCTCGTCGTCGAACAGGAACTCGGCCAGCGTCTTGGCCAGCTCGGTCTTGCCGACGCCGGTGGGACCGAGGAACAGGAACGACCCGGTCGGGCGGTCGGGGTCGGCGATGCCGGCCCGGCTGCGTCGCACCGCGTCGGAGACGGCGGTGACCGCCTCGCGCTGGCCGATGAGCCGCTTGCCCAGCTCGTCCTCCATGCGCAGGAGCTTGCCCGTCTCGCCCTCGAGCAGACGGCCCGTGGGGATGCCGGTCCACGCCGCGACCACCTCGGCGATCTCGTCGGCCGTGACCTCCTCGTTCACCAGCCGGTCCTCGCCGTCGCCGGACTCGCGCGCCGACTCGGCCTCCTGGGCCGCGGCCAGCTGCGCCTCCATGGTGGGGATCTCGCTGTAGAGCAGCCGCGCGGCCGTCTCGAGGTCGCCGTCACGCTGGGCGCGGTCGGCGGCGATGCGCACCTCGTCGATGCGCTCCTTGATCTCGCCGACGGCGTTCAGGCTCTGCTTCTCGCTCTCCCACCGCTGCTCGAGCGCCCGCAGGGTCTCCTGCTTGTCGGCCAGCTCGCCACGCAGCTTGTCGAGGCGGTCACGGCTCGCGTCGTCGGTCTCGTTCTGCAGGTGCAGCTCCTCCATGCGGAGGCGGTCGACAGCGCGGCGCAGCTCGTCGATCTCGACCGGGCTGGAGTCGATCTCCATGCGCAGGCGCGACCCGGCCTCGTCGACCAGGTCGATCGCCTTGTCGGGCAGCTGGCGACCGGGGATGTACCGGTCCGAGAGGGCCGCGGCCGCGACGAGCGCGGCGTCGGCGATGGCGACCTTGTGGTGGGCCTCGTACCGCTCCTTCAGACCACGCAGGATCGCGATGGTGTCCTCGACGGACGGCTCGCCGACGAGCACCTGCTGGAAGCGGCGCTCCAGCGCCGGGTCCTTCTCGACGTTCTCGCGGTACTCGTCGAGCGTCGTCGCGCCGATCATGCGCAGCTCGCCGCGCGCCAGCATCGGCTTGAGCATGTTGCCGGCGTCCATGGCGGAGTCGCCGGTGGCGCCGGCGCCCACGACGGTGTGCAGCTCGTCGATGAAGGTGATGACCTGGCCGTCGGAGGCCTTGATCTCCTCGAGCACGGCCTTGAGCCGCTCCTCGAACTCACCGCGGTACTTGGCGCCGGCCACCATCGCGCCGAGGTCGAGGCTGATGAGCCGACGTCCGCGCAGCGACTCCGGCACGTCGCCGTCGACGATGCGCTGGGCCAGACCCTCGACGACGGCCGTCTTGCCGACGCCCGGCTCGCCGATGAGCACCGGGTTGTTCTTGGTGCGACGGCTCAGCACCTGCACGACCCGACGGATCTCGGCGTCGCGGCCGATGACGGGGTCGAGCTTGCCCTCGCGGGCCACGGCCGTCAGGTCCACGCCGTACTTCTCGAGCGCCTGGTACGTGTCCTCGGCGTCGGCGCTGGTGACACGGGCCCCGCCCCGGACGGTCTCGAACGCGGCACCGAGGGCGTCGGGCGTGGCGCCGTGCTTGGCGAGCACGTCCTTGGCGGACGAGGCGACGGTGGCGACGCCCACGGCGAGGTGCTCGGTCGAGATGTACTCGTCACCCAGCTCGCCGGCGAGGTCGGCGGCGCGCTGCAGCACCTCGTGGGTGCTGCGAGACAGCCCGGGGTTCTGGACGCTGGTGCCCGACGCGGACGGCAGCGCGTCGACCGCTGCCTTGAGCTCGGACCTCACGACCGCCACGTCGACGCCGGCGGCCTGCAGCAGGGGTGCGGCGGTGCCGCCATCCTGCGCGAGCAGGGCCGTGAGCACGTGTGCCGGCTCGATGGCCGGGTTGCCGGCGGCTGCGGCCTGCTGCATCGCGGCGGCCAGCGCCTGCTGGCTGCGGGTGGTGAGGTTCGAGAGGTCCATGGGCTGCTCCTGGTGCGTCCTTCCGTCGGCGCGGTTCGCCGTACATCAGGTACAACATCATGAGAGTTGAGTCCATTCCACTCAACTTTGGCGGCCACCCGTCTCGGACACGTGCGGGGCGTTCCCAGCCCCTCGACCGGCCCGGAACTGTCCGACACGCCGTTTCGTCGCGGACCGCTTGCGCGAGCCTGGACCTGCGGCTGCGTCGGCTGCGGTCGTCGTCGCGGTGGGCTCCGAAAGGGCCTCAACCGGACAGCCCCTACCGACCAGAGCGAGCTCTCGGACCGCGGCTTCCGTTTCGGACACCTTCGGGGCATTTCGGACCCCTCGACCGCCCCGGAACTGTCCGAATCCGCGATTTGACCCGTTGATGTCGGTTTCCTCCGCCAGGATCGGCACTAAGGCGTCAAAACGCACGGCCGGGGCCGGTGAGCTCGGCCGAGCGCCGCGCCACCGTCCCGTCGAGGCCTTTCGGAGGCCGCCTCCACACGGAGCCGCGCCGACGCAGCCGCAGGCCCACACCCACCGCACCGACGCAGCAGCAGGCCCCACACGGAGCCGACGTAGGCGCAGCCGCAGGTCCACACCCACCGCGCCGACGCAGCCGCAGGCCCTCACGGAGCCGCAGGTCAGTACCCGGAGAAGTAGTCCGTCCGCACACCCGCGCAGCGGGAACGCAGGGCGGACCGGACGCCGGCGACCATCGCGGGCGGGCCGGACACGTACGCCGTGCGCGAGGCCGCGTCGGGCACCGCCTCGTCGATCGCCTCGCCGGTGACGAACGGGGCCGCCACGTGGACCCAGCCGTCGGGCAGGTCGCCCGGCGGCTCCGGCGAGACCAGCACCACCCGCACGCCGGTGGCCACCAGCTCGTCGCGGTACGGAACCGCGTCGCCGTCGGGCACGCCGTAGACGAGCACCACGTCGCGTGCCTCGCCGGAGCGCAGCTGGCTCAGGAACGGGGTCACCCCGATGCCGCCGGCCACGAGCAGGAGGGGCTTCCCGCCGCGCCGGCTCGCGTCGCGCGGCCACACGAAGTCCCCGTGGACCCCCGTCGCGCGCACGCGCTGCCCCGCGTCGAGATCCACCAGCGCCCGCTTGAACGAGGACGCGGGCTCGGGCACCCGGATCGCGATGCGCAGGTCGTCGGACTGCGGGGGCGAGCTGATGCTGAACACACGTCGCACGCCACGGCGGTCCGCACCGGCGTGCGGGAGGTGCAGCTCGAGGTACTGGCCGGGCTCGAAGCGCACCCGGCGGCGGGGGTGGAAGGCGACCTCCCACGTGTCGCCGGCCAGCCGACGCGCGCCCGCGGACTCCAGCACCACGCCGGTCCGCCGGGCGAAGGCGAACGCGACCAGGTTGCCCAGCACGATCGCGAGCTCCGGCGTCATCGAGAGCGGCCCCCACGTGGGCGGGGTGACGTCGAGGACCGACGCGAACGTCGGGAACCCCAGGAGCACGGCCATGACGGCGGCCACGACCAGCTGCTGCCCGCGCCGCGGCGGCAGGGTGAGCGGCTCGCTCACCATGAAGCCCGCCATGAACAGGATCGGGTAGGAGTACAGCGCCGTCCGCCAGGCCTCGGACAGCGGCGTGCCGAAGCCCGCCGTGAGGCCGGTCAGCACCAGGGCGAACGCGACCACCGCGAACACCAGGCCGACGTCGAGCCGACGTGTCCGCCAGAGCACCAGCAGGGCGCCCACGGCGACGAACGGGGCCAGCGACTCGGTCGCCGCGGTCTGCCACAACGCGTTGATGCTGGACTCCCGACCCACCGCCCACTGCGCGACGACGACGAGCAGCGCGCCGGCGGCGGCCGGGTTGAGCACGTGCCGACCCCGCCAGGCCAGGAGGTACTTCGACGCGTTCGCCAGCACCGCCGCGGCTGCGAGCCAGGCGAGGTTCGCGGCGCCGACACCCGCACCGTCGCCCCCGGCCGCCTCGGGGAGCGGGGCGAACAGGAAGAACAGCAGGAGTGCCGTGATCACCGCCGACTCGTCGTGCGGCCTCAGCCGCCACACGAGGCCGAGCAGGCGGTTCGACCCGACCGAGGCGACCAGCAGCACCGCGAGGGCCACCAGGTTGCCGACGGTGGAGAGCCCCTCGATCACGCCGGTCGCCGTGAACACCACGTACACCGCCGCGACCACGGCCAGCACGATCGTGACGAGCCGGTACGTCGTGACGCGGCCGAGGAGCCCGTCGATGCTCGGACGGGACCGCGTCGTCGTGCTTCGAGTCATGTGAAGAGCTCCCCAGGGAGGTCGGGCGACCGCAGGACGCGACCGTCGGCGTGGATGCGGACGAAGTGGTGCGGGTGCAGGTCCATCAGGACCTCCGGATCGGCGAAGAAGTGCGCGGTGGCCAGGCCGTCGGCCTGCATGCAGGAGTGCTCGACGAGGGTCCACGTGGCCACCACGTCGTCCGTCGGGAGACCGGTGCGACCGTCGACCACGTGGTGCAGGCCGTCGCCCCAGGTCCGACGGTTCACCGCAGATGCGCACAGGGCCTGCTCGGGCTCCAGCTCCAGGACGCCGATGGCCTTCGTCGGGTCGGCCGGGTGCTCCAGCGCGACCCTGATCGGCGCCGAGCCGCGGTGGTAGAGGTCGCCGCTGGCGTCGACGGTGAACGAGTTCAGCCCACGGTTCTCCAGGACGACCGCCACGAGGTCGACGAGCAGGCCCTTGCCTGCCGCCCCGACGTCGAGCAGCAGCGGACGGTCGGTGCGGACGGTCCCGTCGACGTCGGCCACGACGGCGCCGTCACGCCGAAGCGCCGCCCAGTCCTCGGGCACCGCGTCGGCACCGGTGGGCTTGAGGGAGTAGTCGGCGTCGTAGCCGAGCGCCACGAGCGAGCGACCCACCAGGGGCGTCACCGCACCGTCGGTCGCGGCGTGCAGGCCGTCGTAGAGGTCGAGCAGGAGCGTGGCGGACTCGACGTCGCGCCAGGTCCCCGCCCGCTGCGACATGGCCGTGACCACGGAGTCGGCGCGGAACCGCGACCACGCCCGGTCGAACCGCTCGATGGCGGCGAGCACGTCGACCTGGACGCCCGGAGCCAGCGGCTGCGCGGTGTCGACCGCCCACCGCGTCCCGATGGCCTCGAACGTCCAGGTCGCCATGCGTCGGACCCCGGTGGGGCTCAGGCCTGGGCTTCGGACTTGATCTGGTCGACGGCCTCGTTGAAGCCGCCCGACGTGAGGGACGAGCCGGCGACCTTGGAGACGTCGATGTCGTCGATGTTCTTGCCCACGACCTCGTCGGCGATGCCGCCGGCGAACTTGTCCTGGTACTGCTTGGAGGTGCCGGACGCCTTGGGCGTGACGGTCACGTCGTCGATGACACCGCCGTCGCCGAGGGTGATCTCGACGTCGACCTCGGAGGTGCCCGCGGGGTTGGAGTAGCTGCCGGACGCCTCGTAGGTGCCGGCCGTGTAGTCGCCCGACGCCTCGGACGACCCGCTGTCGTCGGTGGCCTCGCTCGTGGCGGAGCTCGACGAGGACGAGCCGGCGTCGGAGTCGGCGTCGCTCCCGCACGCGGCGGTGAGGAGCAGCGTGGAGGTGGCCGTCAGGGCCAGGAGGGCCTTCTGGTGGCGGCGCAGGGTCATGGGTCTCTCCAGTCAGCCGGGCTGGGACGCGGATGTGGTTGCGTCGTCAACCAGCCCAACGGACCCGACCTCCGCGAGGTTCCATCCTGGCGCACTCCACAGCGCAGCCACAGCACCCGGGACTTCCGCGAGGCCTTGACCTTTCGACGAACGGCGTGCAAACTACTTTGCAATACAAACTGCTTTGCGGAGGAACCATGAGCGACGACGACCGAGCACCCGACCTGGCCGAGAGCTGGGCGCTGATCGAGTCCGAGCGCGAGCGCGCCCGACGTTCGGTCCGCGTCGACGAACGGGTGGTCTACGGCGTCTGGGCGCTGGCCTGGGGCGTCGGCTACCTGGCGATGTTCGCGTGGGCCGGCCCGGAGGGGCAGCCGGGACTGCCCGGACCGATCGTCTTCGGCGTGCTCATCGTGGCCGCCATCGTGGTCACGGTCGCGCACATCGAGGGCCGGACGCGCGGCACCGGCGGGCCCGACGCCGAGACCAACACGATGCTCGGCTGGGCGTGGCCACTCGGCTTCATCGGCAGCAGCCTCACGGCGGGCGCGATCGGACGCGCCGGCATCGAGGGCGACGCCGCGGCCATCGTCTACAACGGCCTGCCGTGCCTCGTCGTCGCGTGCCTCTACATGGGCACCGGCGCGGCCCTGCGCGACCGACGCCAGCTCGTCCTCGGCGGCTGGATCGCGGTCACCGTGGGGATCGCCTCCTTCGTCGGCGGCGCACACCTGTACCTGGCCATGGCGGTGCTCGGCGGCGGCGGGTTCGCCGTTGCGACCGTGGCGGCGGCACGCGACCGGGCGGGGCGCCCGTGAGCGAGCTCGACCCCGTCATCCACGCGCAGGCCCGCCTCCGGGTCACGGCCTTCCTGGCCGTGCTCGAGCCCGGCGAGTCGCTCACCTTCCCCCGCCTGCAGAAGGAGCTCGGCATGACCGCCGGCAACCTCTCCACGCACCTGCGCAAGCTCGAGGACGCGGGCTACGTCGAGCAGACCAAGACCATCAACGGTCGCAGCCCCGTCACCTATGTCGGCCTCACCGACGCGGGCCGCACGGCCTTCGAGACCTACACCCGCACGCTCCGCCAGCTCCTCCAGGGGGACTCATGACCAGCACACCCGTCCTGACCATCGACCACGTCAGCCGCTCGTTCGGCGACCGACCCGCCGTCGACGACGTCAGCCTGGAGGTCCGTGCCGGGCAGGTCGTCGGCCTGCTCGGACCCAACGGCGCGGGCAAGACCACGCTGCTGTCGATGGTCTCCGGGCTGCGCACGCCCGACACCGGCACGGTCCGCGTGCTCGGGCTCGACCCCCGTCGGCCGGCGCACCGTGCCGTGATCGGCGTGACGCCCCAGGAGACCGGACTGCCCGAGTCCCTCACCGCCGCGGAGGTCGTGCGCTTCGTGGCCGACCATCATGCGGACCCGCTCCCGACCCTGGAGGCGCTGGACCGGTTCGGCATCGCCGAGCTCGCCGACCGGCGGTGCGGGGGCCTGTCCGGTGGGCAGAAGCGACGCCTCGCCTGCGCGCTCGCCCTCGTGGGGCGCCCCGCCCTGGTCCTGCTCGACGAGCCGACGACCGGGCTCGACGTCGACGCCCGGCACGCTCTCTGGCGGGGCATCCGCGCCCACCGCGACGACGGCGTCGCCGTCCTGCTGACCAGCCACCACCTCGAGGAGGTCGAGGAGCTGTCCGACCGCGTGGCCGTCATGGCCGAGGGCCGAGTGCTCGTCGACGACACCCTCGAGCGTGTGCTCGGCCGGGTCGACGTGGACCGGCTCTCCTGGTCCGGCACCACGGGCCGCGTGGCCGAGCTCGACGGCGTGGTGGACGTCCAGGTCGACGGTGACCAGGTGGTCGTCCTCGCCCGCGACGCCGACCTCGTCGTCCGGGCCCTCGTCGACGGCGCCGCCGACTTCGCCCGGCTGCGCGTCCGCGGCGCCTCGCTCGAGGACGCCTTCACCCACCTCACCGCCGCCTGACCTCGCCCGACCCACCCAGCCCACCCACTGTCCACGGGGGACCTCATGACCACGACCACCACCGCACCACGACCCACCGCACCCGCGCTGCGCATCACCCTCGCCCACACCCGGCTGTCCGTCCTCGAGGCGCTGCGCGAGCCGATCGTCATCGTGAGCACCGTGGCCTTCCCGGCCCTCGTGCTGCTGTGCTTCGTCGTGCCGCAGCGCACGATCGCCGGCGACCCGGCCGCCGCGACGGCCGCCACCGGCCAGATCGCACTGTTCTCGATCGTGTCGGTCTGCCTGTTCACCTACGGCGCCGGCATCGCCGAGGACCGGCAACGGCCCTTCGACACGTTCATCCGGTCGCTCCCCGCGGGCCCCTTGGCGCCGCTCGTGGCCCGGATCGTCACCGGCGTGGTGCTGAGCGCCCTCGGCCTGGTGCCGGTCGCCCTGATCTCGACGCTGCTCACCGACGCGGACGTCCCGTTCCTTCGCCTGCCGCTGGTGGGCCTGACGCTGCTGACCTGCGGCGTCCCGTTCCTCGTGATCGGCTTCGCCATCGGATACTCGCTGCGCCCGAAGGCCGCGCTGGCCGTGGCCCAGATCGTGCTGTTCCCGCTCGCCTTCCTGGGCGGGCTGTTCGTCCCGCCCGAGACCTTCCCGTCGTGGCTCGACGCCGCCTCGCAGGCCACGCCCACCCGAGCGGCGCGCGACCTCGTCGTCTCGTCGATGACGGGGTCGGGTGCCGAGGCCACCCAGCTGCTGGTCCTGCTCGGCTGGACGTTGGTCGCCGGCGCGGTCACCGTCTGGGCGTTCCGCCGCGACGAGGGTCGTCGCTTCCGCTGACCGGGCCGGCCGAGCCCGATCACCGAACGGATCGCCGGGCTCGGCCGCGCGCTCGACGTGGGCGATCTCGCACCGCGGACGACTGCGCAGTGTTGGTGCGGAGAACTTAGGATGGCCTCATGCACACCGCATGATCCGGTCGGTGTGCCCGCAAGCCCCCAGGAGTCACACTGATGAGCAGGAAGCTCAGGGTCGCGATCGTCGGCGCCGGCCCGGCCGGCGTCTACGCCGCCGACATCCTCACCAAGTCCGAGGTCCCCGCACCCTTCGAGGGCGCGAGCGTCGACCTCCTCGAGCGCGACCCCACGCCCTTCGGGCTGATCCGCTACGGCGTCGCGCCGGACCACCCGCGCATCAAGGAGATCGTCAAGGCGCTCAAGCGCGTCATGGCCAACGACGACATCCGCTTCTTCGGCAACGTCGCGTTCGGCGACGACCTCAAGCTCGACGACCTGCGTCAGTTCTACGACGCGGTCGTGTTCGCGACCGGTGCGCGCCGGGACCGCGACCTCGACATCCCCGGCATCGACCTCGACGGCTCGCACGGTGCCGCCGACTTCGTGTACTGGTACGACGGGCACCCCGACGTCGACCGCGAGTGGCCCTTCCAGCCGCACCAGGAGTCCGTCGCGGTGCTCGGCGTCGGCAACGTCGGCCTCGACGTCTCGCGCATCCTGGCCAAGACGGCCGAGGAGCTGCTCGTCACCGAGATCCCCGACAACGTCTACGAGGGGCTCAAGAAGAACGTCACGAAGGACGTGCACGTGTTCGCGCGCCGCGGTCCCGCGCAGGTCAAGTTCACGCCCATGGAGCTGCGCGAGCTCAGCCACTCCCCGACCATCGACGTCATCGTCCACCCCGAGGGCTTCGAGCTCGACGAGGGCTCGCTCGAGGCGATCCGGGCCGCGAAGAGCCAGAAGCTCGTCGTCGACGTGCTGCAGAACTACCTGGCCAAGGAGCCCACGGGCGCCCCGCACCGCATCCACATCCACTTCTGCCAGAACCCCGTGGAGATCCTCGGTGAGGACGGCAAGGTCGTGGGTCTGCGCACCGAGGTCACCGAGCTCGACGGCACGGGCAACGTCCGCGGCACGGGCGAGCTCGTGGACTGGCCGGTCCAGGCCGTCTACCGGGCGGTCGGCTACTACTCCGACAACCTGCCCGGCCTGCCCTTCGACATCACCGCCGGCGTCGTGCCCAACGACGGCGGCCGGGTCGTGGAGATCGACGGCTCCGCCCTGCCGGGTGCCTACGTCACCGGCTGGATCAAGCGCGGACCGGTCGGGCTCATCGGCCACACCAAGTCCGACGCGGCCCAGACCATCTCGATGCTGCTCGAGGACGCTCCCACGCTCGCCCAGGCGGCGCAGCCGGAGCCCCAGTCCGTCGACGCCTACCTCGACTCGCGCGGCCTGGAGTACACGACGTGGGAGGGCTGGGAGAAGCTCGACGCCCACGAGATGGGCCTCGGCGAGGCCCACGAGCACGAGCGCGAACGCGTGAAGGTCGTGCCGCGTGAGGACATGGTGAGCATCGCCCGCTCCTGACGCAGCCCCGAGCACGAGGGGTCGGCCGCACGCGGTCGGCCCCTCGTGCCGTGTCCGGGGTCAGTCGGGCTGGAGGGCGAGCAGCTGCAGGTGGCACGGGCCGTCCGGCGAGGACGTCGGGATCTCGTCGAGCCTGAACCGCACCTTCGTCCCGGCGGCGACGTCGACCAGCCGGCGGGTGGTGGCCGGTCCCGCGCCGTCGGCCGGACCCACCTGGGCGCTCACCTGGTAGCTGACCGGGTTCTTGGTGGGGTTCGAGACGACGCCGACCGCAGCCCAGACGCCGTCGTCGTCGGGGTTGCACCGGACCCCGGAGAGCAGCTCGGGCACGGGCGTTCCCGCGGGCAGGCCGCTGGCCGTGGGCGAGGCGGTCGCCGTCGGCTTCGTGGCGGGTTCGGGGTCGTCGCCGCTGCAGGCCGCCGTCAGCACCGCGACGGCCAGGATCGGGGCCAGCAGGGCCGGACGACGTGCACGCATGGCCCCATCCCACCACGTCGACCCCGCTCGTCGGGCCGCACCACGCGCCTGCGTCACACCTGAGGGTCGCCTCACGTTCGCACGTCGGCGTCCCGTACGCTGGAGATCGTTGGACGTCCGAGCAATCGAGGGTGAGGAAGAGACGATGACGATCGCGCGACTGGGTGTCGTCGGGGGCGGACTCATGGGGTCCGGCATCACGGAGGTCGGCGCCCGCGCGGGCCTGTCCGTGGTCACGGTGGAGGTCGACGACGACGCCGCCAAGCGTGCCGCGGAGCGGGTCGAGGGCTCGCTGCGCCGGGCCGAGAAGCGCGGCAAGATGACGTCCGAGGACGTCGCGGAGACGCTCGAGCGGGTCACGTTCACGGCCGACCTGGAGGCGCTGGCCGACCGCGACCTGGTGGTCGAGGCCGCGAGCGAGGACGAGGCGACCAAGCTCCAGCTGTTCCGCACGCTCGGCTCGCTCCTGGAGTCCGACGACGCCGTCCTCGCGTCCAACACGTCGTCCATCCCGATCGTCAAGCTCGGCGCCGTGTCGGGTCGGGCCGACCGCGTGATGGGGGTGCACTTCTTCAACCCGGCACCGGTCATGAAGCTGGTCGAGCTCATCCCGTCGCTCACCACGAGCCCCGAGACGCTGCAGCGCATGCAGTCGTTCGTCTCCGAGACGCTCGGCAAGGAGCCCATCGAGGCCACCGACCGGGCCGGCTTCGTGGTCAACAGCCTGCTCGTGCCGTACCTGCTGTCGGCGATCCGCATGTACGAGGCGGGGTACGCCTCGGCGGCCGACATCGACTCCGGCATGGTGCTCGGGTGCGGGCACCCGATGGGCCCGCTGGCGCTGGCCGACCTGATCGGTCTCGACACCGTGCGCGCCATCGGCGTCTCGATGTACGACGAGTTCAAGGAGCCCCTGTACTCCCCGCCCCCGGTCCTCGACCGCATGGTCGACGCGGGCCTGCTCGGCAAGAAGTCCGGCCACGGCTTCTACCCCTACGATCGCTGAGTGCCCGACGCACCCGACTCACCCCTGCTCCGTCTCGACTGGCCGAGGCGGACCGAGCGCCTGTCGCTGCGCCCTCTGACTCTCGACGACGTCGATGCTCTGTGGGCCTATCGGAGCGATCCGTCGCTGCACCAGTGGACCGGTCGATCGCCCGCCTCGCGCGACGAGCTCGTGCTCGAGCACTTCACCGCTCGGGCGCGCGGCTGCACCCTGGTCGCGGAGCTCGACGGCGAGGTCGTCGGTGACCTGATGGTCCACGTCGAGGACGCCTGGGCGCAGCGCGACGTCGCGCACCGTGGTCGCGGAGAGCTCGTGGTGCTCGGTTGGACCTTGGCGCCCCGTCGAGGCGGACAGGGCCTGATGACCGAGGCAGTCGAGGAGGTCCTGCGGATCTGCTTCGAGGACCTCGGAGTGCACCGCGTGAAGGCGGAATGCTTCGCCGCGAACGAGCCGTCGTGGCGACTCATGGAGCGCGTCGGCATGCGTCGCGAGCTCCACGCGGTCCGTGACTCCCTCCACCGCGACCTCGGCTGGGTCGACACCCTCGGCTACGCGCTGCTCGCCGACGAGTGGCGCGCGGCCCACGCCATCCGTTGATCGAGTAGCGCCCCTGATGATCGAGTAGTCCGACCCGCGAGGAACGAGCAGGGTCGGACGTATCGAGATCATGACCCCAGCCCTCACCGATGGTCTCGATACGCAGGAGCACCACTCGTTCCTCGCCGCTCCCACTACTCGACCAGCATCACGTCGAACCACGAGCCCCCGAACCCAGCGATCGAGTAGCCCGACCCGCGAGGAACGAGCAGGGTCGGACGTATCGAGATCATCACCCCCGCCCCACCGATGGTCTCGATACGCAGGAGCACCACTCGTTCCTCGCCGCTCCCACTACT